>CAMCYK010000270.1 GCA_945883695.1 Akkermansia muciniphila | reverse complement strand
ACGAACCGGGCGGCCATGCGCGGAGCATGGCAGGGTCTGATGGATTTGTCGCTGTTCTAAGTCCGACAGGCTGCTAGCGTCGGGCCATGCGATTGCTGCGACATTTTCCGGCGCTCCTGACCGCCTTGTTCCTGCAAAGTTGCGCGGGGCCGGGGGCGGGACAACCCGAGATCGGCGCGAATCCGTTCGGCCCCACCGGGATTCCGCCCCAGCTCCGGGGCAGTCCGGACGAGGGAGGTACCCCGGTCAAGGCCGGCGGCAACACGGCGGCGGCGGCGGCCGCGTTGGCGGCCTACAACCCCGACGAGCTGGTGTGGACCGATCCGGACAACCCCGACGCCGAGATTCCCCAACTGCAGGGACTGATGGCGGTGGCCACGCAGAAGGGGCCGTGGAACGAGAGCGATACCGCCGCGCGGCGCCGATCCAAGGAATCCGGCAAGCCGATGGTGATCTGGTTCACCGACAGCAGTCCCCGCTGCCCGGCCTGCAAGTCTTTGAGCAACGGGCTGTTTTCGCGGGAGGACTTCGAGGACTGGGCGGCGGACAACGTGGTGCGTTTGATCGTCGATCTGGGGGTCAAGGGGGAAGACATCGATGATGACGCCCGCAAGAAGTTCTATGTCCGTGGCTTGAAGAAAAAATACAATGTGCGGGGCTTGCCGACCCTGCTGGTGTTGGCTCCCTCGGGCGAGGTGGTCGGCCGCTACAAAAGCTACCGCAAGGGACAGGAGGACTTCATCTGGGGGCAACTCAAGCAGGGGGTCGCCCTGGCCAGCGAGAATCACAGGTCGTGGAAGGCCGGGCTCGAGGCCAAGGGCTACCGGGAATGGTCGGACGGCAAGGGCCGCGTGATCTTTGCCAAGCTGGCGGCCTACCGGGAGGGTGAAGTGGTGCTGGTGGAACCCGACGGCCAGCGGGCCCGCACCCACGAGGACCGCTTGTCCGCGGGTGACCGGGTATGGATCCAGGACCAGAAGAGGCTGCGGGGAATCGAGTAGCAGAGCGCCTTTCTCCAATCACCAATCCTCCAATTGCCAATCGGCGTGCGGGGGGGAATGAAATCCGCAAGTGCTCCGCCTGTCGGCAGTTTCCGGATCACAAGCGGATGGATGATTGGAGGATTGATGATTGGTGATTTGCCATCCCAGCCTTCCCCGCGGTTGACTCGCCGGACTTCCGCCCGGAATACTCCCGCGCCCCGCCACTCCCAAGGACCATGGAAAACGTCATCATCATCGGCACCGGCTGCGCCGGCTACACCGCGGCCATCTACACCGGCCGCGCCAACCTCACCCCGCTCATGCTGACCGGCACCCAGCCCGGCGGCCAATTGACGACCACCACCGAGGTCGAGAATTTCCCGGGTTTCCCGGAGGGGATCATGGGTCCGGAGCTGATGATGAACATGCAGGCGCAGGCCGAGAAATTCGGAGCCCGGATCGAATTCGCCAATGTCGAGGCCGTGACCAAGCGCGAGGACGGTTCGTTCGTGGTCAAAAGCTCGTCCGGCGAGCACCTGGCCAGCACCGTGATCATCGCCACCGGCGCGGCCCCGAAGCACCTCGGGCTGCCCAACGAGCAGAAACTGATCGGCCGCGGACTGACCTCATGCGCGACCTGTGACGGGGCCTTCTACCGGGACGTGCCGGTGGCGGTCATCGGCGGCGGCGACAGCGCCTGCGAGGAAGCGACCTTCCTGACCCGCTTCGCCAGCAAGGTCTACCTGATCCACCGGCGCGACGAGCTGCGGGCTTCGAAAATCATGGCCGACCGCGCGCTGGCCAACCCGAAGATCGAGCCGGTGTGGAATTCCACCGTGGCCGAGTATCTCACCGACGATGCCGGCGAGATGCGGGCTGTCACCTTGAGGAACCTGGTGACCGGCGCGGAGAGCGAGCTGGAACTCAAGTGCGTCTTCGTGGCGATCGGCCACGTCCCGAACAGCGGTTTCCTCGGCGACCTCGTGGACAAGGACGAGAACGGCTACATCCTGCAGAATCCCGGCCGCACCACGACCAAGACCGAAGGGCTCTTCGCCGCGGGTGACGTGGCGGACCATTACTATCGGCAGGCGGTCACCGCCGCCGGCCAGGGTTGTGCCGCCGCGCTCGAAGCCGAACGCTACCTCGCCGACCACGAGTGAACGCCCTGTCGCTTGCCGGATTACGGACTGGACGGAATCTTGCGGGAAGTTATCTTCCCACCCTCATGTCTTGGAAAGCACTCGTCGCCGCATGCAGCCTGTCGTTGGCAGGGCTCCATTCCGCGTCGGCGCAGGAAGGCTACTTCGAATGGGCGAATGCCAACGGGCTGGTCGGCGTGTTCGCGGAGCCGGATGCCGATCTGGACACCGACGGGATCACCAACCTGATGGCGTATGCCTTCGATCTGGCGCCGATGAACGACGTCGAAGCGTGGGAAAAGCTTCCCTCGCTGGCGTTTGTCGGAGATCCGCCGGAGCCGGTCATGATTTTCGTGATGCCCCCCGAGATCCCGCGGGACGTCAGCTACGTGGTGGATTTGGTCACGGACGAAGGCAAGCGGGTTGAAATCGCCCGCAAGAACGGGCGGGGCGCTTGGTTTGGAGCCGGTGAAATCACCCGTCGCAAGCTGGAAGACGGCTGCACCGAGGTGATGGTGCAGGTCCCACTGGAGATGGAGATTCCGGAAGTGGCGAAGCCGCTCGTGCTGCGGGTGGAATTCCTGCCCTGAGTCGCTTCATTCCAGGTCGCGGCGCCCGGTGGTCGAAAGCTCGTGCCATTCCCCGGGCCGCAACGGCTCGAGCGCGAGCTTGCCGATCGCCACCCGAACCAAGCGGAGGGTCGGATAGCCCACGGCGGCGGTCATCCGGCGGATCTGCCGGTTTTTCCCCTCGGTCAGCACCAGCTCGATCCAGCAATCCGGCACGCTCTTGCGGTAGCGCACCGGCGGGTCGCGCGGCGGCATTTCCGGGGATGGATCCAGCCGCCGCGCCCGGCAGGGGAGGGTCCGGTGGCCCCGGAGATCCAGCCCGCCGTGCGCCAGTCTTGCCAGCGCTTCTTCCGGCGGCAGGCCCTCGACCTGAACGTGATACGTTCGCGGGTGGCGCTGGCCCGGGTCCAACAGCCGGTTCACCCATTCCCGTTCATTGCCGAGCAACAGCAGCCCTTCCGAATCGTGGTCCAGGCGGCCGATCGGAAAGACGTCCTTGGGGAACCCGAATTCCGCGAGAGTCCGTTGTCCCGGTTGGTCCGGCGTGAACTGGCTGAGCACCCCGAACGGCTTGTGGAAGGCGATTAGCATCAAACCGACTCAAGTGAATGGCCCCGCCGATCACAAGGACCGACGGGGCCATCTTTTCCCCCCCCAGGGAAACTTCGTGCTCGCGGGGCATCCCCCCCGGAACGCTTTCCGCGAACACGTGATGAAAATGACACGGATTTCGAGTAAGGACAATGCGTGTTGCTACTTACTCCTGAAAAATAATGGCCCCGCCAATCCAAAGGACTGGCGAGGCCACGTTTTTCCCCCCCCAGGGAAATTTTCTAACCGTCCTTCGCAAGGGATCGGTTTTGTGAAGAGTGGCGTGGAATCGCACGCGTGCAAGACGCAAAGAATGCGTGTTGCTACTTGCGGGGGATTACGTATCGTTTCCCCTCCTCTCCTCCCTCCGTCGTGCTTGGAAAACCCTACTTCGACCTCGCCCAGGCAATCTATCGTGCCGGGAATTTCGACGATATCGTCGATTTACTGGTGGCGAAGCTGCCGCCGATGATCGGGGCGGACGAAGCGGTGGTGATGGGTTCATCGCCGCTGAGAGGATTCTGCAAGGTTTCGAATCATGGACCGATCGCCCGCTTGCTCGGTGAAAAGCTCGACCTCGTGAACCAGCTGTTGCCCGCGAATCCGATCGTCCAAAAAGTCGACTTCGGCAATCCGGGCGACCTCGGATTCGCGATGAGCGACCATGTTTCCCCCGAGGACTACCGCAACAGCAAGTTTGTCCGCGAGATTTTCGGCGACAAGGCGATGAACGACGTGCTCTTCGGGCTGCTGGTCCACGGGCGTCGCCGCAGTGCTTACCTGAATTGTTACATTTCAACAGGCCATTTCGGCTACCAGGCCCGCGAGCGCTTCGACGCGATCCTGCTGACCGCGCGCGGGGTGCTGGACCGCCTGGAAGCCAACAACGTCGAGCAGTCGGTCCGCCAGCGGATCTTCGCGGCCAGCTCGAAAGCGCCGCTGGCGATTTTCATCATCACCACAAAATCGGAGCTTTGCCCCTTGAATCACGCGGCGGTGAACCTCGCGGAATTCTGGTGGGAAGCCGACGAAGCGGTGCGGGTCTTGCCTCCCGAGAAAGTCAAGGAACTCGACCGCCTGCTCGATGGGACCTGGACCAATCCGGTCACCGCCCGCTGGCTCGATTTGAAGCTCGATCTGGGCGGCGGCGAGATGGTCCTCCACGCGCTGCCGAAACTGAGCGGCGAAGTGATCCTGATGTTTCCGGTGCCCGGAGCTCACGAGTCCACCGAGGAAGCCCTGTCGATCCTCACCCGCCGGCAGCGCGAGATCATGGAGTGGATCGCCGAGGGCAAGACGAGTGCCGAGGCGGCGATCATCCTCGGAATCAGCCCCCGGACGGTGGAGAAGCACCTGGAAGCGGTGTTCCAGCGGCTCGGCGTGGAGAACCGGATCGGCGCGATGCGGCGCTACCTCGATTTGAAGCGGGGAATTTGACGAGTGTCGACCACAGGTCGATACTCCTTATCGCTCACGCGTATCCCAGCCATGGCCCAAGCCATTTTTCGGCTTCCTCGACGCTCATGCCCTTGCGGTGGGCGTAGTCCTCAAGCTGGTCCTTCTGGATCTCGGAGATCGAGAAGTAATGGCTGTCCGGGTGGCTGAAGTAGAGGCCGCTGACCGCCGCGCCGGGGTGCATCGCGCAGCTTTCGGTGAGGGTGACGCCGGTGGCTTCCGCCGCGCCTAACAGGTCGAACAGAACCGGCTTCTCGGTGTGGTCGGGCTGGGCCGGGTAGCCGGGGGCCGGGCGGATGCCGCGGTAGAGCTCCTTGATCAGCTCGTTGGCACCGAACTCGTTCGGCCGTTCGTAGCCCCAGGCGACGCGGGCGCGGTGGTGGAGCAGTTCGGCGAAGGCCTCCGCCAGCCGGTCGGCGAGCGCCTTGGCCATGATCGCGTTGTAGGGATCGTGCGCGGCATCCAGCTCCGCCGCCCATTCGTCCGCGCCGTGGATGCCGACGACGAAGCCGCCGATGAAATCCTTGCCGGCGCCCTGCGGCGCGACGTAGTCGGACAACGCCTCGTTCGGCTTGCCGGACTCCTTCTTGATCTGCTGGCGCAGGGTGTGGAAGCGGGTCTTCTCGGAACTACGATGTTCGTCGTTCCAGACCACGATGTCGTCGCCGTCGGCGTTCGCCGGGAAGAAGCCGTAGATGCCGCGGGCGGTGAAGCGCTTCTCGGCGATGACCCGCTCCAACAGTTCAAGGGCCTCGACGTGGAGCTTGGCGGCCTCCTTCGCGCCTTCGACGTTCTTGGTCTTCAGCACGCCGGTCTCGCGGTCCCAGACGCCGCGGAGCTCCCAGGCGTGGAAGAACGGCGTCCAGTCGATGTATTCGGCGAGTTCGCGCAGCGACTGGCTGGCGATCACGCGGGTGCCGGTGAATTCGGGGACCGGCGGGGTGTAGCCGGACCAGTCGGTCAGGCGGGCCTTGGCGCGGGCCTCGACGATGCCGATGACCTCCTTCTTCGGGCCGCCGGTGAAGGCTTCGCGGGCCTTGCGGTGCTTCTCGTGGTTGTCGGCGATGAAGCCCGCCTTCTGGTCGGGCGAGAGCAGCGAAGTCGTGACCGGGACCGAGCGCGAGGCGTCGAGCACGTGGACCACCGGACCGGAGTAGTGCTGGGCGATCTTGACCGCGGTGTGGGTGGACGAAGTCGTCGCGCCGCCGATCAGCAGCGGCACGGTGAAGCCGGCCTTCTCCATCTCCTTGGCGACGTGGATCATCTCGTCGAGCGACGGGGTGATCAGGCCGGACAGGCCGATCACGTCGGCGCCGAGTTCCTTCGCCTTCGCGAGGATTTTGTCGCAGGGGACCATCACGCCCATGTCGGTGACTTCGAAGCCGTTGCAGGCGAGGACCACACCGACGATGTTCTTGCCGATGTCGTGGACGTCGCCCTTCACCGTGGCGATCAGGAAGCGGCCGGCGGAGCGGCGGCGGCCGGCAAGGGCGACGGCCTGGTCGTGGGTGAGCTCGGGCTTCTCGGCGAGGATCTCGGCGATGTCGCCGGCGAGGAATTCGGCCTTTTCCGCTTCCATGTAAGGCGTCAGCCAGGCGACGGCCTTCTTCATCACGCGGGCGGATTTCACCACCTGCGGCAGGAACATCTTGCCGGCGCCGAAGAGGTCGCCGACCACGCCCATGCCGTCCATCAGCGGGCCTTCGATCACCTTGAGCGGGCGGCCGTATTTCAGACGGGCCTCCTCGGTGTCCTCGTCGATGAACTTGTCGATGCCCCGGAGCAGCGCGTGTTCGAGCCGCTTCTCGACCGGCTCCTCGCGCCAGCTGAGGTCCTCCTCGATCTTCTTGCCGCCGACGCCCTTGAAGCGTTCGGCGAACTCGAGCATCCGCTCGGTGGCGTCGGGGCGGCGGTTGAGGATGACGTCTTCCACGTGTTCGAGCATCTCCTTGGGGATCTCGTCGTAAACCTCGAGCATCCCGGCGTTGACGATGCCCATGTCCATCCCGGCGCGGGTCGCGTGGTAGAGGAAGGCGGAGTGCATCGCCTCGCGGACCACGTTGTTGCCGCGGAACGAGAACGAGATGTTGGAGACGCCGCCGGAGACCTTGGCGTGGGGCAGGTGGGTCTTGATCCAGCGGGTCGCGTTGATGAAATCGAGGGCGTAGTTGTTGTGCTCCTCGATGCCGGTGGCGACGGTCAGGATGTTCGGATCGAAAATGATGTCCTC
>CAMCYK010000269.1 GCA_945883695.1 Akkermansia muciniphila | reverse complement strand
CCGCTACGGGTAGCGGAAGGGCTGCGCCCTTCCGGCAGGGTGCGGTCCGCCGGAACTCATCGGCATCGAGCGCGATCCGGGCCGCCCCCCGACGGAACGACGCAGTCGATCCGCTACGGGTAGCGGAAGGGCTGCGCCCTTCCGGCAGGGTGCGGTCCGCCGGAACTCATCGGCATCGAGCGCGATCCGGGCCGCCCCCCGACGGAACGACGCAGTCGTTCCGCTACGGCACGCATCACCACAGCCCGTATTTCCCGTATGCCATCGCGAAGATCCCCATCAGCAGATTCGCCACCGCGTGCATCACCACGCAGGCCCCGAGGTTCTTGCTCCAGACGTAGAGCAGATAGGTCATCGATCCGTAGGCGAAGGCCCCGGCGTAGTCGACCGGCGCGTGGGCGAGCATGAACAGCCCGGTGACGACACCGAACGACTTCCACGACGCCTCGCCGAAGGGCCGCTTCCAGTATTCGCCTTCCCAATCGTTCACCAGCCGCGTCATGAACGAGCGCCCCAGGATCTCCTCGACCAGCGCGACCACCACCACCGCGCGCAGGAAGCGCAGCAGCAGCGCCGCCCAGAAGGCCGGCGTGCCGTCGCCGAAAGCCTCGGCCGGATTGAAGCCCTTGGTCCGCGCCTCCACCCCGAACCACCGCCACCAGCCCTCGCCGCTCAGCCCGAGCCGGTCGTGCAACACCGTCGGCAGCAGCCACAGCCCGATCCCCGCCGCCCCGAACACGACCCCCACCGCCGACCATTTCCACGACCAACGGAATTCATAGTAGTTCCACCACTTCGCCACCAGCCCGAGCGTCACCAGCGTCTGCAGCGGATAGACCCACTGCTCCGGCCAATGCCGCCACCACGGTGCCGCCGGGTGTTCCCAGGTCAGGAAGGTCCCGAGGATCTGCAGCAGCAGCAGGAAGCCCATAAACACCCCGAAGGGCACCACGTGGGCGCGGACCCAGGCGTCGGGGTCTTGAAGACGCAGGGTGTCGGCGGAAGAGCGGCTGGGGGAATCGTCCATCAGTTCTTGCGGTAGGGCCGCACCACATCGGGCAGCATTGGAAAGTGCTTCGTGTTGAGCGTGTGGAGGCGCAGCCGCCCGACCTGGCAAGTCGCGGCGATCAAGGCATCGCCCAGACCGATCTTCGTGGCTTTGCCGAAGTCCCGCCGCAGCAGCCCCGCGACCCGGGCGATCTCGCGATTGACGGGAATCACCGGGATCAAACCGAGGAAGGTCTCCAAGGCCTGGCGCTCTTTCGCGTCGCGCACGCCGGAGTACAGCTCGGCTTCGGTGACCGCGGACAAAGCCAGTCGCCCGGCGTTCTTCCGGATGAAGGCAACCGCCGCGGCTTGGTTGCGGAAGAAGTCGATCATCACGTCGGTGTCCACGAGGATCTCACTCATGGCCGAAGTCGCGGTCGAAGCTCTTCCTTGCCGCCGCGAAATCCGGCAGGTCCGTGCGATCCTGCCACATGCCCGCGCAGCGGTTCACCGCTTCCTCAAGTGCGGAAGGGCGCTTCGCGTCGAGGTAGGCGTCGATCGCCTCCCGGATGATCTCGCTCTGCTTTTTCCCGGTGACCCCGGCCAGCGCGGTCACCCCGGCGGATTCCTCCTCGGTCAGGTAGATTTGGGTCCGCAACATACGTTGACGATGTATGTTGCGGCTCCCGCTGTCAAGCCAGCCGCCCGACGAAGCGCTCCATCTTGTCCATCGCCAGCTTCAGGTCGTCGAAGCCGGTGGCGTAGCAGCAGCGCAGGAAGCCCTCGCCGGAGACCCCGAAGGCGCTGCCCGGCACGGCGGCGACGCCTTCTTCCTCCAGCAGGCGCATCGCGAAATCCTTCGAGGTGAGACCGGTCGGCCGGATGTCCGGGAAGGTGTAGAAGGCACCGCCCGGCGAGTGGCACTCGAGGCCCATCTGGTTGAGCCGCTTGACCAGGAAATCCCGGCGCTGGTGGTAGGCGTCGCGCATCTTGGCGACTTCCGGCGCGCCGTTCTCGAGCGCCTCGATCGCCGCCATCTGGCTCATGATCGGCGCGCACAGCATCGAGTACTGGTGGATCTTCATCATCGCCTCGGTGATCGGCTGCGGCGCGCAGGCGTAGCCCAGGCGGAAGCCGGTCATCGCGAAGGCCTTCGAGAAACCGTGCAGCAGCACGCAGCGCTCCTTCATGCCCGGCAGCGCGGCGATCGAGACGTGCTCCTCGGTCGCGTCGTAGCGCAGCTCGCTGTAAATCTCGTCGGTCAGCACCATCAGATCGTGCTCGATGCACAGCCGGGCGATGCCTTCCAGATCCTCGCGGCTGGCGGTCGCGCCGGTCGGATTGGTCGGGAAATTGAGCATCAGCACCCGGCTCTTCGGCGTGATGGCCTTGGCCAGCTCTTCCGGCTTCAGCGAAAAGCCGTCGCGCTTGCGGGTGTGGACGCCGACCGGCACGCCGTAGGCCATGGCGATGCTCGGCGAGTAGGACACGTAGCAGGGCTCGTGGTAGATCACCTCGTCGCCGGGATTGACCAGGGCGCGCAGCGCGATGTCGATCGCTTCCGACACGCCGACGGTGACCAGCACCTCGGTCAGGGCGTCGTAGTCGACGTGGAAAAACTCCGACACGTAGCGGGCGATCGATTTCCGCAGCGCGGGCAGGCCGAGATTGGAAGTATAGCTGGTGTGGCCTTTCTCCAGGGCGTAGATGGCGGCTTCGCGGATGTGCCAGGGGGTCGTGAAGTCGGGCTCGCCGACGCCGAGGGAGATCACGCCCTCCCGGCCTTGGACGAGCTCGAAGAAATCGCGGATTCCCGAGCGGGGAATATCGGCGATCTGACGGGCGATTTTCTGCGAATAGTCCATAGACGAACCCGGACCTCGCCGGGCCGCGCATTTCAGGGGGGAAAGGTCGCCGCGTCAACGGCGGGGATGCACGCTTCCCTTCAACGCGCAGCGCCGACAGGTGGCCGCTCCCCGTGCTGCTGCGGGGCAGAGCCTGCGCGCCCCCAGCCCCGGCGGTTGACGGACGCCCCCGCGAACGATTCCCTCCGTCCATGCCGCAACCCTTCGTCCCCTTCACCGCCATGCACGGCGGGGCGATCGCCGCGGGGCTGGCGGGGGTCACCGCACTGATCCTGCTCGGGCGAACGGGCGAAGGGAACGAACGGATCGCCCGCTTCACCCTCGGGTTCCTCTGCCTCTCCGCCTTCGGCTACTCGCAGGCGGCCTGGCTGAGCATCGAGGGCGACCCGGACCTCGACAGCTCGCTGCCGCTGCATCTGTGCGACATCGCCGCGTTCATCGGCGGCTTCGCACTGCTGACCGGCAGGCACCTGCTGGCCACGCTGACCTACTTCTGGGGCCTCGCGGGCACCGTTCAGGCGCTGCTCACGCCGGCCATCAGCGTCGGCTTCCCCCACCCCGCGTTCTTTTCGTTCTTCGTCCATCATTTCGCCATCATCGGAGCCGCGCTCTACCTGCCCCTGGTGCGGGGCTGGCGCTTGGAACGGCCGTGGTGGAAAGGCCCGCTGACCGCCCTGCTGTGGGGAAATCTCTACCTGCTGCTGTCGATGGCCGTGAACGCGTGGCTCGGCACCAACTTCGGCTTCACCGCCCGCAAGCCGGTCAACCCGAGCCTGCTCGACCACCTCGGGCCGTGGCCCATTTACCTGCTGTGGATGCAAGTCCTCGCCGCCCTGCTGTTCTCGCTGCTGGCCCTGCCGGTGCTGGCGCGGAAAGGCAGGGATTGAACCGCCAAGGACGCCAAGGACGCCAAGTTTCCTGAAGTTCCTTGATTCTCTCACGGCCTTCCTTGGCGAACTTTGCGCCTTGGCGGTTCCCCTTTCCGATTGCCCTCCCCCGGGAAATGATTTGGTCACCGCGCATCCCGGCGCTATATCGCCCCCGCATGAGCGAAACCGCCGACCAGCAAAAGCGTCCCCGCGTGAATGTCCGCCGACCGGACGTGATGACCCAGGTCAACGCCGAGGTGGAGCGCCACTACCGCTCGTCGATCGTGGAAAAAATCCGCTCCCACGGCGGCGAACTGACCCTCGGCAACACCACCATCCGCCTGGCCCAGCAGTTCGGCTTTTGCTACGGCGTCGAACGCGCGATCGACCTCGCCTACGCCGCCCGCCGGGTCTTCCCCGACAGCCGGATCTTCCTGATCGGCGAGATCATCCACAACGGCGAGGTCAACCGCCAGCTGGTCGACATGGGCATCGTCTCGCTCCCTTGGGAAAAACTCACCGCCGACTACGACCAGCTCACCCAGGACGACGTCGTCATCGTGCCGGCCTTCGGCGCGCCGACCAACTTCATGGAAAAGATCGAAGAGCGCGGCTGCTACGTCGTCGACACCACCTGCGGCGATGTGATGAAAGTCTGGAAGCGGGTCCGCGGTTACGCCAAGGACGGCATCACCTCGATCATCCACGGCAAGGCCGGCCACGAGGAGACCCAGGCCACCGCGTCGCGCGCGCTCGGCGAGGACGGCAAGGGCAACTACCTCATCGTGTTGACCCTCGACGAGACCGACGCGGTCTGCCGTTACATCCGCGAAAGGGGTGACAAGCAGGCCTTTCTCGAGCGCTTCGCCCGCGCCGCCTCGCCGGGCTTCGACCCCGACGTCCATCTGACCAAGGTCGGCGTGGCGAACCAGACCACCATGCTGAAGAGCGAGACCGAGGAGATCCAGCGTCGGGTCCGCGACGCGGTCACCGCGCGCGACGGCTCGGCGGCGAACTTCCTGGTCTTCGACACGATCTGCGGGGCCACCCAGGAACGGCAGGACGCGCTCTTTGAAATGCTGCGCCGGCCGATGGACCTGCTGTTCGTGGTCGGCGGCTACAACAGCTCCAACACGACCCATCTGGTCGAGATCGGCGAACAGTCGCTGCCGACCTTTTTCATCCGCAACGCCGAATGCCTCGAGTCGCTGGAGCAGATCGTCCACTTCGACCTGCATGAGAAGGCGGAGATCGCCAGCGGCTATCCGGCCACCCTGCTGGGCGAGGGTCCGGTGGTGATCGGCATCACCGCCGGTGCCTCCTGCCCGAACAACCTGATCGAGGACACCATTTTCCGGATTTTCGAGCTGCGGGGAATCGGCCGCGACGCGGTGAAGGCGGCCTGATCCGGCTCACTCGGATTTCACTTTCTCGATCTCCTTGCCGACCAATTCCGCCTGGCCGGGGTGGCCGGCCATGGCGAGGGCCTGCTGCAAGCGGGTCAGAATCTCGAGGTCGTTGGCGTGGCGCTCCTGGGCTTCGATCAGGATGTCCACCGCTTCCTGGGCATTCCCCCGCGCCAGGTGGAAATCGGCCAGCCGCGCGTGCATCGGCATCAGGATGGTCGGCGGCATCAGCATCGAGGGCGGCGTCTGGCGGTCGAGCGCGGCGCGGAACCAGTTGAAGGCCGGGCCGATTTCGTTTTTCGGGCCCCTCATCGCCATCACGCCGCGCAGTTCGCTGGCGGCCACCTCGAGCCCGACGAAGGCCCGCCGCCAGGCCGAACGCTCGCCGCCGGCGATCGCGGCCTCGCGGGTTTTCGCCATCTGTTCGCCGTGGAGGACCAGGGCGTCGCCGATCTGGCGGGCTTCCGTGGGATTGCCCGCGTCGAGCGCCTTGCGCGCCTCCAGCAGGAAGGCCAGGCCTTGGTAGAACCAGGTCGAGCGGGTGAGCTTTTCGTAGACCTTCTGGTCCGCCGGCTTCGGCAGCGACGCCAGCGCGAGCGCCACGTCGCCCGGCCGCGAACGCCGCATCAGCAAGCGGGCCGCCAGCGTGCGGCCGTCCCAGAGCAGAAGCTGGCCGCCTTCGCTGGTGGCGCGCTCCGCCGGCACGGGAATCGCGGCGACCGACTTGGCGATCGCCAGCGCGTTGGCGTAGTCGCCCTTGGTCGCGAGCGCCGCGGCGCGGTAGCACTCCGCTTTTACCCAGCCGGGGCAGTCGGCGTGGCCCAGCCCGGTATCCTTCATCCATTCCGCGTAGAGCTCGCCGGCCCGGGCGAACGTTTCCGCCGCACGGGTCGCGTGGCCGGTACGATGTTCGTAGTGGCCGAGCAAATGGAGGAAGGGCGGATGGCCGGGGGCCAGTTCGGCCAGCCGCCGCGCCCGCGCCAGATCGTCCCGCAAGTCCGGCGCCTCCGCCCGGATCGTGAGATAGGCATACAGATAAATCGGGTGGTCCGGGTCGCGGGTCAGCATCGCATCGAGCACCGCCTCGGCCTCCTCCTGGGCGGGTTTCGGCTTGCCGTCGTCGCCATAGCCCGCGCGGCCGAACGCGGCCGCCATCAGCTTGAGCTGCGGATCGTTGGGGAACCGGTCCGACACCTTGCGGAAGGCATCCGCCGCCGCCGCCGCCCCCTGGTTGAAAAACACCGCGAGCGCATAGGCATACGAGCGCTCCAACTCGGTGCCGGCCTCGCTTTCCACCAGTGCCACCATCCGCCGCAGCGCGGCCCGGCGCTCGTCAAGCAGTTCCGGCTCGGGATCGATCAAGGCCACCACCGCGCCCCAATGCGCCATCAGGCACTCGGGGTCGAGCTCCAGCGCCGCGCAAAAATGCCGGTAGGCCTCGAAATCCCATCCGGCTTGCAGGTTCGCCATGCCGTCGAGCACGTGCTTCTGGGCCGCCGGATCGCTCGCGCTGACCGCCATCACGAGACCTTTCGGAATCGCCGGCGGAACCGGCTTGGGGAGATTCTTCAAACGGTCCCAAATCACCGCGTCCACCGCCGGCACCGGGTCGTCGGCCGGCGCGGCTTGATCGGGCGCCGCTTGAACCTTGGCCGGCTCCTCCGCCGCGAAAGCTAGGCCCAGGGATGCGAACAACGCGACGAGGTATCTCATGCCCCGACGATGTCCCTCGTTTCCCGGTCCTCAAGGAAAATGACTGCGCCCCGTCACCAGCGCTCCTGCAACAAAGAAGAAACCAACCACAGATGAACGGGATGAACGCAGATAACCCGAAAAAACGACTGGGT
>CAMCYK010000268.1 GCA_945883695.1 Akkermansia muciniphila | reverse complement strand
GAGGCCGCGGGCAGTTTCGCCGATTCGGGAATCACGGTCGCCCAGACGGACGATGACCTGCTGGCAGCCGTGGGCCAGGCGCGCGCGGGACGCTCGTTCTGGATGCTGTTCCTGTCCGCGGGTCTCGGGTTGCTGGTGATTGAGAGTTTGCTGGCGAAACACATGCGGGCGTCAAGAGGCGGGGAACACGAAGCATAGGTTGGAAACCGGGGGCGGTAACATCAGAGAAATCATTCAATGAACTGGCTATTTCAAGGCGGAAAAATCGAGGAGCTCTTCTGGGCGCGCCCGGCATCAAATGGGATCATGATCGCGGCTTTCGCCGCCGTCGTAGTCCTGACAATCTTCCTCTACTGGCGCCGACAGGGCTTGCCGGCATGGGTGCGCGTCGCGCTCGCCGCCACCCGGTTGGTGGTATTGGGCTTGATCGTGGCCTTCCTGTTCGAACCGACCGCGACCGTCACGCAAACCCACACCGAGAAGCGCCGGCTGCCGGTTCTCATCGACGTGTCGGAAAGCATGTCGGTCAAGGACCAGCGGAAACGGTCCGAGGATGTGGGCGAAGCGGCCGCCGCACTGGGCATGCTGCCTCTTTCCTCCACTCCCGAGGAAGCCAACCGGACTGCCATGGCGTTGAGCGACAAGCAGCGCGAGGCCGTTGCCGGCGCCTCCCGCCTGGATCTGGCGACGAACCTGCTGTCCAATTCGGCGATGCCCATGCTCCAGGCGCTCGGGGTGGATCTGGATATCAGCTACCTTGCCTTCGGCGCGAACCTGCGCCCTCTCGGTGACGGCAAACACGGCGGCGGGGCATCGCTCACGGCATTGAAGGCCGACGCGCCGGAGACCGCCATCACGTCCGCGCTTGAAACGGTGGCGAGAAGCGAGCGAGGCACACCCCTCGCGGGCATCGTGATGCTCACCGACGGGTTGGATACCTCCTCGCGCCGCGTCGAGGAAGCGGCGCACGATCTGGGTGCCCGCGGCATTCCGGTCTATATCGTGCCGGTTGGCATTGCCGATCCCGATGACGTCTCGATCCGCAACGTCATCATGCAGGAAGTCGCCTTCACCGGCGACAAGGTGCCGGTCCGCGTCCAGATCCAGTCGAAGGGCTATGAAAAGCGCATGACGGACCTGACGGTGCTGCTCGATGGTCGCGGGGTGGCCCGCAAGCGGGTCACGCTCGAAGGCGGCCTGCAGTTCGAGGAGGTGTTCTTCAACGTCGATGTCGCCGAGAAGGGAGCGGTTCGCATCGAGATCGCGATCGAGCCGTTTGCCGACGAGTCCACGGCGGCGAACAACCGGGTGAAGCGCAGCATCCGGGTGGTGAACGAGAAAATCAACGTGCTGTGCATCGAGGGCAGCGCCCGCTGGGAGTATCGCTACCTGAGCGCCATGCTGAAGCGTGACCCGCGGATCAACGCCACCTTCATCGCCACGCGCGCCCAGCCCGAATTGGCGCAGAACTCGTCCGAATACATCGCGAAGTTTCCGGAGGATCCTGAAGAGGCCTTTGCCTACGACCTCGTGATCCTCGGGGATGTCGATCCGGCCTTTTTCTCGCGGGAGTCTTTCCAGCGGCTCGAGGAACTGGTGCGGGAGCGCGGCGGCTCGCTGCTGATGCTCTGCGGGGCGCGGCACGCGCCGGTGAGCTATGGCGGCACGCCGCTGGAACGGATGCTGCCGGTTGCTTTCGATCCGGCTGGCACTTGGGAGGACGTCAATGACAGTGTCTATCCGGTGCTCACGCCCGAGGGTCGCAGCAGTCTGGTCATGACGCTGGAGAACGACCGGGAGCAGAACGATCTGTTATGGAGCCGCGTCGCGCCGCTCGACCGCCTCCCGCCGCTGCTCGCCCCGCGCCCCGGGGCCACCGTGCTTGCCGAGCTTTCCGACTCCCAGGCCCGCACCGAACGCTACCCGCTGGTGGCGTGGCAGCGCTACGGGGCAGGCAAGTGCATGATGATGGCCAGCGACCGCCTCTGGCTGCTGCGCTTCAAGACCGGCGACAAATACCACTGGCGTGTCTGGTCCCAGTGCATCCAGTTCCTCACCCTCTCGCGCCTGATGGGCGAGCACAAGAGGATCCGCATTGAGACGGACCGTGCCACCTACCCGGTCGGCGGGCAGGTGATGCTCTACGCCAACCTGCTTGACGATAACTTCGAACCACTCAGCCAGCCGGGTTTCGAGGTCGAGGTCAGCGCGCTGGGTGACGATGGCTCGGCGTCCATGACCCAGCGGGTCACCTTGCGGCCCGATGTTTCCACTCCCGGGCTTTACGAGGGCTACTTCTCGCCATCCCGCGCGGGTGGCTACCTTGTGGCGGCCAACGCAAACGACCGGACGCTCTCCAACGCCACTGAATTCCAAGTGACCGACATCAAGCCGGAATTGGCCAACACCGACATGCAACTCGATCACCTGCGGCGGATCGCGGACTTGTCCGGCGGGGCCTGCCTCAGCACCCTCGAACTTCAGAAGCTACCCTCCCTGCTCAAGCGCGAACCGCATGCCGTCACGATCCGCACCCAACACCCGCTGTGGGACCTGGGACTGATCGTCTGGCTGCTGGCCGGCTTGGTGGGTTTTGAATGGATCCTGCGAAGAAAATACGACCTGCCATGACCGATTCCACGACCAACAAAGTTCTCGCGGCACGCCTGAAGGCGGTGTGGCGTCGTCAACAGGTGCTGCACCAGACGGGTGGCCTGCTGGCCTTCTGCCGCTGGGGGCTGGGGCTGTTCCTGATCGGGATGGCGGCCGATTGGTTGCTGGACCTGCCGGTTGCAGGGCGCGTCCTGCTCCTTGGGGCGCTGCTCGGCGTTGCGCTTCACAGGGCTTGGCGCACCGGTTGGGGCCAGCTCCGCGCGTTCGACGCCTCGCGCGCCGCACTGCAGATCGAAAAGCACCACGGCGGACTGGAGAGCCTGCTGGTGACAGCCGTCCAGCTCGCAAACCCCGGCTCGGCCGCCGGCGCCTCCGAAGCGATGCGTGAAAAGACATGCCGGGCAGCCGAGGAGGCCGCCGGGTCCCTGCACCCGGAGAAAACCGTTTCCTACAGCGGGCTTCGCAGGCCGGGCTTGCTCGCCCTCGCGCCGGTGCTGGCCCTCGCGGTCCTCGCGCTCGTCAACGGCCCGTTCCTCGTGGCGGGATTCGGCCGCATCTTCACCCCGTGGCTCGCGTTCGAATACCCGACCCAAACCGGGCTCGCGATCGAGGGTGGCGACCGGGTCGTCAAGGAAGGCGAAAGCCTCCGCCTCCTCGCCAGCCTGTCGGGCGAGGTCCCGGACAAGGCCACGCTCATCCTGCGCACCGGCAAGGGCGAGCCGCGGGAACGCAGCCTCCCCGTCACCGACCGGACCTGCGAGTATTCGGTCGAAGCGGTGTTCCGCAGCTTCGATTACCGCATCTCCGCCGGCGATGCCAAAAGTGCGTGGCATTCGGTCCGCGTGATTTCCTCGCCCCGCATTGAGCGGGCGGAAGTCAGTCTTGTGTTTCCGGAATACACGCGACGCCCGGCGGAGACCGGCGATGCGCTGACGATGACCGTTCCCGAGGGTACCCGGATCAAGTGGCAGCTCGCCCTCGACCGCGCCGTTAGCGGCGCGGAGTTCCGCCCTGCCGGGGATCAGGTGCAGTCGATGCAGATCAGCCCGGATGGCCGCTCGGTGACGCTGGAGCGGGTGTCCGCCGGATCCCGCGCCTACAGCTTCGGCTGGGTGGACAAGGAGCACCAGTTCGCGTTTTCCAGCCCAAGCCACTACCTGCAAGTGGCTCCCGACCAGGCACCGGGCGTCGACCTCACCTCACCCGACCGCAACCTGTATGCGACCCTCGGGCGCAAGATCGACCTCGCCTACCGCTGCCAGGACGATCACGGGATCGGCGAGGCCGTGATCGCTTACCGCGTCAACAAGACCGGGGAGGTGAAAGTGCCCATCCCCGCCCCGAAACTGAGCGACGGCAGCGAGGTGCGGGTCGAATGGAGCTACCGCGATGCCCTGCCGGACCTGGCAGTGGGCGACAGCCTGTCACTGGCGATCGAGTTGGCCGACCGCTATCCGGGGCCACAAGGTCCCCACCGCGTGCGCTCCGAGGGACGACGCGTGCAGTTCCTGTCCAAGGAGGATTATCTGGCGCAGATTGAAAAGGAGAAGCGCCGGCTCATAGCCCAGGTCAGGGGAATCTATCGCGAGGAGCGTGGGGTTCATGAACTCGTCCGCAATCTCAACCCGGCGGCGGACATCTTCCTCCAGACCTGCCAGTTGGAAGCGGTGCGGCAGGACTTGATCCGCGAGCGCCTCGGCGCGGTGCGCAAGGGCATCAACACGCTGGTCGAAGACATGGCGGCCAACAACGTTGCGGAAGAGGCCCACAGCGCGGAACTGGTCAAGCTGGGCAACGATTTGCAGGCGATTGCGGACGAGCACGTCGGCCGTGCCGCTTCCCTGCTGCGCGAACTGGCCGAGGTCACGGACGGGAAAGGGCAGACCAGGAATCCGGTGGCTGCGGTCGAGATGGTCAACAGTTCGGCACGCGAACTCGGTCTCGTGGTCCTGCAACTCGGTTTCGCGGAAGGCGCGGACGTCATGGCGCGCGAACTGCACGCAACCGTCCAGACCCAGGCCGGCTTGCGCCAGCGCGCTGTCACCGGCAAGGGAGGGGAGACGGCCGGCGATGGGGAACTGGCCAAGGCGCAGACCCGGCTTGCGGCGGAGACGGCGCGCCTGCTGGCTGCCACACCGCGCAACAAGGAAAGCACCAGCACGGACGCCCTCGTGGCCTTCAATCTCTCGCGCATGGTCAGCCAGTTGCTTCGTTCGGGGACTGTCGAGAAGATGAATGAAGCCGCCGCGCTCATTTCCAAGGCCGAAGGCGAACAGGCCGGCCGCCTCCATGCCGAGGTCATCGCGGCCCTGCTCCGCGCGGAGTTCCGGCTGCGGCTCGGCGCGGAATACGAGGCGCTGACCAAGGCCCGCGACCTCCTGGCCGCCCAGGCCGCCGGGCAGAAGAAACTGCGCGAGGAAAACTCCGCCCTGACCAGGGAGCAATTCAGCGGCAGCCAGACGGTGATCGCCGCATCCCAGGCCGCCCACCACCAGCAGTTCCAACTGCTCTTGATGCCGGAGATACCCGCGAAACGCCCCGGCTTGTTTGATGCCGTGTTTCCCGCCGCAGCACCGGTCGATGACTTGCTTGCCAAGACCGATAGCGGCATGAAGACGGCCCTTGCCGGGATCAAAGCGGGGGACCGTGAGGCTGCGGCCACCAGCCAGCAACAAGCGGAAACGGCATTCGCGGAGCTGGCCGGACTCACCGGCCGAAGGATGGAATCCATGACCGAACAGGCGCGGATGACCGCCGCAGTCACCATGGCCACGAAACAGGCATCGCAGATCCTCGCGCTGGATGAACGCCTGCTCGCCTTGCTCGAGCAGACCGAGGATGCTGCGGATGACAAGGTCGATGCCGGGTTTCTTGCCGATCGGAACCGGGCGCTTGCCACCGATGTGGAGGTTTGCCTGCGGAACATCGTGCCGGATAACGAAACCGGGACAACAACCCGCGGCGACACGCTGCCGCTCGTCGATTGTGTCGGGCGGGCGGCGCGCGCTTTGCACAAGTCCACCCCCTTGCTCAAAGGCAACAAACCCGCCGAGGCGATCGAATTGCAGGAGCAGGCGCTTGACGCGCTCAAAGAGGCGGGTGTCGTGATCGCGGGACTCGCGGAAACGCGGATGGCCATTGCAGGCGTGATGGGGGCCGCTGCAGACGCCCTCGCCCCGAGCCAACTCGTGGCCGAAATCGAATCCGAACAGACCATTCTGTCGGCGGCGACCGAAAAGTCCAAGGCGGATCCGGCAGGGCGGGCGGCGCTCGTGATTCCCCAGAAGAACCTGGTCCATGCCGTGAACGCCGTGCTCGATTCGCTCGGCACGCTGTCCCACAGGCTCGAGACCGGCACCGTGATGTTGTTCGCCAAGGAGGACATGGACGCCGCCGCGGTTGGCCTGGAAACGGATGACATCGATGAGGCCCTCGACGCCCAGTCGGCCATCTTGGATGCGTTGCGGGAAATGCGGGCGAAAATCGACGAAATCACCCCGCGTTACCGCTATGTCCGCGAACTGTCGGAGTTCGTGTATGAAGTGCTGCCTGAAAGCGCCGCAATTTCGACCGGCATCCGGCAACTGCAGGCACAGGCAGAGGGTGCGCCTGATGCGGATGCGCTGAAACGCAAGGCCGGGGAGTTCGGCAGCCAATTGAAGCGACTGACCGGCGAGGACCGCCATGCCGCCGCCGCTGGCCGCTTGGTGCAGGCGATCGGGGACAAGGGGGCTGAAGCCGCGCTCAAGAATTCGCTCGAAGCGCTGCGCGCCGAAGCCTCCGACCTGCAAACCCTGATCAAGAACCTGGCTTATCTCATCGCTCCGCCAGCAACCCCGGGTTATGTCACGGCACCCGAACCCAGGATCGCCTTGCTCGAGAAAGTGATGGACCTCGCGGCCTATCAGCAGGACCTCGGGCGGAACACCCAAGCCGCCGCGCAAGCGGATTTGGCGGCTGCCGCCACGCGGCAGCGCAAACTCGCAGACCAATGCAAGGCCCTCTTCCCGGCACCGCCCGCCCCGGCGCAACCCGCCCCCGCGCAACCCGTCGCGGCACCCGCCCCGGCACCCGCCCCGGCACCCGCTCCGGCACCCGCCCCTGCACCTGCACCTGCACCTGCACCCGCACCCGCACCCGCACCCGCACCCGCACCCGCACCTGCTCCGCCACCTCATCCGGAACTGGCCGCTGCACAGATGCACATGGCGGCGGCCGCGGCCGGATTGGAGAAGGGCGATCGCGCTGCGGCGATCACCAGCCAGAGCCAGACGAACGACGCCCTGCGCCACTTCATTATCGAGTATGCGCTGAAGTATGTAATGATACCCCCACCGGCCGGACCGCAGCCACCGGCACCGGCCGAGGTTGATGTGCTCTTGGAGCCGGAGGATTTGCCCTTGTTCGAGCCCGGCGCCCTGACCGGCACCAAACCGAAGGGCGGGCGCCTCGAGTGGGAAGTGCTGGGACGCCGCGACCGCGCCGCCTTGAACGAAAACT
>CAMCYK010000267.1 GCA_945883695.1 Akkermansia muciniphila | reverse complement strand
CGGCATCTTGCCGCAAGCCTTCGTAACTTCGATCGGGCAGCCCCGCCGGCCCCGCCCACTTCACCCGCGAGGGCGAGATGCCGAGGAACCCGCAAATGCATCGGCTTCCCCCATCAAATGGGGTCTCAAATGGGGTCAGGTCTAGCGTGCTAACATTCTGGCTTGCGGAGGAAGGGTGATCGGGGTAGTCCGGGATATGCCACGAGCGTTGCGCTTTCAATACCCCGGGGCGACTTACCACGTGATGGCCCGGGGCGACGGCGGTGATGCCGTGTTCGAAACGGATGACGACCGGCGGTCGTTCCTTTTCCGTCTCGGGGAGGTCGGGGCGAGCCACGGATGGCGTGTTCACGCATGGGTTCTCATGGGCAATCATTTTCACCTGTTGCTCGAAACCCCGCAGCCGAATCTCGTGACCGGCATGAAATACCTACTGGGGACCTTCAGCCAGGGTTGGAACCGGGCACGGAAGCGCCGGGGGCACGTGTTTCAGGGACGCTACAAATCGGTTCCGGTGTGCGGCAGCGATTCCGACCCCTACTATTTCCGGATGGTCGCCGATTACATCCACTTGAATCCGGCACGGGCGGGCCTGGCCGGCGGCCGGCGTGGTGCGCTCGGCAACTACCCGTGGAGCAGCTTGGCGGCCTACGCAAAAGGCCGCGGTCCGGCCTGGCTGGAAACCGCACGGGTGTTGCGCGCGTTCGAGCTCGCTGAAACCGGGCGAGGCCGGCGTGCCTATGTCGCCTGGTTGGAAGCACGCGCGGCCAACGACGGCGGGAAGATCGATGCCCAAGCCACGGCGGCGCTCAAGCGCGGCTGGTATCTTGGGAAGGAGACCTTCAAGGACCGGTTGCTGGACTTGCTGACGCCCAATCCGGTCGCCCGCGGTTCGGGTGATGCCAGCGGCGCGTTTCGTGATTCCGCGGAGAGCGAGGCGTCCCGGATCCTGAGCGAGGGAAAGGGGATGCTGGGGCTGCCCGTTGCGATGGAAGACCTCGCGGGTTTGAAGAAGAGCGACGAAAACAAAGTGTTGCTTGCCGCCGTCCTGCGGGCCGGAACCTCGGTAAGCAATGGGTGGATTTCGGAGAAACTCGTCATGGGTCACCCCAATTCCATCAGCCGCTTGATCTCGAAGTGCCGCGCTGACCGGAGGATGTCCGGAAAGTTGGAAAAGCTTCAAGCGATGTTAGCGCGCTAGACCTGACCCCATTGGGTCAGGCGGGGATTCTTTCCGGAGGGTGCCGGGATTGAGGCGAAAGACCTTCCTCCGCCGGCCCGTTATTCCCATTGCAAGGCGGCATCGGCGGCCTTAGCTTCACGCCCATGAACACATCGCTCGCATTCATCGGTGGCCTCGGAGGCCAGGAGATGATCATCATCTTCCTCATCGTCCTTTTGCTTTTCGGGGCCAAGAAGCTGCCGGAACTGGCCCGCGGGGTCGGCAAGAGCATGGGTGAATTCAAGAAGGCCCGCGAGGACTTCGAAAAGGAGATCACCCGCTCGGAAGATGAGGTCCGGATCAAGGAAGCGGCCGGCAAAGAGGCTCACGACAAGGCCTGATCGATGAAATTCACGAGGTTTTCCTCCATCTCCGCCCCGGGTTTTCTCGGGGCGTTTTTGTTGCCGCTGGCGCTGCTGGCCTGCAAGGACCAGGACCGGTCGGAAGATTGGGCCGGCCACCCGAAGAGCGAGGCGCCGGCCGTTGCCATGGCGGAGGCCCCCGCGGCCGCTCCCAAACCCGCCGCCCCCGCCGCCCCGGCAGCGGTCGCCGCGGCCGATCCGGTCGAAGCCGGGTCGGTGCGGTTCATGGCCTACAACGTCGAGAACTGGCTGACGATGGACCGCTACGTCGACGGCAAAAGCCAGAAGGGCTCGCCGAAACCGGAGAAGGAAAAGCTCGCGATTGCCGGACTGTTGGCCGAGGCCAAGCCCGACATCCTCGGGGTGTCGGAGATCGGGGACGAGGACGACGTCAAGGACATCCAGGCGTATTTGGAGAAGGCCGGCCACCCGATGCCGCACGCCCACCTCAACCGCGGCTCCGACCCCACCCGCAGCCTGGTGCTGCTTTCCCGCTATCCGATCGGCAAGACCGTGGTCCGCGACAAGCTGACCTACCGCTCGCAGGGCCGTGACCACGCGATGCAGCGGGGGATTCTCGATGCCGCGGTCGAGACCCCGGCGGGCACCTTCCGCTTCCTCGGCGTGCATCTCAAGTCGAAGCGCGAGACCGAGGACGGCGATCAGGAGGACATGCGCTTGAACGAGGCCCACCTGCTGCGGCGCGAGATCGACGGCATTTTGAGCGGGGATCCGGAAGCCCGCCTGGTGGTGTTCGGGGATTTCAACGACACCCGCCAGAGCCCGACGGTGCGGACGATCCACGGCGGCGGAAAAAATCCGAAGTCCTTGCTGATGATCGCCCTCAAGGATTCGCGCGGCCACTACTGGACCCACCACTGGGATTATCAGGACGTTTACTCGAGGATCGATTACGTGATGGTCAGCGGAGCCCTGCGGGATTCGATCGACTGGGATCGCTGCAAGATCCTCGACCACGAGGCGGTGGCAGGCGCCAGCGATCACCGGCCCTTGCTGGTGATCCTGAAGTAGCGGCCGGTTGGACGGGCCGGTCCGATTTGCTCATTCGCGGGGAATTCCGGAGATGTCCTCGCACCGCACGACGCTGGCACTTTACACCCTGACGATTTTCGTCGGGGCCGCCTTGCTGTTCCTGCTGCAGCTGGTGTTCGCCCGGCTCGCGCTGCCGCTGCTGGGCGGGGCACCGGCGGTGTGGAACACGGCGATGGTGTTTTACCAAGGACTGCTGCTGGCGGGCTACGGCTACGCGCACCTGCTTTCGTCCCGCTTTCCGCTCAAGATCCAGGTGGCGGTCCATGCCGGTTTGCTGGTGGCGACGATCGGGGCGCTGCCCTTCGCGATTCCGGCCGGCTGGGAGCCACCGGGCGGGGGGAGTCCGGTTCCGTGGCTGCTCGGGCTGCTCGCGGTCGCGGTCGGGCTGCCGTTTTTCGCCGTCTCCGCCACCAGCCCGCTGCTGCAGAAATGGTTCGCGGCCAGTGCCCATCCGGCCGCGGGGGACCCCTACTTCCTTTACGCGGCGAGCAATGCCGGGAGCCTGCTCGGACTGCTGGCGTATCCGCTTTGGATCGAACCGAATTCGACGCTGGGCTGGCAATGTCTCGCGTGGGCGGCGGGATTCGGCGGGCTCGCGCTGCTGTCGATCGCTTGCGGGGCGACCGTCTGGCGGCGGGCCGCGGTCCGCAGCACGGCGGCTTCCGGCGGGGTGCCGGATCCGCGCCGGCGGCTGCGCTGGGTGCTGCTGTCGGCGGTGCCGTCCAGCCTGATGCTCAGTGTCACCACTTACGTTTCCAGCGACATCGCCGCGGTGCCGCTGCTGTGGGCGCTGCCGCTGGCGCTCTACCTGCTGACTTTCATCCTCGTGTTCGCGCGGCGGCCTTTGCTACCGCACGCGACGGTCAAGCGGGCGCTGCCCTTGCTGCTGGTGCCGGTGGCAATGCTGCTGGCGACCGGTGCGACCACGCCGGTCGCGCTGCTGGCCGGCCTGCATCTGGCGGGCTTTTTCGTGGCGGCGCTGGTGTGCCACGGCGAGCTCGCCCGCGACCGGCCGGGGGCGGAGCACCTGACCGGGTTCTACCTGTGGATGTCGCTCGGCGGGGTGCTCGGTGGGGCCTTCAATGCCCTGCTCGCGCCGGTGGTCTTCAATACCGTGGCCGAATATCCGCTGATGCTGGTGGCGGCGGGGTGGCTCGGGTTGCCGCGTGACCGGGGCTTCCGCCGGTCGGACCTCGCCCTGCCGGCGGCGCTGGCCTTGTTGGCGGCGGGATTGCTCGCGCTGGTGCCTGGCGCGGGGCCGGCGCGCACCTTCGCGGTGATCGGGCTGCCGGTGCTGGGGTGTTTCCTGATGTCGGGCTACGGCCCGCGCTTCGCGCTGGCGCTGGGAGCGGTCCTGCTGGTCAGCCGGCTGGCGCCGGAGCAGGGGCAGCGGACACTGGCGCGGGAACGCAGCTTCTTCGGGATCCACCGGGTCGCGGCGGATGAAAGCGGCAAGTTTCACCTGCTGTTCCACGGTCGGACCGTGCACGGCATGCAGGCGCTCGACCCGGTCGCGCGGCGGGTTCCGCTGGGATATTATCATCCGACCGGTCCGCTCGGCGACGTGTTCGCGACCGCTCTCGGTCCGGTCGCGGCGGTCGGGCTGGGCACCGGCGCGGTGGCCAGCTATGGCAAGCCCGGGCAGCGCTTCACCTTTTATGAGATCGATCCGGTGGTCCACCGCCTGGCCGCCGATCCCCGCCATTTCCGCTATCTCGCGGACTCGCCGGCGACGATCGCGGTGGTGCCCGGCGACGCCCGGCTGACCTTGGGCAGGGCCCCCGACGCCCGCTACCAGCTGATCCTGCTCGACGCTTACAGCTCGGACTCGATTCCGGTCCACCTGCTGACCCGCGAGGCGCTGCGGGTGTATCTTTCGAAGCTCGCGCCAGGCGGCCGGCTCGCGTTCCACATCTCCAATCTCCACCTCGACCTGCGGCCGGTGGTCGGGAATCTCGCGCGGGACGCGGGTCTGGTTTGCTATTACCGGGAAGACGATGCGAGCGAAAGCCAGGCGGCGGAAGGCAAGGCCTCGTCGCGCTGGGTCGTGATGGCCCGCCGGGCGGAGGATCTCGGGCCGCTGGCCCGCTCGCGCCACTGGCAGCCGCTGGCCGGCGACCCCGCCCGCAAGGTGTGGACCGACGACCATTCGAGCCTGTGGGAGATCCTGGAATTCGATCTTTGGTGAATGGTGGCTTTCGTCGGCGGAGGCGGGTGTTAGCGTCTCGCAGAACCGATGAAATGGTTGCGGGTCATGGTGCATTGGAAGCGATTCAGCAGGCGCTGGGTACGGCACCGCCATACCGACAACTCGGCGGCGCTGGCGTTTTACGCGCTGATCTCGCTGCCGCCCTTGCTGCTGATCGGGGTGACGGTGGCGGGGATGGTGATGGGGGAGAAGGCGGCGCACGGCGAGCTGGAGCGGCGCTTCACCGCGGTGCTCGGGCCGGAGGTGGCGGCCTTGATCGAGAGCATTCTGCAAAGCGCGCGGATCGCCCCGAGTTCGCAACCGGCGGCCTTCGTGATCGCCATGGTGACCCTGCTCTACGCGGGCTCCCACGTGCTGACGAAGCTCCGCAAGACCTTGAACGTGGTCAATGAAATGGCCCCGGTCGATCCCGCCCGCCCGTGGCTCGCGCGGCTGGCGGCGCGGGGTTTGTGCGCCGGTTTGATCCTGGCGTTCGGGTTCCTGCTGGCGGCGAGCACGCTGCTCGACGCGCTGGCGGCCTTCATCGCCTCGCGGATGGGGGTGGAGTGGGCGCAGCAGTTCCAGTTGGTGCAGCGCTTCGGCTGGCTGACGACCTACGGCACCTTGACCCTGGCCTTCGGGATGATCCTGAAGATCCTGCCGCGGCGGCGGCCGCTGTGGCGGCACGCCATGAGCGGGGCGGCGTTCGCGGCCCTGGTCTCGGTCTCGCTGAAAGGGGGGCTCGATCTTTACTTCCGCCACTCGATGTGGGGTTCCTTCATCGGCGGCGGCCTGACCTTCCTGCTGTTCCTGTTCTGGCTCTTCGTGTCGATCCAGGCCTTCCTCGCCGGCGCGGAACTGGCGGCCTGGCTGGACCGGAAGCGGACTCCCCAACCGGCGGGCAGCCGGCGGTGAAGTCAGATCAAAGCGGAGGGGGTGGGATTGCCTGCGGCCATGCCGGTTTGCGCTGCGCGGGGTGGGCAGGTCGCGAAGCTCCTTCCTGCGTTCGAACCCAAGGCCTGCGGCAAGGGTTCTCATCCCACCCCCTCCACAGGTGATCCGTGCCGCCTGAAGTTTGGGTGCCGAACGAGCTTGTTGGGCTGCTCTCGTAATTAGAGCGGATCGGCAGGGAGGCCTGCCCGGGCTGCGCTTTTCTTTGATTTCATGGGCATTGGTGCGTTGTGGGGTTGGCCAGGCGACGCGCGGAGTGCGGTCCTGGACGGTCAATTTGTGTGAAATCCGTGTGGAAACGGATGAATTCTGTCGCGGAATTCGGATCGATTCCCGTCCCTGTCCGACCGTTGCCTGACTCGCTCTGGTCCGGTGTGAAAATGGTGTCGGCAAAGGGGTAGTTCATCCGTAACACGTCTGCCAGATCGGCGCGTGCGATCAAGGTCGAATTGATTCAGAAGGCTTTGTATCTAGGGCGTTTGGCTGGAGAGATCATGGGAATGGCGTTGCTTTCAGGATGAGATCCACGGCGAGTTGTTTTCGATCCTGGTAATCGACGATCAATGACGGGAGGTTTTTGTCCTCATCGAACGGGATGATCGCCAGCAGGGCGTTGCGCGTCAGGGCGAGGTTCCGGGCGATGTTGCCGCGCCGGTGACGGTGGCGGTGACGGTGGCGGTCTTCCTGCCAGACGTGATGGTCCCGCTTGTGGTGGTTCTTGTTCTCGACGCTCCAATGGGCGCGCACCGCCCGCCCGAGTCGCTCCGCCTGGTCGGGCGACACGCTCGAGATGAAGCTGCGGGTGGGTTCCTTGTTGTGGAGCGGATCAGCGGTGACCAGCGCGTTGTCGAGTCGGACTCGAGCGGCCGGCAGGTGAAGTCTTAGACATGCCGAGCTTGCCGGCCCGCTCACCTTGTCAACACTAAATTCGATCTTTTTATGATTTAATTCACTGTCAGTCAGTGTGTTGCGGCTTAACCTGACGCGAATGGAATGCTGCCCCAAGCCTTCCACAAAAAGGGTGCTTCGCCTACGTCCGGCTGCCATCCGGCGCGCCCCGAGCCCGATGAGGGATTTGACTTCGGTGGGCTGTAGGGATCGGCTGTCACAAAATTGGGAGGTGACCGAGGAGTACGATAACGCCAATCCGTGTCGTATCAGCATCCTCTGCCAAGGCCGCGGAAATCCCTGCCAGCAGGGAAATCCAACATGTTATGAGGATAGCGGCGGCACGGTTCAAGGCGGCAGGCTTCTAGTCAAATCGCGGCTTGCGGGAAACGGCGGAAATCCTGGACCCTCGCGGCGACATCGTTCATGCGGTCGCATCCATACCTGATTCTT
>CAMCYK010000266.1 GCA_945883695.1 Akkermansia muciniphila | reverse complement strand
CCAGCTCCAGGCAAAGAAAAGCCAACTCGCCGACAGCCTGCTCTCCGACGCCGCCCGCGCCGCCGCGCCGGATGAAAGCACGCTGTCCGCGCTGCTCGCGCCGCTGGGGTGAAGTGTTGAAGCATGCTATTGATCTCTCAACTGCACGGTGCGGCGTTCCGCAGGAGTTCGCGGTTCTGACTCCGGGGTAGCCGAGCAGCACCTGATCATGAATTGGGCTTCTTGAGCCTCTTCCTCGCCTTGGATTCGAGTTTCTTGATGCTTTCCACCGAAGGGAGATTCTCCGGCATGGTGCCGCCGAGTTCCTCAATGGTTTGTCGCACTTTCGCTCCGACTTCACGGTGGGCGCGGTTGGCCTTGTCCTTTCCCGTGATCTTTTCACGGCGGAGCTTGTCCTCGGCTTGGGTGGCACGGAAGAGATTCGCGGCCAACTCGGTGCTGCCCATATGATCGAGGATCTGCTGGCTCGGTTTGAGGTCCTTGCGCCGGTGGATGCCTTTGGCGTCCAAGCCGCCGTAGAGGCCCATGTAGCCGTGGTTTTGGAAGATGGCGTAGTCCTTCGGCTCGATCACTCCGGCTTCCTTCGCGGCATCCGCCAGTTGGGTGTTGTGCGTCCGCAGCTCCGAGCGGACGGCGAGGCGTCGCTGTTCCTCCACCTTCTCATCGCTCAATTCCTGTCGCCGGGTCTGGATGGCGAAGTAGGTCTGGCCCTGTGCCACGATCTCCTTGCCCGGATCCGCGTTCTGAATGACGAGGTAGCAGGCGTAGCGGGACATCATCACGGTCTTCGCCGGACGTTTCGCGCCTTTTCCGACGGGGATCATATCGGTGACGTCAACGAAATGATCCTCCACCCGCTGGCCACTGTTGAAACAAGCAGTGCGAGCGGACACGATGACCGATTGGAAATTCCGGTAATCCGCATAGTCCAGAACCTTGGCGAAGTCCCGACTGGACCAGAATTCGTCGCCCGACGGGTTTGTTCGGCGGATCTGTTCAAAGGGAGTGACGGTCTTGCTCATGGCCCTTCCATTTGTGTTCATGTGAACTGCGAAAGCAAGGTCATTCTCGTCCGAACAAACGGTCTTCCTGATCTCCCTCAAGGCCGGCGGCACCGGCCTCAACCTCACCGCCGCCGACACCGTCATCCACTACGACCCCTGGTGGAACCCCGCCGCCGAGGCCCAGGCCACCGACCGCGCCTACCGCATCGGGCAGACCCAGCCGGTCTTCGTCCACAAGCTCATCTGCCAGGGCACCGTCGAGGAGCGCATCCACCAGCTCCAGGCCAAGAAAAGCCAGCTCGCCGACAGCCTCCTCTCCGACGCCGCCCGCGCCGCCGCCCCGGACGAAAGCACGCTGTCCGCGCTGCTGGCGCCGCTGGGTTAAGGCTCTTCATAACCGGCCGCTTGACTTTGGCACGATGTGCCCGAAACCGGACGCCATGCCACCCCATTCCTACACCATCGAACTCCTCGATCCCGCGAAGCACCGCAGGGAAGAGTTCGACTGCGGCGTGGAGATTCTGAACGAGTATCTCAAGCGGCGTGCCAACCAGGAGATGAAAGCCTTCGCGGCAGCCTGCTACGTCATCGTGCCCGACGACGATCCACGAAGAATTGCCGGCTACTACACCTTGTCGGCGACCTCGATCGGGTTGACCCAACTTCCCGAAACGCTGCGCAAGAAATTGCCGCGGTACGATCAATTGGGGGCCGTACTCGTCGGCCGGCTCGCCCGTGACATGGCGTTCGCGTCGGAGCGCATCGGAGAAAAGCTGCTGCTGAGTGCCCTGCTTCGCTCCTTCCGCGAGTCCCGGCAGATCGGGGCGGTCGCCGTTTTGGTAGATGCGAAAGATGAAGCGGCCTCAGGCTTCTACCAACGCTTCGGCTTCCTGCCCTTGGAAGGTTCCCGGCTTTATCTCCCGATGAAGGAGGTGCCGAAATGGAATCCCATGGCAGCGGAAGGCTGACCTCACGCTTCCCGAACCGTTTGCCGGTAGTCTTCGAACGCGTCCTTCACCGCCTTGGGAACCTTGCGTGCGGGAGCGAGCAAACCTTCGACGAAGCGCTTGGAATCCTCGGCATTCAGCCGAATGCGGTCATGCCGCTCCAAGGTTCTCTCCGCCGCGTCCCGGGCGTGCGCGATCACGAACGACGCCACGGACTGACCCGACAAGGCGGCGGCTCTTTCAATCGTTCGCTTGTCGTCCAGGCTCACCCGGGCGACAAGCCGTTCGGCTTTCGAGGATCTGGAGGTCGTTTCGGCCATGGCGGAAATGTGTGCCGGATTGTGCCACATTTCAAGAAACTTCCCGATCAGTGTCTGTTGGACGGGAGAAACCTGCTCTCAACCCCACTCTGCCGTTTTTCGTTAACAACCTCATCGAGGCACCGTCGAACAACGCATCCACCAGCTCCAGGCCAAGAAGAGCCAGCTCGCCGGCAGCCTCCTCTCCGACGCCGCCCGCGCCGCCGCCCCGGATGAAAGCACGCTGTCCGCCCTGCTCGCGCCGCTGGGGTGAAGTGTTGGAGCATGCGGCTGATGTTTCCAGCCTCGCGGCGCCTTTCTCAACGCGGGTTCGCGGTCCGGACTCCCGGGTAGTCGAGCAGCACTTGATCCGAGGTGAGCAGGGTGAGGTCGTGGTGCCGGGCGGTGGCGACGATGATCAGATCCATGGGATCCTTGTGGACGTTCCCTTGGCGGTTGACGAAGGGCTGGGGGAGCCGGGTGGCATCGACGGCGATCGAAGGAGAGACATCGAGGAGAATGATTTTCCCTTTGGGCAGCGCGATGCGTTCGAACCACTCGGCACAAGGCATGGAGATGCGGATGTCGCCGCGCGCTTCTTTTCTCGCGAACTCGACCAGGCTGACGGAACAGAGATGAAGCGGGGCCTTGCTCGCGATGATCTTGCGAACGGACTGTCGCAGCTTCTCGGGAGCGAGGAGGGCATCGATCCAGGCACAGGTATCGAGGAGGTAGCCGGGCATGAGTCTCAACGGTTCATTTCCCAATCCTCCTCATCGAAGGCGGGGGCGTGCGGATCGTAGGACTCGTTGAGGGTCGCGGTCGCTTTGCCGGCGCCGAGGAGCGGCGCAACCGCTTCCTCGGCGGGCTTGCCAACCACGGCGATGGTCTTGCCGTGACGGGTGACCTGGAGGATCACGTTGCCCTTTTCCACTTCCCGCATCTCCTCGGTGCAGTGGGCCTTGAACTCGCTGATGCTGATCTGGCGGACGACCATGGAACCATCCATAAATTGATCAGAAAAATGATCAATTTCAAAATGGCAGCCGCCGCTTCCTTTCCACCCAGCCGATCTTCGACCACCAGTTCATAGGGCAGGGTTCCGTCGAGGAGCGCATCCACCCCCTCCAGGCGATGAAAACCCAGCTCAACGACAGCCTCCTCTCCGACGCCTCCCGCGCCGCGAGCATACCGTTCCAAGGATCTACCGGAAAGTATCCAGAGAGTCGTTGAGCCGATCAGACGACCCAATCGGCTCACAAATCAGCTAGATATTGAGCCGATTAGTAGTAGTATTCGGCTCATGACCTACAATTGGCAGCAACCCGACTGGCCGGAGTTTCGCTTCGACCTCGACGGTTTGGCGGCCCTTTTGACGGCATTCACCGACCATGCCGGACGGGTCGACGGGCTGCTCGAGGGCTTGCCCGGAGAGCTGGAAACCGAGGCCGTGCTCGACTTGATGATCGCCGAAGCCGTCCGCTCCTCAGCCATCGAAGGCGAGTTCCTGAGCCGCGACGACGTGAGGTCATCGATCCGCAATCGTCTCGGCCTCAATCCCGTGTTGCAGCCGGTGGACAGCCGCCTGGCCGACGGTGCCGGCGAACTGATGGTCGCGGTCCGCAACAGCTTCCAGGAACCGCTGTCCGAAGAAATGTTGTTCGCCTGGCACCGCATGCTCCTGGGCGGCAGCACCGCCTTGCGGGTCGGCGGCTGGCGCGAAGGCGGAGATCCGATGCAAGTGGTCTCCGGCCGGATCGACCGGCCGACCGTTCACTTCGAGGCGCCTCCGTCGGCACGCGTCCCCGCGGAGATGAAGCGATTTATCCAGTGGTTCAACGACAGCGCCCCAGGCGGCCCGCTCGCGGTCCCGCAGCCTCCGCTGCGCTCGGCACTCGCTCATCTGTACTTTGAAAGCATCCACCCCTTCGAGGATGGCAACGGCCGCCTTGGCCGCGCGCTCTCGGAAATGGCGCTGTCCCAAGGACTCGGCCGCCCGGTCGTGCTCAGCCTGTCCCGGACGATCGACGCCGAACGAAACGCCTACTACGACGCTCTGAAAGCCGCCCAACGGAGCAACGAAGTCACCCCGTGGGTCCATTGGTTCATCGGCGTTGCCGTGCGGGCCCAGCGCGATGCGGAAGCCCAGGTGCGCTTCGTTCTCCGGAAATCGAAATTCTTCCAGCGCTTCGAACGCGAACTGAACGAGCGCCAGCTCAAGGTGATCCGCCGGATGTTCGAAGCCGGACCGGAAGGCTTCACCAGCGGCATGAACGCCCGCAAATACGTCGCCCTCACCGGCAGCTCCAAGGCCACCGCCACGCGCGATCTTCAGGAGCTTGCCCGGCTCGGTGCCCTCACTCCCGCCGGCGGCGGACGCAGCACGCGCTACGAGCTCACGGAGGCTTGAACCGGCGCCTAAAACGGCAGGTCGTCCTCCTCGTCCTCCTCGTCCTCCACGTCCCAATCGTCCGCGATCGGCGCCGGCGGCCACGCCCCCGCCCGTTCGCCGGTGATCACGTCCGGCGCGCAGACCATGAAGCGGGTGCGCGGCAGGCGCTGCATCCCCCAGCCGCGGCAATGGTGCATCAGGCGGTCCTGGTCCTTCTCGCCGTCGTTCCATGGCAGCTCGCGGATTTCCTCGTCGAATTCATCATAGCCCCCCGGCCGGCGTTGCAGCGGCCGGGCATCCAGCAGCAGCGCGCCGATCCGGTGGTCCGCGCAGCAGCGGACGACCTCGCGCAGGATCTCAAGCCCCAGTCCCTTGCGACGGAAAGCCGGACGCAGCGCGATGAAATCGACGACGAGCAAGCCCGGCGCGTCCTTGAGCAGGCGCGGCAGGGGCTCCCGGAATTTCTTGTGCCCCGGATTGCTGATGTCCTCGTAAACGCCGCAAATATCGCCATCGAGATCCCACAACTCCGCGAAGGCCCGCCGCGAGTCGAGCTTGTCGGCGGTGAGATACCAGACGAACAACTGCCCCGCCTTCTCGCCCTCGACTTCGATCCGGCCCTGGATCGTCAGCACGCAGTCCAGCGCGATCCCCGGATCCGCGTCCTCGTCTTCGTCAAGGCGTTCGACTGTCCAGTGAAGGTTCATGGCTTGGGAAGGATGACGATTCCAGCGGTCGGGATGATTTTGCCCGTCTCCTTTCCCGGTGCAAGCCCGCGCTTCCGCCCGCCGCGCCGAAACACCGGATCCCGCCGCCACCTGCACTCTCGACTCCGCCCGGGCGTCCGCGTAGGCCTCGGGCATGTCCGATCCCCTGTCCCTCGCCATCCTCGGCTGCGGTTCCCGCGGCCGGACCTACGCGCAGATCGCCGCGTCCTTCGGCGATCGTTACCGGCTGACCGCGGCGGCCGATCCGGTCGCGGTCCGGCGCGAATCGGTGGCGGCCCTCGGTGAGGACGTGGCCGTCTTCGACTCCGCCGACGCGCTCTTCGCCGCCGGCAAGCTCGCCGACGTGCTGGTCATCGCCACCCAGGACGCCCAGCATTTCGGCCACGCGATGGCCGCGCTGGAGGCCGGCTACGACGTGCTGCTGGAGAAGCCCGCCGCGGAGTCGCTCGAGCGCTGCGAGGCGCTCGACCGCCGTGCCCGCGAACTCGGCCGCCGCATCGCGCTCGGCTTCGTCCTGCGCTACACGCCCTTCTACTCCACCGTGAAAAAGGTGATCGAAAGCGGTCGCCTCGGCCGCGTGATTTCGATCCGCAGCCACGAAGGCGTGGAGCCCTTCCACCAGGCCCACTCCTTCGTCCGCGGCCACTGGCGCAGCGCGAAAGGATCGACGCCGATGATCGTCGCGAAGTGCTCCCACGATGCCGACTTGCTGTGCTGGCTCGGCGATGCCGCGCCGGCTTCGATTTCCTCCTATGGGGATCGTACTTGGTTCCGCTCTGAGAACGCCCCGGCCGGCGCGCCGGCGCGCTGCACCGACGGCTGCCCGGCGGCCAAGGACTGCCTTTTCGATGCCCACCGTTACCTCGGCGACAAGCGCCGCTGGCTCCGGATGGTCCTCGATGGCGCGGAAGAGGCGGAGGACGAAACCATCCTCGGTTTCCTGCGCGATTCGCCGTGGGGCCGTTGTGTTTACCGCTGCGACAACGACGTCGTCGACCATCAGGTGCTCGCCTGCGAACTGGCGAACGGCATCACCGCGACCCACACCATGACCGCCTTCGACTGCGGCCGGACAATCGAGATCTACGGCACGGAAGCGGCGCTCAAGGGCGGGACGCCTTACCAGGAAGCCGGCGCGCCGGAGTTGTGGCTGCGCCATCACCTCGACGGCCGGATCGAGGCGGTGGAGATCCTACAACCGGCCGACGACGGCTACGCGGGCCACGGCGGCGGCGACCACGGGATTGTCGATGCCTTCGACCGGCTGTTCCGAGGCCCCGAAGCCCTGCCGCCGGGCCTCGATGGGTTGGCCGGGCACCGCCTTGCCTTCCTGGCGGAAGCGTCGCGGGTTTCGAAGGGGGAGCCGATGCACGCCACCCGCGTGTCGACATCATGAAGCTCCGCTGGTCTCAAAATTCCCGATGATTTTTTCCGGCGAGCGAAGCCTCGGGGGGCACGTGTTCGAGATGGGGCGGGCGGCCAAGACCGTTCCGGTCGGCCGAGGGCGGTCCGACCCTACCTTCGCGGCCGATGGCCGCGGGGAACGAGCGACCTTCGGTCGCGCAAGGTAGGGACGACGCGCCCTCGCTCGTCCGCGAAGCGACGGGAGGGCTGGTTCAACCCTTGACGGTGAAGCGGGCGGACGGGGACCGCTCCGGTCGGCCGAGGGCGTCCGTCCCTACCTTGGCGGCCTGCGGCCGCGGGATTCTTCGCGGCCTGCGGCCGCCGTAGCGAGCGACCTTCGGTCGCGCAAGGTAGGGACGACGCGCCCTCGCTCGTCCGCGAAGC
>CAMCYK010000265.1 GCA_945883695.1 Akkermansia muciniphila | reverse complement strand
GACCTGCATTCGATAACGTTTCCTTCGAGTTCGAGAGCGACCTGCTTCGCCGCGAAGTGCGCCATGCGCAAGCGTTCCTCCTGCAACTGATTCCGAATTGCCTGGGACTGCGCCTCGAGGCCCGTCCACGCGACCGCCGCGAGCACGCCCAGCGGCAGCAGCACGGCGAGCGTGAGCCAGTGCAGCGACGGGGGAGAAGTACGCCGGGCCATGGCTCAGCGTTCGGGGGTGGGTTGGGGGGGCTGCACCCTTGCACGGGGCGGGCGCGCCCCGCCTGGTGGCGTCGGGATCTGCTGCATTCCTGGGACAAACAGGCCACCCACGATGATCTCGTCGCCATCTCGGATGAAGGGGTCCGTGGGGCCGATTTTCAGCTCCTTCCCGTCCCGCTTCAATTGCTGCCCCCGTGCATCCATCCCGGTAAGCGCTTTCAGACGTGAACTGGAAACCCCGCTCGAGGGTGCCAAGGGGATCAGACCGTGAGGAGTCTGCTGCCACGCCGCCTGTTGGTAGGAAATTTCCACCGGTTCGATGATGCCATCCGGTTTCCGTAGCATCAGCACACCGTCCAGCGACTTGCGGAAGAAGCGCTCTTCCTCCTTCGTGAAGCCGCTCCATGCTTGATCACCGGTGCCGGGCTTCTGCGGCAGTTCCACGATGTCGCCCGGATGCAAGGGGACATCCGCCTGGCGGGCTTCCGCGGACGACGTGTCGTCGCCGCAGCGCTGGATGGCGGCGCTGAGGTCGATCTCCAGGATCTCGTCCTTCCGTTGGATCCGGATCCGCGAGAAATCCGGGTGGGGCAGGATCACCGGGACTTCACCCGCTTGGACCCGCTGCGAGAACTCGGGAAAGCGGGTCGACGCTTCGGGGTCCCGCGCGAGCGGCCACCTGGAAGCATAGGTGTCGGTCAGCACCTGGATCAAGGTGGGCATGGTGAGCGACGGCTTGTCCGTGAACGTGCCGCCCATCACGGGACCGAAAGAACGGACCGGCCCGCCATCCGGAACCACCAGCCTCACGGGAAAGCGGTGCCATTGCCCCGGATCGAGCACCGACTCCGGATCCGGCAGAATCAGTTGATCCCCGGCTTGCAACGGAAAGGCGAGCACTCCCGGCGCGGAGAGATCCATCCGGATGTCAGGGCGGTCCTTGCGGCGGACCGTCAGCAGGGTGTCCCGTTTCAAGAACCCCAAGCCTGAGTCGCCGGAGAGCGGAAAGAACAAGCCCGCCAGATGGCCGGCACTCAGAAGGGGCGCTTCGTCACGTGTCGGGTCGAAGACCAGCAGGTCGCCCCGCAGTTGGATCTCACGGACCTTGCCACCGATCTCGAGGGTCACCGGAAAGGACACGCGCTTGCGGAACTGCCAGGCGACCTGATCCGCGAAGGCCTGATCCTGGTTTTTCTCCGTGGGAACCCTCTTCTCCGACATCTCGATGATATCTCCCGCCGCGAGTTCCGGGAGCGGCGCGTCGCCGTTCCAGTCGATCGCTTCCCGCGCCCACTGGCCGCTCGCATCGCGGCGGACCCGGGTGAGCACGGGCACTTGGCGTTGTCCGGAGTAGCGACCGGAACGGCTGGTCAGGCTCCCGACGTGGGCCAGCAACAACTCCGCGGTGGCAGGAATCGGCGCGCCCGCTTCCACCAGCATCTGGTAGCCTCCGTCATCAGCGAAGGCGAGATGGACGCCGCCTTTCGCGGCGACCGCCGGATTGAGGACTTCGTCGAGGAGCAGGCGCTTCACCGCGGGGTTCCAGTTCAGGAAATAGCCCGTGCGATCCAGCACCAGGGTTTCCGGGCGGAAGGGTAACAAGGCCTTGGCGATCGGCAGCGCTTCATCGCCTCTTGCCACGAAGTCAAAGACCTCGGGGAACTCGTGGGTCGGCTTCGCCCCGGCATCCAGCAGGATCTGGATCAGGGAGACATTGTTCATCAATTGCTCGTCGCTCAAGCGGACGACTTTTATCAGCAAGGTGGCGGGCAGTTGTTCCGATTTTTCCGACTCCGGCACGAAGGGCCCCCTACCGGGCCCGTAGCCCCGCTCCCGGTCTCTCCGGGTGGCCTCGCGGGTGTAAGTGCCATCAGTGGTGTTGGGATCGGCGCCGTGCTTGAGCAGCAGTTGGATCAGCTCCACCTGTTTCTGGTGCTTGGCGAGCTTCTCGTTGCCATTCTCCAAGTTCTTCAGATCCCAGGAAAAGACCCGCATGATCGGCGGAACTCCGGTTAGATCCGCCGCGTTCGGATTGCAGCCGGATTCGAGCAAGAGCTGGATTAGCGGGATGGCGTCGGGTCCGAGGTCGATGAGTTCGGCGAACAGGCCGGGCTGGTTGGCATCGGCTCCGTTCTCGAGCAGGAAGCGGATCGATGGGAGCACGTGATTGTCCAGTTCTCTCGCGAGAATCGGATCGAACAATTCCGGTTGTTTCAATTCGGCACCATGCCGGATGAGGAGTTTCGCGAAGCTCCAGTTGCCACGCATTACCGCGTACTGCAGGGGACTCAAAGCGAACATCCTGGTTGCCGTCTCGCTCAGGGAAAGCGGCTCGGTCAATGCGTTCGGATCGGCTCCCAGCGCAATCAGTTGCTCCGCAAGCCGGGTCGCGGCGGGTTCTTCGAGGTGGGCCGCGGCATGGAGCACGCTGATGCCGGTGCCGTTCGCCCTTTGGCGAATATCGGGCTTCCTTCCGAGGAGCATCTCGACGATCTCAAGCCGCTGGTTCGCGATCGCCGTGATCAGCGGGGTTCCCTCCCAATCGAATTCGCGCAAGTTGGCGTTCCGCGGCATCACGCATTGGACGGGTTGCCAATCCGTGGCAGCGCCCGCGTCCAGCAAGGTCCGTGTCACCTTGACGTTCCCTTTGCGGACCGCTTCGGCGAGCGCCTGTGGCATTGCGCCGCTCACCCGGTCGGCTGCCATCTCGAGAAAGGCCTCGACGATGGCAAGATGACCGAGCGCCGCCGCCGAAAGGAAGCCCGCCGTTTCGTCGGTCGGGGAGGCTCCGGATTTGAGCAAGTATCGAACCACCCGCGTTTGATTCTTTTCCACCGCCGCCACCAGTCCGCTGAAGTTGAGCACGCGATCCGGACTGGTCGCTATCAGCTTCTCCAACCGCTGGATTTCCATCGTCTCTTCATCCTCGGCGACGATCTCCGCCGCCGGCAACTTTTCCCCCAGCGCCGCCAGATTCTCCCGCGCCAGTTTCCCCTCCGCCTCCGCCGCGGGGAACTCGCGCAGCAGCCGCTGGTAGAGCGCGACGGCCTCGTCCTTGCGGTCCTGCTTGCGGCGGACTTCGGCGAGGCGGAACAGGGCGGCGGCGGCGAAGGCGCGCTGGGCGTCGTGCTTGGAAAGGAGGGCTTCATACTGCTTGGCGGCCGCTGCGGGGTCGCGGGTGACTTCCTCGGTGTAGAGGGCGTCGCGCAGGAGTTCGCGGAGGTCGGCGGCGGGATCGGGGTCCTGGGCGCGCAGCGGGGCGGCCAGCGACGCGGCGGCAAGCAGGGCGAGGGGCAGACGGTGGAGGGTCATGGCGGCGAAGGTGGCAGCTTCCGGTGTCGGGTTTGTCATGGAATGGTCACGAGTGCAAGGAAGGGGGCGGATAGCAAAAAATGCGCAGTGTCGCGGGCAGGGCGGTTAGATCGCTTGGCGGATTTCAGGGAGACTGCGGCCGTTCCAACCAAACGAACCATGAAAGCAGCAACCCTCGTCTCCCTGTCCGCCCTTCTCGGCACCGCCATGGCCGGCACGATCGTCACCGAGCCGACCTCCGCCCCGGTCACCACCGGCGGCTTCGAGAACGCCCGCCGCCCGATCAGCAACCCGACCTTGTTCGACCTCGCGCTGCCAACGACCAACCTGCACCCGATCTTCATGTATCACCGGCTGCCGGAGACGGTGAGCTCCACCCTCGGCCCGCTGCCGATGGGCGGCGACGTGCAGGTCTACGCGCTGCAATTCGAAATCGCGCTCAACGAGCGGCTGGCGATCGTGGCGACCAAGGACGGCTACGTGGACATCAACCCCGACACCGAGCCGCTGTGGTCGGACGAGTCCGGCTTCGCGAACATCGCCGCCGGCCTCAAGTATGCCTTCATCTACGATCCCGCCAGCAGCACGGCGGTCAGCGGCACGCTGACCTTCGAATTCCCGACCGGGAACCACGATGTCTTCCAGGGCGAAGGCGACGGCGCGGCGAACCTGATCATCTCCGGCTTGAAGATGTGGGACAAGCTCCAGCTCGCGGGCGGCGCGGGGGTTCACCTTGCCTTCGACGGGCAGATGGCCAGCACCTCGTTCGTGAGCGGCCACCTCAGCTACGAGGTTTCGCGCTGGTTCATCCCGCTGGTGGAGGTCAACTGGCATCACGTGCTCGAAACCGGCAACGGCCGTCCGAACTTCTTCAGCCAGGCCGGCGGCGCGGTACCCGTGGTCGCCACCTTCGAAGGCATGGACCTGCTGAACTTCGGCGCGTCGAACGCCGCGCAGAACCGCGACTTCGTCACCGCCGCGATCGGCTTCCGCTCGCGGATCACCAACGACATCGACCTGGGCTTCGCCTATGAACTGCCGCTGACCGACGAGGAGGACGGCATCATGGACGACCGCTTCACGCTCGACGCCGTCTGGCGCTTCTGAAGACTTTTCGGCTGGATTATAAAGCCACCCCCGGCACCCGCGCATCGGTGCCCGGCGGGTGGCTTCAGCATTTTAGGGTAGGACGGCTTGTGGCTTCAGCGGACTTCGCTGACGAAGAGCGGCGGGTCGTCGAGGCGGTCGCCGGTGCGGAGGCCGAGGAGTTTTTGGTAGAGCGCGCTTTCCGGGGTGAGCAGGGTGATTTCGAGGCCGTCGTGGACGATCTCCAGCCCTCCGGCGGCCGGCGCGAGGAGGAACCAGGTGCTCTCGCCGCGGAGATCGGCCTCGACCAGCGCACCGGCGTCGACCGGCTCGTCGATCCCGAAAGCGGGCAGGTTCACGGTGTCGAACAGGCTGACATCGCGGGCCAGGTCCTCAAGCTGCCGCGCTTGGCCGGCGGCAAGGTAGGAGGCTTCCAAACTACGGGTGTCGTACTTGCCCTCCGCCTTGCTGCCGGGGTCGGTCGCCGCGGCATGGGCGTCTTTCGCCGCGCGGGTGAGGCGGTCGAAGCGGGCGCGGAGTTCGGCACGGATGGCATCGAGCAGGCGGTCTTTCATCGGGTGGGAGCGCAGCCTTGCGCGAGGGGGCGGGAGAGGCAAGATCGCCGCATGATTACCGTCTACGCCTACACCGGCTGCGATACCTGCCGCAAGGCGCTGAAGTGGCTCCGGGAGCGGGGGATCCCGCACGAGGTGAAGGCGATCCGCGAGACCCCGCCGACGGTGGCGGAGCTGAAGTCGGCGGTGGCAGCGTTCGGCGGCGACCTGCGGCCGGTGTTCAACACGTCCGGCGGCGATTACCGGGAGCTCGGTTTGAAGGACAAGCTGCCTGCGATGACCGCGGACGAGGCGGTGGCGCTGCTGGCGGGCAACGGCAATCTGGTGAAGCGGCCGTTCGTGGTCGGCGACGGGTTCGTGCTGGTCGGATTCAAGGAAGAGGCGTGGCAGCGGGCGCTTGGCTGAGCCGTGGGGGCGGGGGACCGTTCCGCCGGTCCGAAGACCAGCGCTCCCGGGCGGGCCGTTCAGGGCCTGCGGCTTCAGCGGGTATCGGCGCGCCGGATCTGGCCGCTTGCAAGGGCGGGGGATCCGGCTCATGTTGACGGAGAAGACATTGACATCATGAACACGGATCGGACACGCCGGAACTTTATCGCGACCGCAAGCGCGGCGGGTGGCTTGGGATTTCTGGCGCACTTGCCGCGGGTATCGGCCGCGGAGGCGAAGCCAGAGCCGGGGATGGTGCGCTTTCGTCCGGAAATCGAACCGCTGGTCCGCTTGCTGGAGGTCACCCCGCGCGAACGCTTGCTGGAGGAAGTCGGGATGAAAATCCGCGGCGGCACGACCTATCGGGACCTCCTCACCGCGCTCCTGCTGGCCGGGATCCGCAACATCCAGCCACGGCCGGTCGGGTTCAAATTCCATGCCGTGCTGGTGGTGAACTCCGCCCACCTCGCCAGCCTCGCCGCGCCCGACGCCGACCGCTGGCTGCCGCTGTTCTGGGCGCTCGACCAGTTCAAGTCGTCGCAGGCGCGGGACATCCAGGAGGGCGACTGGACGATGGAAGCGGTGTTCGAGCCCTCGGTGCCGGCCGCGGACAAGGCGGCCGCCGCCTTTGCCACCGGGATGGATGCCTGGGACCCCGGCTGCGCCGACAGCGCCGCCGCCGGACTGGCGCGGGGCGGTTCCAGCCAGCAAATCTTCGATCTGTTCAGCCACTACGGGGCCCGCGACTACCGCGACATCGGGCACAAGGCGATCTACGTCGCCAACAGCTGGCGGCTGCTCCAGACCATCGGCTGGCAGCACGCGGAGCCGGTGCTCCGGTCGCTGGCCTACGCCTTGCTCGCCCACCACGGCAAAAGTCCGGCCGCTGGCGATGAGCTGGCCGACCGGCCGGGCCGCAAGAACCAGGAGCGGCTCAAGGAGCTGCGGGCGACCTGGAACGGCGGCGAAAACCGGCCGGAAGCCGCGGCGGAGATGCTGGCGGCGCTGCGCGGCGGATCGTGGGACGACAGCGCGGCGAAGGTCGTGTCGCTGATCAACGCCGGCAGCGGCCCGCAGCCGGTGTGGGACGCGATGTTCCAATACGCGGCCGAATTGCTGATGCGCAAGCCGGGGATCGTCACGCTGCATGCCTGCACCACCACCAATGCCCTGCACCACGCCTTCCGCCACGCCGGAAGCGACGAAACGCGGCGCTTCCTGATGCTCCAGAACGCCTCGTTCCTGCCCTTGTTCCGCGACGATGCGGGGGTCAAGGACGGCGTTGCGATCGATACCTTCGAGCCGCTCGCCGGCGGGTCGGGCGGCACCCCGGGAGTCGAGGAAATCTTCGCCGGCCTGGCAGGCGACCGGATGGGCGCGGCGCGGCGGACCTTGGCCTATCTCGATGCCGGTGGCGACCCGCGGGCCTTCACCGCCGCGGCGCAGCGTTTGATCTATCTGAAAGGCACGGATTCGCACGACTACAAATTCAGCAGCGCCATCATCGAGGACTATCAGACGCTGTCGCCGGCCTTCCGCAACCGCTTCCTGGCGGCCGGGGTGCACTGGCTGAAGGGGTCGTCACTGCCGGATTCGCCGCTGGT
>CAMCYK010000264.1 GCA_945883695.1 Akkermansia muciniphila | reverse complement strand
CTGCCGGTGCGGATGATCGGGGAGTCCGGGGCCGGTGCGGATGATGTCAGTTGCATACACGGGGATGTATGCTGGAGATGCGGCTGGACAGCTAGTGCCCGTCGATTCAGCGCTTACGGTGCTTACGCATAGATGATGCCTTGCCCTGGATTTTCTTTCTGTCTGAAACGAATTTTCTTTTCGCGGGTGGCGTCAGCAGCAGCGAAATGGCTTAATCCTCCACAATTTTATATGAATTGCGGGAGATGGTCCCCATTTCGGACCTCCTTTGTGTGGCATCTAAGACAATCTTCCGCATACGCAAACTCATAGGTGTAACTTCTACTCAACAAGGGGACGGACCTTTTTTCCACAGTGCAAAGTTTGCACAGGGCGGCCCGGAATTCTCTTGGGGTTGGGCGGTCGTTTACCTGTCCCTCTGCGATCTGGAGGGGCTTTCTTGGATCCAACAAGGGGACGGACCTTTTTTCCACAGGCTCGGAGGATCAGGTCGCGCCGGCGGGCGCATGTCGCGGGCGGATTGTTTCGGAGGGGGAGGGATTAGAAACGGAGATTGGGAGATTGGGTCATTGGGAGACTGGGTTTCCGGGGTAGGCGGAGGAGGAGGGAGGATCCGAACGGGCGGGCCGCCCAATCCCCACTTGTCCGTGGCGAGGCCGCGGGACTTTCTTGCCGTCTCGCCTTGGCTGAGGGCCAGGGCATCCTGAAACACCGCGCCGGGAACGGCCCGCGCGAGCTGCCGCCCGGTGCGCGGTGCCCGCGCCAGTTCGGCACGGGAGTCCTTGAGGTTCGAATTTGAGCGTTCGCTTGCTCGATCTACTTGGTGAGCGACTCGTCGAGGTTGAGGAGCTGGTTCGCGATCATGGTCCAGGCGGCGAGTTCGGCGGGTGGCAGGGAGGGATCGGGCTTCGATTCGCCGAGGGTGATCAGGGCGGTGGCTTCGGCGGGGTCGGAGCCGTAGTGGCCGCGCATCGCGACGAGGCTTTCCTGGAGCACGGCGACCTCGGGGTCGCGCAAGGGGCGGGAGATCACCTTCACGGCCATCGCGTTCAAGCGCGCCGCTTCGTCACCGGCAGGGTCGAGCAGCACGCGCTGGGCGAGGTTGCGGGCGGCCTCGACCAGTTGCGGGTCGTTGAGGGTGGCCAAGGCCTGGATCGGGGTGTTGCCGCGTTCGCGCTGGATGGTGCAGGTCTGGCGGTTCGGGGCGTTGAAGACCTCCATCGAGGCCGGCGGGGCCGAGCGCTTCCAGAAGCTGTAGAGGCTGCGGCGGTAGAGCGACTCGCCCGCGTCCCGCTGGTAGTTGCGGGTGTTGCTTTCGTTCATCGCCACGCCTTCCCAGACGCCGTCGGGCTGGTAGGGCTTCACGCTGGGGCCGCCGAGCTTCGGCGAAAGCAGTCCGCTGACGGCGAGGGCGTGGTCGCGGATCATCTCGCCATCCATCCGGAAGCGCGGGCCGCGGCTGAGCAGGAGGTTCGACGGGTCCTTTTCAAGCCGCACGGCGTCGATGACCGCTGCCTGGCGGTAGGCGGCGGAGGTGACCAGCATCCGGTAGAAGGCCTTGATGTCCCAGCCCTTCTCGCGGAACTCGACCGCGAGCCAGTCGAGCAGTTCCGGGTGGGACGGCATCTGGCCGGTCAGGCCGAAATCACCGGGCGTGTTGACGAGGCCGCGGCCGAAGAGCTCGAGCCAGAAGCGGTTGACGGTGACGCGGGTGGTCAGCGGGTTGTCCTCGGCCAGCAGCCACTTCGCGAGGCCGAGCCGGTTGCGCGGCAGGTCGCCGGCCATCGGCGGCAGGGCGTCCGGGGTCTTCGCCGGGACGAGGTCGAGCCGCTGGTCGTATTCGCCACGGTTGAGGACGTAGGAGATCGGCAGGGTGTCCGCTTCCTTGAACACGAGAGTGGTGGGAGTGCGGACACGGATCGCTTCCTTCTCGGCCTTGAGCGCGGCGATGCGGTCGAGCGCCGCCTGGTGCGCCTCGTGCTCGAAGCGGGCGAGGTAGGCGTCGAACAGGAACTGGCGCTCGGCGTCGGACCGCTCCGCCGCCGGCCGGGTGAGAATGCGCGGCAGCAGGGCGTCGGTGGCGAGCACGTTCACTTCGTCGCCGCCGATCGCGCGGTCGAAGTAGCGGAGCCCGGCGACCGAGAGTCCGCCGATGGCATCGAGGCGCTCGCGACGGCCAAGTCGGAACGGCACCTCGGTGCGGATCGGGCTGCGCAGGTTGTCGGCTTCGACGCGGACGCGCTGCTCGACGCCGTCGATGTAAAGTTTCACGCCCGCGGCCTTCGAGGAGCCGTCGTAGGTGAGCATCACGTGGTGCCAGGCCTTGTCCGCGATGCGGCCTTCGCTGACCACCTTGATGGCGTCGTCGGCCCACGAGCGGACCAGGTGGGTGCCGATCATGCCGCCCTGCATCCACAGGTCGAAGCCGACGAAGCCCTTGGTGTCGTCGAGCCGGGCGAGCAGCGAGCCGGTCTGCTGGACGCTGTCGAGATGGACCCACAGGCCGACGGAGAAGGGGATGTGGGTGTCCAAGGCGGGGACTTCCGGCAGGGCGAGGCCGGGCTCGGCCAGGCGCAGGCCGCGGGTGCCGGCGGGACCTTCGACGACGGCGGGTGCCGGCACGGCGGAGGCTTGTTGCGGCTGGCTGCCGGCGATGACATCCAGTTGATCGACCTTCGCGCCGATCGCGGCGTCCGCCGGTCCGGCGAGCTCGGCCTGATAGACGAGGCCGGCGCTGTTAGGAGAACCCTTTTGCAGGGTCGCTTCGATCTCTCCCTGGCGCGCGGCGAGGCGGCCCTGGGCGGCGGCGAGGAAGTCCTTGAGCGCGCCGTCGGCCGCCGCCATCTCGCCGTCGATGGCTTGCCAGCGGGCGCGGTCGTCGCCGGCCAGCAGCATGGTGGTCGGGAAGGGGTCCTTCGCGTTGCCATCCATGATCGGGGTGGTGGAGTTGTTGAAAAAGGCGGCCAGCGAGTAGAAATCGCCGGTCGGCAGCGGGTCGAACTTGTGGTCGTGGCAGGCGGCGCAGGCGGTGGTGAGACCGAGCCAGATGGTCGACATGGTGGCGGTCCGGTCGATGCTGTAGAGCACGCGGTATTCTTCCTCGATCACGCCGCCCTCGCTGGTGCTGATGTTGCAGCGGTTGAAGCCGGTGGCGATGAGCTGCTCCTCGCCGGAGTCCGGCAGCATGTCACCGGCGAGCTGCTCGATGGTGAACTGGTCGAAGGGCAGGTTGCGGTTGAAGGCGTTGATCACCCAGTCGCGGTAGCCCCAGATCTCGCGGTAGTTGTCGAAGTGGATGCCGTGGGTGTCGGCATAGCGGGCGGCGTCCAGCCAGTAGCGGCCGCGTTGTTCGCCCCACTGCGGCATCGCGAGCAGGCGGTCGACATATTTCTCGTATGCGTCGGGCGCGGTGTCGGCGAGGTAGGCGTCGAGCATTTCCGGCGTCGGCGCGAGGCCGGTGAGGTCGAAGGAAACGCGGCGGGCGAGCGTGCGGCGGTCGGCCTCGGGCGACGGGGCCAGGCCGTTGGCTTCGAGCTGGGCGAGCACGAAGGCATCGAGCGGCTGGCGCACCCAGTCCTTCTGGCGCACTTCCGGCAGCGGCTGGCGGACGACCGGCTGGAAGGACCAGTGGCCTTCGTACACGGCACCGTCCTGGATCCATTGGCGGACCATCGCGATCTGCTCTTTGGTCAGCAGCTTGTGCGACTCCGGCGGCGGCATGATCTCGTCCTCGTCGTCCGAAAGCATGCGCTGGAGCGCGGTGCTGGCATCCGGGTCGCCGGGCACGATCGCGGCGTCGCCGTCCTTGTTCGGCGCGATGGCCGATTCGCGGATGTCGAGCCGCAGGCGTGCCTCGCGGGTCTCGCGGTCGGGGCCGTGGCAGGGGAAGCAGTTCTCGGAAAGGATCGGGCTGATGTCGCGCGAGTAGCTGAACTTCGACCGGGTGGTGACCGGCGTCGCGACGACGGGCTTGGCCGGCGGGGCGATGGCGGTGACTTCCCACACGGCACCGTCTAACAGCCACACACCATCCGGCTTGGCGGACGGCGTGTTGACATCGACCAGCAAGCGGACTTTGCCCTGCGGCGCGATTTCGCCGGTGGTGAAGACGACCTCGAAAGGCGTCAGAGCGTCGGCGGCGAGCTTGTCGCGTTCGACGAAGACGGTGCGGATCGCGAGGTTGGCGAGCGGGCGGTTGGCCTCATCGAGCGTCTGGATGCGCAGGTTGACCGAGGCCCCGGAATCCGGTCGGGCATCGCCGCGGACGCCGAGATTGAGGCGGAAGACATGCTCCGAGCGCGGGGTGAGTCCGGCGGGGAGATCCTGGAAGATTTGACCGCCGGGGACCGCGGCAAGGTAGCCGAGTTGGACGCCTTCGCCGCCTTGGGGGGCGGGCGACAAGCCGTCGGAGGCGATGACGCCCGCATGGGCGAACTGCCAGGATTCGATGGAAGGCCGCGCGCCCGGCTGGTCGGCGGCGCGGGCGGGAAGTTCGAACGAAGGGTTGGCGAGGGGCGCGGCGGTCTGCGCGGCAGCGGCACCGATCAACAGGACCGCGGCGGGCAGGCGGCGGGCGGCGGCGAGCAGATCGGACAGTGTGTGGGTGAAAACCATGGGATCAGGGATATTTTAAAATCTCGTCGTCACCGAGCGCGACATTGAAAGCACGAAAGCGGTCGAGGCGGCCGGCCATGAAAGCCTGCTTGCCATCGCGGCCAAGATAGACCGCGGCCGGAGCGGCGGCAACCCCATCGCGAAACATTGTGGAGGCAGGGAAGGGCCAGGGCTGTTCGGCGACCTTGCTGCCATTGTGGAACAGCGCGGCCTTTTCGCCATCGAGGCGCAGCGCGACGCGGATCTCGCCGCTGCGGGCGACGGTGGTGCGCGAGGTCAGGGTGAGCGGGGCCCGGCCGGGATGCTTGAGGACCGCGGCGAGGCGGCCGCTTTCGCCGACGCCGATCAGCAGGCCGTCCTCGTTCCAGTCGTTGACCGCGAACAGTGGCTGGGTGCCGCGGCCGCTGACGCTGGCGTCGAGGATCCAGGTGGCGGCGGGGGAATCGACGAGCGATGCGTCGAGCAGGACCGACTGGTCCTTGCCGTTGAGCACGAGCTTGCCATCCTCGCGCGCCGGCGCGCCGCGCAGCAGGGCGTGCAGCGAGCCGAACTCGTCGAGTGCCTGGCCGCCGTCGCTTTCGTCAAAGGTGTAGGACGCGACGAGTCCGCGCGGCTTGGTCAGCTTGGCCGCGAATTCATCGAAGTACCACCCGCCCCAGGGGACGTGGTGGTAGTGGACGCCGTCGGTGAGGTCGAAGGCCATCGAGTAGTCGGCGTCGAGGATCGTGTGGCCGCCGACCTTGCCACGTTCCAAGGGCTGGGCCATGCCGCGGACGGTGGCGTCGCCGTGGATGTCGGAGCCCATCTGGAGATCGGTGAAGTCGCCGACGCGGGCGCGTTCGCGGACCTTGGCCTCGCCGCCGACGAAGGCGAAGCCGCGGACGCGGGCCTGGCCGCTGACTTGCGCGCCGTCGCCGACCCAGGCACCGCCGGAAACGATGGCGTCGTCCTGAATGGTCGCGGCGCCGGTGACGACCGCGTCGTCGAGGATCTTCGAGTTCCCTCGTACTTTCGCCAAGCCGAGGACGCGGGCGCGCGGGCCGACGAAGGCGCTGGACTCGACCTCGGCGCTGCTGGCGACGAAGCCGCCGCCGTTCGGGTGCTTCGCGCCGGGCACTTGTTCCAGCTTGAGCTCGCGGGCAACCGGAGCGGCACCCTTGAGCAGGATTTCGTAAGGATAGCGGCGGTGCTCGGGGTGGCGGTCGGCGGCGAAGTCGGGCGTCGGGCGCGGGTAGCTGAGACTGGCGTCGGCCGGGGTGGCGACGACGAACAGGGCGAGCCGCACGAGGTCGGCGGGGGGATCGAAGGCCCCGACGCCGGGTTCGAAAACCGGGCTGGCGAGGTGGCTGCCGTCCTTGCGGAAGGCGACGAAGCCCCAGCGCCAGCTTTCGCCTTGGCCGAGGAGATCGATCCCTTCGAGCTTCGCCTGAATCTTCCCGCCGGAGGGCGCGAGGTCGTGGACGCACCAGCCGAACTTCATCGGCGCGCGGCCGGGGGCGACGCTCCAGGTGCCCGGGCGGTCGGGCACGGCCACCAGCGGCGTGATGAAGCGGAAGCGCCGCAGATCGCCTTCCGGGCCTTCCGGGAAGTATGCCTCGCGGTGTTCCGGTCCGCCGACGAAGTCGAAGGTGAGCCACGAGCGGGCGATCCCTGCGGCGACGGTCTCGCGGGTCACGCCGGTCGGCAGCACGGTGGGCAGGCGGTCCCAGAACAGCTCGTCGGCCTTGCCGGTTTGCCATAACTTCGCGGTCAGGCCGGGCTCGAGGCCGAGATTGTCGGGATCGCAGTCGAGATAGAAGTAGGGCCGGTAGTCGGCGTAGATCAGCCGCGGGTGATCCTGGAAATAGCTGGCGTGGAGCAGCGTGCTGAAGGGCATCGGGTCGACGCCGATGATCTCCTTGAAGTGGAGGTTGCGGTGGAAGCGGACGTAGTTCGCGTGGGATTCCCAGTGGCAGCCGCGGAGGAAGTGGATCTGGCCGGCTTGGACGCAGTGGGCGAACTCATGCGGGACGGGATTGCCCCAGCCTTCGTCGCGCAGTCCGCCTTCGGAGACATTGTAGTAGGGGAAATTCTTGTCGGCTCCCATCCAGAAGCCGCCGTGCCAGGTGGTGTGGTTGATCTTGAAGCGCTTCTTGGCGGCGGGGTCAGAGCCGAGGCAGGGATCGCGGTAGCCGAGCAGGTTGACCGAGACTTGCCAGGTCTCCTCGAGCATGCGCAGTGAGCGGCGCGGCATCACCTTCGGGTCGAAGCCTTCTCTTTCGTGCCCGGGGGTCCACCAGATGCAGCCGTGCTTCGACTCCATGAAGGAAAGGTCGGAGAGCTTCATCTCGGGCTTGAGGTTGAGCTCCTCGTAGCGGGCCGGGGCGTCGCCGGGGGCATCGCCGACGAGCAGCGGCCCGACGGCGACCTGCTTGCCGCGGGAGGCGGCGTCGGGCTCGATCACCAACGCGGCGCGGGTCAGAAATCCGCGCCAAAGCGGGACCAGTCCGAGGTCGAGCCGGGCGCGGCGGTGGCGGCCGTCGGCGGCGAGCGGGGCAAGCGGCAGGACGATGCGTTCCATCGGCTCGTCCTCGTCGACGCCTTCCGCGGCGTATTCGACCACGACGCTGCCGGCGAAGCCGGCCGGGAGCAGCAGGTCGAGGTCGAGGAAG
>CAMCYK010000263.1 GCA_945883695.1 Akkermansia muciniphila | reverse complement strand
GCATCACCGCGCTCTTCGTGCTCATCTACTACCGCACCGCCGGCCTGATCGCGCTGGCCGGTCTTGCCGTCAACACGGTGATCATTTTCGGCGGGATGGCGATGTTCAATTTCACCTTCACCCTGCCGGGTATCGCCGGGATGATCCTGAGCATCGGCATGGCGGTCGATGCCAACGTGCTGATCTACGAACGCCTGCGCGAGGAAATCGCCGCCGGCAAATCGCTCAACAACGCCATCGCGACTTCCTACGAGAAGGCCTTCACCGCGATCTTCGACTCCAACCTGACCTCGCTGATCACCGCCGTCATCCTGTTCTGGATGGGCAGCGGAACGATCAAGGGCTTCGCGATCACCCTGACCATCGGCATCATCGCCTCGATGTTCTCGGCCATCCTGGTGACCCGGGTGCTGTTCCGCTGGGCCAACGACCTGCACCTGCTGAGAAAGCTCAGCTTCCTCGACCTGATCAAGGCCACCAAGATCGACTTCCTTGCCAAGGCGAAGGCCTCCTACATCGTGTCGGGAGTCTTGCTGCTGGCCGCCATCGGTGCCTTCGCGATCCGCGGCGAGCGCAGCCTCGGCATCGACTTCACCGGCGGCACCTTGATCCAGTTCCAGCTCGGCGATGAAAAACTCACGCAGCCCGAGGTGGAGACCGCGTTGAGGACCCTCGTGACCACCAAACTGCCCACCGTCCAGGAGGAATCCTCGATCACCGGCGAGCTTCTGACCGTCCGCACCGCCACCGAGGACGCCGAGATGGTGGTCACCCATTTGCGCGAAACCTTTCCGCTGCTGGCCAAGCAATTGCCCGAGGTGAAGGACGGCAAGGAGACCGGCAGGTCGGTGTTCGCCATCCAGCAAAGCACGGAGGCGGTCGCCGCGACCCTTGGCAAGGACTTCCTGATCCAGTCCCTGATCGCCCTGGCATTCGGCCTGTTCGGGATCCTGGTCTACATCACCCTGCGCTTCGAGTTCTCGTTCGCCCTCGGCGGCTTCATCGCGCTGCTGCACGACGTGCTGCTGTCCGCCGGCCTCATCGTGCTGTTCGGCGGCGAACTGTCGTTGATCCATGTCGGCGCCTTGTTGACCATCGCCGGTTATTCGATCAACGACACCATCGTGATTTTCGACCGTATCCGCGAGTCACTCCGGCACGGCGAAGGTGACGTCAAGGACCTCATGAACGAGGCGATCAACGCGACGCTCTCCCGCACCGTGCTGACCTCGCTGACGACCATCGCGACCGTGACCATCCTGACGATTTTCGGCGGCTCGGCGCTCAAGGATTTCTCCGCGATGATCCTGGTCGGCCTGGTGATCGGCACCTACTCGTCGGTCTTCATCGCCTCCCCCGTGGTGCTCTGGTGGAGCCAGCGCAAGGGCGGCAGCCTGCGCAAGGAGATCCTGCACACCACGCTGGCCGAGGCCGACATCCAGGCCAAGCTCCAGTGATCTCCCGCGGTTTCGCCTTGGACTGCGGTGACCCGTCACCGCTTTCCCGACGAAGCTCGCTGAGTCCAATCGTCCCCGGCGGAGCCCTTGGACTGCGGTGACTCGTCACCGCTTTCCCGACGAAGCTCGCTGAGTCGAATCCGACCACCCTCGGCAAGCCTTGGGTCGAAAGCGGAGACAAGTCTCCGCTTTCCACGGAATGGGTCGCCCGTCTCAATCCTTATCCGGTGCCTCGGGCCCGGGCTTCCCCTCGCCGGGCGTGGGGAAATCCGCGGCGTCGATCTTGAGGTCCCCGTTGCGATCCATCTCCTCGAAGCGGTCTTCCTGCTCGTCCTCGCTTTTCCCTTGGAGAAAGCCCGCTTGGCGGAACTCCTCAAAACTGAGAACCCCGTCGCCGTTCTGATCGAGTGATTTGATCAAATCCGGCGAGAGCGGCCCGCGTCCGCCGTTCCCGCCGTTCCCGCCGTTCCCGCCGCCCTTGCCGCCCTTGCCGTCCTTGCCGTCCTTGCCGTCCTTGCCGTCCTTGCCGTCCCGCCGGCCATCGCGCGGCGAACCGCCGGGCTTGCCATCGCGGGGCGGCCCGGAGGGCCGCCCCTCGCGGGAACCACCGGTCGGACGATCCTTCGGGGTCAGCGCACCGTCGCCGTCCATGTCCATCCGTTTGAACAGCTCGCGCTGGCGGTCTTCCGGGAGCCGGGTGACGAAGCTCAGATTCTTGAATTCCTCGAACACGATGCGCCCGTCCTTGTCCTTGTCCACCTGGCTCAGCGGCGGCATTCCCCCTTGGGGCCGGCTCGGCATCTCGTCGGGACCGATGCGGCCGTCACCGTTCTTGTCGAAGCGCTTGAAAATCTCGGCCCGCTTCTCCTCGGGCAGTTGGCCGATCCGCTCCATCGCCCCGAACTCGGCGAGTGAAATGAAGCCGTCGCGGTCGGCATCGGCCTTCTTCCACGCTTCCATCATCTCGCGCATTCCCTGGCGGTCCATGCCGCCGCCCCGTGGTCCGCGCGGGCCTCCTTCACCCGGCGCGGCCGGCGGCGGTCCCTCCGCCAAGGTGGAACCGATGACAAGAAGCGCGATCCAGGAATGATAAGGTGCTTTCATGGGCCAGGGCCAGATTGGCGGAACCAAGCCGGTCCGCGTAGGGAAAAACTCGTGCGGGCGGCGGAAGTTGCGACAGCGCCGGTTTTTTACTCCCCTGCGCGCCCGCCGCCAAGCATGCTTCGCCCAGTTCGAAAGCGCATGCATATCCGCGACATCCTCGCCCACCGGCACCCCTCCTTCTCGTTCGAGTTCTTCCCGCCGAAAACCGCCGCGGGGGCGGAGGACCTTTACCGGACCATCGTCGAGCTGGAGGCTTTCCAGCCGTCCTTCGTGTCCGTGACCTACGGAGCCGGCGGCAGCACCCGCGAAATGACCCACGACCTGGTCGTCCGGATCAAGCAAAGCACCGGCATTCCACCGATCCCCCACCTCACTTGCGTCGGCCATACCGAGCCGCAGATCGAGGAGATCCTCCACCGCTACGCCGCCGCCGGGGTCTGCAACATCCTCGCCCTGCGCGGTGACCCGCCGCGCGACTGGCCGGACTACGACTGGTCCGATTGCGACTTCCGCCACGCCGCCGACCTGGTGCGCTTCATCCGCAAGTTCAACGAATCCGGTGCCCACCCCGACCCGCGCGGCTTCGGCATCGGGGTCGCCGGCTTCCCGGAGGGCCATCCCGCGACGCCGAACCGCTTGCTCGAACTCGACCACCTCAAGGCGAAGGTCGACGCGGGCGCGGACTACATCTGCACCCAGCTGTTTTTCGACAATCACGACTTCTTCGACTTCCGCGACCGCTGCCGGCTGCGCGGGATCGAGATCCCGGTCATTGCCGGCGTGATGCCGGTGACCTCGCTGTCGGGCATGGGCCGGATGGCCGAGCTCGCCGCCGGCGCGCGCTTCCCGGCGAAACTCCTGCGCGCCCTCGACCGGGCCAAAGGAGGTCCCGACGCCGTCGAAAAGGTGGGCATCCACTACGCCGCCCAACAATGCGCCGAGCTGCTCGACCACGAGGTCGACGGCATTCACTTCTACACGCTGAACAAGAGCAAGGCGACCCGCGAGATATACGCCAATCTCGGGCTTGCCGCCATCGGCTGATCTCCGGCGCTTGCTAGCGCTGCCCGAGTTCCAGCATTTCTTTGGCCTGTTGGAAGGTCAACTCGTGCAGCGCCCCCTGCAGCGGGACGTTGATCGGGATCCTGCCGCTGCTGGGATCGACCGGATAGGCCTCGCGCAAGCTCTCCCACCGGTCGAAGGCATCGCCCGGAATGGTGATCCGCAAACCGCTGCCCGGCTCGGCACGCAAGGCCTGCGCGCGGCGGGCGATTTCTTGCTGCAGCAGCAGGTCGTTGATCCGCCGCTGGTTACCGCGTTCGAAGAGCGCCATGTTCGCCGACCCGCCGCGCGCCTCTTTTTCCGCCTTGTCCGCCAGCGCGGCCTTCTCCAGCGACAACTCCACCGCCCTGCCGTCCGCGCCGTCTTTCGAGGGATCCTGGCCGGGCCGGATCAACGGGGCGAAATCGCTTTCAGCACCGGTCCCGGCCGCGAGCTCGTTGTCCCGCGGGAAGCGCATCAGGATCCGCCCCTGCGCCGTCATCAGTTCGCCGGCCTTGAGATCCACCCGCGTCAACTCCATCGCCCCGCCGCCGGTCTTGAGGTGGAAACTTCCCCGGTCGAATGGCACCCGGTGGTAGCTGTTGAACAGGTCTTTCAAGGACAGGGCGTTGAGCAAGGGCAGCTTCTCCCGGATGGCAATCAGGTTGCCCCCGCCCAGGGTGACATCCCCTTCCATCTGAAGGCCTTCGGCGGAATTGGTGGACCCCGACAGGGCGAAGGTTCCCGAGATCACCCCCTCGACCAGCGGCTTCGCCGGATCCGGCAAAAACGACGCGAGGTCGGCTTTGGAAATCTCCACCGCCCCGCCGACCTGCGGCTGATCCCCCCCTGAAATCGTCACGTCCCGCAAAAACACCGATCCCCCGCCGACCTTGAACTCGCCCTTGACCACTTCCAGCCCGCCGGGCGTGCAGTTCACCACCAGTTCGACGATTTCCAGCTTCCTCAGCCAATTCTGGGTCAGGGTGCCCCCTGTGAACTCAAGCCGCCAGCTATCCTTACCGCGGGTCGCCACCAGATTGCTCCGCTCGATCCACCCTTGGGTCCGCGGCGAGAAACCCCAGCGCACGGTCGCCTGGTAGACCTCGATCGACGAGAAGCGGAAATTCTCCCAGTCCCGGAAAAAAGCCGCGCTTTGCTTCTTCGCTTGCTCGGCGCTGTCGGCCCCGGCCTTGAGGTCGATCTCCAGCCACTTCGCCTGCAAGGTGCCCGCATCCCACGAACCCGCGATCCCGGCGAGCAGCCCCATCTTGAGGCGGACATTTCCCGCGTCCAAGCTCCGGAAGAAGGTCCCCTCGCCGCCCTCCGCGCCGATCAGCCGGATCTGGACGATGCCTTGGCTCCGCTCGAAATCGAGGACCTGGGCCTCCGTCGCGCCCAATCCGCCCGCCAGTCCGGCGTTCAAGTAATCCTTGAAGGAATCCGTCTCCACCCGCTGGAGCAGATAAATCCCGAAGCCGCCGGCCGCCACCAGCAGCACCACCAGCAACTTGAAGCCCAGCCGCATCAGGTGGCTCATGGTCATCGACCACCCGCCGCCGCCCGACATCGAGTGCCGGAGCTGGAACCAGAAGCCTTGGCTGGCAATCCATTGGCTCAGCTTCTGGTTGAACAACTGCGTTTGCTCTGTCTCCATAATTCGGTCCCTCGTGGCGGTCGGGATTAGACCCCCCGCCGCGGGCGCATGCCAGTGCAAATTTCCCCTCGCGCGCGGCGAAGCGATCCCCTACCTCTCCGCCCGTGGAAGGCAACGATTACAAGGTCAGGCTGGATATCTTCGAGGGACCGCTCGACCTGCTGCTCTACCTCATCAAAAAAGACGAGGTCGACATCCACAACATTTCGATCTCCCGGATCACCAGCCAATACCTCGACTACATCGAAACCTTCCGCATGCTGAACATCGACCTCGCGGCCGAGTTCATCGTGATGGCGGCGAACCTGATGTATCTGAAAAGCCGCACCCTGCTGCCGCGGGCGGACCAACCGCCGGAAGAAGACGCCGAGGAGGACGACCCGCGCTGGGAACTCATCCGCCAGCTCATCGAATACAAGAAGTTCAAGGATGCCGCCGGCTTCCTCAGCCTCAAGGAAGTCGAACAGGAGGGCTCGTTCGCCTTCCAACCCGAAAAGCCGGACCTGCCGGAAGAACCGCTGGGTCTTGCCGAGGTCTCGATCTTCGACCTGATCCGGGCCTTCCAGAACGTACTGAAGCGCTTCGAGGAATCGCACGATCTCGGCGACATCGTCGACGACCGCTACACCGTGGCGGACAAGATCGAGATGCTGCTGTTCCGCTTCGCCCCCGGCCAGGCGGCCCGTTTCGACTCGCTGTTTGAGACCGCGACCACCAAGGCGGAGGTCATCGTCACCTTCCTGGCCGTGCTGGAACTGATGAAAATGAACCAGTTCGTGCTGCGCCAGACCCACCTGCTCGGCGAAATCGAGATCGAACGACGTCTCCACACCGCCCCCCACGTCGAGGACGGCGAGGAGGAACCGGTCGAAGCCTAGGCAAACCCCGAAGCGGCGAGCCGGCGGCTTTCCGGGGGAGCGCCGACTTTAGCCGGCCAATCACCGCGACGGCAGTGGAAAGACTAGGACACGCCGGCTGAAGCCAGCGCTCCGTCAGCCCAGCCGGTAGGTGATCCGCGCTTTGGAAACATCGTAGGGCGACATTTCCATCTTCACCTTGTCACCCACCACCAGGCGGATGAAGCGCTTGCGCATCTTGCCGGAAATGTGGGCCAGCACCTCGTGACCGCTCTGGAGCTGCACGCGGAACTGCGTGCCGGCGAGCACCGAAGTGATCGTGCCTTCGACCTCCACGGACTTTTCTTCACCGTCCGGTCCGAGCTTGCGCGCCCGGGGCGCACCGCGGGAACCCCGCCGTCCACCACCACCACCTCGTCTGAATCCTTGGCTCATGCAAATAAAACGCCGCGCCAACCGGCGCAACGCGATGATTGATCCTCAGTCAGCCGCCGCATTCAACTGCAAAAACTCGCCGCGACGCATCCGTCACGCGGATCCGCACCACGCTTGCCCGCCGCGCCCCCGCCCGCTAGAAGCGCCCCTCCTCATGGCCGGCTTCTTCAAATCCCTCTACCACAAGCTCGCGAACAAGGCGGAAATCGACTGGGACGAGCTCGAAGCCGACCTCGTCACCGCCGATCTCGGGCCGAAACTCGCGCTGCAAATTGTCGACGACCTGCGCGAACTCGGCCGCCAGGTTTCCGCCGAGGACGTCATCGTGGCCGCCCGCCGCCACGTCTCACAGCGCCTGCCCGCCGACTCGCCGCCGCTGCTCCCGCGCCTCGACGGCAAGCCTTTCGTCTTCCTCGTCGTCGGCATCAACGGCGTCGGCAAGACCACCTCCTGCGCCAAGCTCGCCCACTGGCTCCAGCGCCGCGGCCAGCCGACCGTGCTCGCCGCCGCCGATACCTTCCGCGCGGCGGCCGTCGAGCAGCTCGAACGCTGGGGCAAGCGCCTCGACATCCCGGTCGTCAAGGGCCAGCCGAACGCCGACCCGTCCTCGGTCTGCTTCAACGCCCACCAGCAGGCCATCGCCAACGGCTCGAAATACCTGATCTGCGACACCGCCGGCCGCCTCCACACCCGCCACAACCTGATGGAGGAGCTGTCGAAGATCAAACGCA
>CAMCYK010000262.1 GCA_945883695.1 Akkermansia muciniphila | reverse complement strand
AAGAAGCGACGGATGCAGCCGAGCCGGGCGAGCTGCGTGTTGATGGCCAGCGTCTTTCCGCCGCGCGGGGACCGGTAGTGGAAGAGGAAGAGCTGGTAGGCTTCCAGCCGGCCGCGGGTGAAGCCGGCGGGGTCGCTGTAGGCGAGGCCCTCGCACCAGCCGAGGAACTGACGGAGCGCCGAGTAATGCATTTCGGCGGTCGCGCCGGAGTAGCCCCGGATCTCCAAACCCTGGAGGAAGCGGGGCACGAGTTCTTGCAAAGTGCCGGGGGCGGCGGCGGGTGGAGGCGCGGGTGCGGCGAGTCCGCCCTTTTGTCTGCCGCGCATGCCGTGGAGGTTTCTGAGTCCTGGTCTTCCAGCCATTTAGAAGTCGTGGTGCATTGGACTGCCTTCGCCGAGTCGAAATGTGTCCGAAACGTGTCGGACGTAGGCGTGAAAATCGGCGCTCGGGTCCGGCAAGACCTGCTCCGGGCGGCAGGTCGGCGTGATCGTCCACCCAACCACGAGAAAGCCGCCCCTGCCTTGCCGACGCCCCGATCTCGGCGTGTCCAAAGCTGGCTTGCCAAGCCGGTGCTTTAAGGTATCCTGGCCCTATGAATCCCCGGCTGCAAATCGATCCGACCATCTGCCACGGCAAGCCGGTGATCCGAGGAACCAGGGTATTGGTTTCGACCCTTCTCGGGGCCCTCGGAGGCGGGGATTCGGTCGAAGCGCTGCTTGAGGACTATCCGAACATCACGCGGCAGGACGTCGAAGCAGCCCTTGAATTCGCGAGCCGGCTCTCGGATTATCAGGCGTCGGCGTATGAGGCGGTGGCATGAAATTCTTTCTTGACGAGAATTTCCCCAAGGCCGCTGTCGGGATGCTCCAAAACGAGGGGCACGAAGTGTTCGACCTGCGGGGAACGGATCGCGAAGGGGCGCGGGATGCGGAGATCTTTGCTGAGGCACAACGGCACGGAGCGATCTTCCTGACGACCGACCGTGATTTCTTCCACACGATTCCCCACCTTTTTGCGGATCATTCGGGGGTGGTGGTGATCGCACTGCGTCAGCCGAACCGGACAGCCATCTTGGCAAAGCTGTCATGGCTCCTGACCCAGCTCCAAGCGGACGATTTCAAAGGCAGGACGATCCAGCTTCGGGATCGACATTGGATTTGCATGCCGGCGCTTGGTTCATCCGCGTGATTCCGGTCCAGCCGGTTGGCTCCGCCTATCATTGGGCAAAGCGTGGTCGCCCGCTTGACGACGCGGACAACAGAACCCCTCTATCCGGCCGCCGCTCGATTTCGGTAAGGTGCGGATCCATGGTAAGCACCCGACCGACCGCCATTTGATTCTTGTGGACGGCGGGATGCCGGAACCCCTCAAGCGGCGTCGGACCGCAGGGGCTTGGCCAGCGGGCGGGTCGGGCGGTTTGCCGCCGCCCAGTTGGCGGGCAGCAGCGCATCGAGGTCGGCGGGCCGGGTCACGGGAAGGCGAGGTAGGCCTGCGGATCGACCCCGTGGCTGCGGGCGCTGATGAGCAGGGTGTAGAGCACCGCGCCGCACCAGCCAGCCCTCGGGGTCGTGGCGTTTGGCGCTATCGCACGTCCTACGGCGGACAACCCGAGGAAGTTCCGACTTCCCCTCCCGGCGACGCTCTGACAGCCTGCGAGGCCCCTGAAATGGTTATCACCGCACCAGACGCCGAAATCTTGAAAGCGTGCCCTGCGACCGCAGCCCGGGGCGACGATTCCGACCGCCCGGACGACGATCTTCCCGCCGGAAGCGCCCCGATCCGGCCGGAGGGACCGAATCCGCCGAAATCCGCGAACTCGTTGAAAGGTCTAAGCATCAATGGATTGGGATCATCGCCCGCGATGCAGGTAGCTTGGTACGGGTACCGCTATTTTGATCCGGTAACGGGAAGGTGGCCATCAAGGGATCCGATTGGGGAAAAGGGAGGCCTAAATCTGTACAATTTTATAGATGGATCGCCGATAAATAACATTGACGATCTTGGGCTGAGAGTTCGGAAAATATCACAAGATACTGAAAGCTCCTATTATTCAGAGGATGACGATTTTTATTATGTTAAGCTCGACGCGGACGGGAGTTGCTCGAAAAGCGGGAAGTATATGTCGTGTTGCACGGGTAAAATTGACCTTAGCTTAACGTTTATCGTGTCCACCAAATGGAATACTGAGCCTCTCTCACAAAATATAATGGTTGGATTGAGTGGTTACGATCTCGTTTATGAGGTTGTTTCACCTGGTGGCGGGGGCGGCGTCAAGCCAGTAGGGACTCGGACTGGGTCTTATCATTATTATGGAAAGGTTCGTTATTGGATAAGTGAAACAACGATCTCATTGGGAAGCATTAAATGCAATGGGAGACAACAAGGACTAATTCACCTCGGATATCAGAGTTCTCCATCTCCAACGGTGATGACGACAGCATTTTTAATAGAATGGTCATTCGCTTCATCAAGTTGCGGGAAAGTGACTTCAAGCTCAGCGACGATTACAAACAATTCGTACTATTACGGCCCGGAACGATCAAAGATTAAGGGTGTACAGCCTTCGATAGGCGAGAATCGGTTGACCGTGACTCATTAGCGAAATGAATGAAAGTTCCGACAAAACAACACCTTAAAATTGTTTCGAAACTGGCCTTTAGTCTTGGCTTGATCACTTGCGGGTTAACAATCATTTCGATATTTTCAAGTTTCCATATTCTCATTGATTTGAAATCGTTTGGGTATCCAAGCTTTTCTTTCGGATTTTCCATGGGTGCTTTCCATTTTGTATGTCAGCCTGATTGGGGTTACGAAGGAATATGTGGATTTGAGTTGAGGTATCCGGATATTAAGATTATTTTGTTCGAGTCGCTATTTTTTCCCACTCGAAGTGCGCAGGGGACTGCTAGCAAGATAACTTTACCGCTGCCAAGTATTTGTGTTGTTTTTGCGATAATTAGCTATTTATGCTATTTTTTAAGGCCCTCCGCCAGATTTGCTGACGTGAAGGAGGGGTGACACATCCGGGAACGGCCTTGGGCTGGGTGTGTGAAGACCTTCAACCTCAAAGCCTTGTTCGAGTTCGCCGGATGTGTCGTGGAGAAGATTCTCGTCGCGACGATCGGAGTGCACGTCTCGATGCGTCGTGATCGGCGCACCAAGCCCCATTGCCCCCATTGCCAGGTAGCCCTCAAGGAGGTGCGCGAGGGAGAGATCGCCGTCTATGATCTGCCGCTTGCCGATAGGGCGGCGGTGTGGGTCAAGCTTAAGCACCCGACCGACCGCCGTTTGATTCTTGTGGACGGCTGGATGCCGGGATCCCTCAGGCGGCGTCGGACCGCAGGGGCTTGGCCAGCGGGTAGGTCGCGCGGTTCCCCGCCGCCCAGTTGGCGGGCAACAACGCATCGAGGTCGGCGGGCCGGGTCACGGGCAGGCGCTCGATGACGTCTTTGAGATAGGCCTGCGGATCGACGCCGTGGTTGCGGGCGCTGATGAGCAGGGTGTAGAGCACCGCGCCGCGCCGGCCGGCGTCTGGGTGGCCGATGAAGAGCCAGTTCTTCTTGCCGACGGCACTGGGACGGATGTCGTTCTCGGTTTCGTGTAAGCGCTCAACCGGTGGGCTTCAGGCGGATCTCGCCGCCGGAGCATGGGTAGCATACACAGGTGTGTATGTTGCTGACGATCTCCTCCACTTCAGACCGCGCAAGCCTCGGCCGTGCGGGCGGCCGGTGCGGTGGCGGGTTGCCAGCGGGAAGGCAGCAGCGCACCGAGACCGTCCCGGTTGGTCATCGCCAGCAGGCGTTCGAGCACGTCGGCCAGCCAGACCTCGGGGTCGTGGCCGTGGCGTTTGGCGCAATCGATCATCCCCACGGCGGAGAACCCAGGGAGAAAGTTCCGGCTTCCCCTCCCGGCGACACTCTGACAGCCTGCGAGAACCCGGGAATGGTCATCACCTCACCAGAAGCCGAGACCTTGAAAGCGCGCCCTGCGATTGCAGCCAGGGGCGACGATTCCGACCGTCCGGACGACGATCCTCCCGCCGGAAGCGCCCCGGTTCTGCCGAAACGACCGAATCCGCCAAAATCGCCCGATTCACGCAAGTGGCTAAGCATCAAGGGAGTGAGTGGATACCCCGAGATGCAGGTAGCTTGGTACGGTTACCGGTACTACGATCCGGTAACGGGCAGGTGGCCATCAAGAGACCCAATTGGAGAGTCTGGCGGAGTGAACTTGTACGGGTTCGTGAAGAACAATGCGGTTTTTCGGATTGATTGGCTTGGCCTCGATAGCGGCCTTCCCGATGTACCAACCTCCAAAGATCACCTCAAGCCGGAGTTTGGTGGGAATGACGGGCGAGAAAATTATACTCAATACTTCAACTTAAGGTTTCCGAATCAGGTGCAATTTCAAACAAAAAGAGCCACAGCACGTGTCCAAAGCGAGCTCCGGAACCTCTGCGAGCACAGCGGTGCGATGCCAGCGAGGATTGATATTAACTTTATACAACCGATAACGCCACAGCAGCAAAATCATGAAATTAATGAGGACCAAGAGGGGTACCCGTTTGTGAGGTTGTTTGATAGAAGGATAAATCATCATCCCGACTCAAATGAGCACCCGGGAGACATGCCTCAGTCGAGGGAAGAGACGATCAGCATTCTTGGTAGACATGTTTATAGATTGAGTCACGTTGACGTCTATTGGACGAAGGATGCCAATGGCAGAAAGTGTTGGGAGTGGGAGGGTGATCTCGAAGTCGTAGACGGTCTTGGTATAGATAAAACAGATCCGGGGTTTCTTATATTGCTAAACCTCCTTGCGCCGTTCGCAATATTTCAATATGATACCGATGACGTGGTTCTTGCGAGTTGGAAATTGGGAGGGTCAGGTTGTTGTTGCAGGCAATCCGAAGCTTCTGAGAATTGACTTTAGAAATGAAATTTATTAAGCCAGTATTTTTTATTGGAACGCTGCTTTTTATGCTAACATGCATTGAATTTGCGGAAGATTTCCGAGGACGCACAATGTTGTTGGATGAGGTCGGTTTCACCATGGAAGACTTTAACGTCGAAGTTTCGAGTGTTTTTGTGAATAGCGACGGAAGAGGGTTCAAAGCTGAAGGGAGTGATGCGCAGCGCCTTTTTAATCAGGTTGTTGAGCGGAATCGAATGACCATCAGCCGTGGGCGGGGGGAAGATTACCTCTTCCGAGAACTGATGAAAAGTGAGTTTAAGATAAATGACGGACGACCTATTTATATTGTTTCGGCAAAGTCTTTTATTGGGGTGTCCGTCAAAGGTGAGGTTTTTACGCTGGTAAGAATTCGACTTTAGGATGAAATCAAGGGCGCTTTTTAGTGAGAGTCTCGATCTGATCGGTCGCTAGGAACGGTGTCCAAAGTTGAGGTCTAACATCGCGCGTAAATCAGGCGTAGGCGGGCGCAGGCCTCGTCCAACGGGCACGGGACCAGCAGTTGGGCGCGCAACCACCGGATGAACTTCACGCCGCGCTGGGTGAAGCGCTGGAGCCATTCACGGAGACAGTCCGCCCAACGGGGTGGCGACGGGGCGGCCCCATCGCCGCGCGGCGGCCCCGACCTCCCGGCACGGCGCTTGATCTCGGAGGCGTTGCCGATTCCCTCCCCGGCGATTTTGTCTTCCAGCAGGCGCATCAGGTTGTGGGCCAGGCAGATGAACTGGGCCTGCATCTCCTTGGCCGTGGCGCTTTTCGCCCAGGCCTTGGTCTGGCGGAGCTTGTTCTTGAGCTCGTCGAAGACCTTCTCGATGTCCCAGCGCATCCGGTAGAGCAGGGCGATGACGCCGGGCCGCAGGGTCATCTCGTTGGTCAGGAACTCGTAGGTCGTGCCACTGTCGGGATCGGTGTAGGTGACGCGGCGCAGCATGACTCCGCGGGTGGCGGTGCCGACCTGCTCGTCGCGCTCCACCCCGCGGTTGACGGGATCGGCGCGATCCCACTCAAGGTCGCCGCAGCGGATGACCGAGAGGTTCTCCTTGGTGCGGCTGATGAAATAGATTCCGTGGCCGTGCTTGAGTTCGTGCCAGAGCCCGAAGTCGATGCCCGCCGGATCCCAGACGAGGATGGTCTTCTTCCCGAGGGGTATCCCTTCGCGGATGCCTGCCGCGCCGGAGCGCTTGATGGCGCGCATGTCATGCTCCTTGCGGCGGTTGACCTGGTCGCCAAGGGCGAGATGGCGCAGCGTGTGGCGGCGCAGGTCGAGCAGGTAGAAGTGGCCGACGGGGTAATAGGTTTCGTCGCCCTTGTTGGAGCGCTTGGGCGAGTCGTGGCTCCGTCAGTTCCTCGGCTGGTGCGAAGGCCTCGCCTACCGCGATCCCGCCGGCTTCACGCGCGCCCGGCTGGAAGCCTACCAGCTCTTCCTCTTCCACTACCGGTCCCCTCGCGGGGGAAAGACGCTGGCCATCAACACGCAGCTCGCCCGGCTCGGCTGCATCCGTCGCTTCTTCGCCTGGCTGTGCCGCGACGGCATCCTGCCCGCGAATCCCGCCTCCGACCTCGACCTGCCTCGCAAGCAGGCGCGCGCCCTACCGAAATCTCTCAGCCCTGACGAAATCGACCGTCTGCTCGCGCTGCCCGATGTTAACAGCCCCTTCGGCCTGCGCGACCGCACCATCCTCGAACTGTTCTACTCCACCGGCGTCCGCCGCACGGAAATGACCCGGTTGGAGATCGGCGACTACGATCCCCACGCCCGCACCCTGCTGGTGTGCCGCGGCAAGGGCGGCAAGAGCCGCCTGCTACCCGTCGGCGGGCACGCCGCGGCTTGGCTCGATCACTACCTCTCCGAGGCCCGGCCGCTGATCGCCTTCCTACCCGCGGAGACCGGTCTCTTCCTCTCCGGTTACGGCACCGCCTTCACCCCCGCCTACCTTGGCACCTGGGTCGCCAAGCAGATGAAGCGGGTAGGGATCACCAAGCCCGGCGCGTCGCATTTGTTCCGTCACTCCTGCGCGACGCACATGCACGAGAACGGAGCGGACATCCGCCATGTTCAGGAAATGCTCGGCCACGCCCGGCTCGACACCACGCAGATCTACACCCACGTCAACATCAAGGCGCTCCAGGAGGTCCATGCCCGCTGTCATCCGCACGGCGGAGAACCCGAAGAAGTTCCGGCTTCCCCTCCCGGCGACGCTCTGACAGCCTGCGAGGTCCCTGAAATGGTTATCACCGCACCAGACGCCGAGACCTTGAACGTGCGCCCTGCGACCGCAGCCCGGGGCGACGATTCCGACCGCCCGGACGACGATCCTCCCGCCG
>CAMCYK010000261.1 GCA_945883695.1 Akkermansia muciniphila | reverse complement strand
ATGGGCGCGAGGCGGGCAAATGGATGCGCAGGACAAGGCCGCCGCCGAAGTCGAGTTCGACCCGCGGGCCGCTGGCGGTCCGTTCTCCGGCGGCCGGGCCGAGCGCGAGTTCAACGAACTCCATGGCATTGACAGCATCTCGGCGGGCGGCCGTGCCACGTCGCCAGGCGATGAAGGTCTGGTAGCAAAGGCCGCGGTCGCGGCAGAAAGCGGCGGCGCTGCCGCCGCGCGCGTCGAACTCCCCGAGCAGGCGGGCCTTGTCTTCATCGGTGTAACGTGTTCGTGACATCCGGCGATACTCGCACGACGGGCCGGGTCGCCGAGATTTTCCCGACGGCGGTCGGTCGGGTGCTTACAAGTGAACCGCCACCTCAGCGAAGCTCTGGAGACGCTGGAGCGTGCCGTCAGTGAGTCCGACCTGATCCGCCGCGACCGCGCCGACCCGCCGCAATGGATGGTCGAGCGGTTCGAGGAGAGGCGGGGGAAAACGAACAAAAGAGAGACCTGACGGGCGAGGAAAGTCACGCCTTGTGACGCCGTGACACGAAAAAGACCACAAGCGCGACCACAAGCACGCATCCGGCAGACCAAAGAGCCCAGTTGTGGCCGGCACCGTCAGCACCATCAGCGGTGGAAGCTGGAACATCCTCGGACGGGGCCTTGCTGCCGGGTTCGGTTTCGTTCGCTTTTCCCTCGGATGTTCTGCGCTGCCGAAGCGGGTTGGTCGATTTCTCTGCTAGTCTCTCCTCCAGCTTTTCGATGTGCCTCTTGACATTCACTCTCACGCGGACGTCGTCGTCCGCTTGGTATTGCCGGATCAAGTTAAGATCTGACCGGTTCCCGTAGGCGCTGAAGACGGGCAAGGCGGCATTCACCAGTAAATAGTAGTCATCCGAACGGGGATCGGGCTGCCCTGCCAGTTCGGAGCGCAAGAAATCGAGAAGTTTCGTCTGATCTCCCGGAGCGTTTTTCAAGGTTGTCACAATATCGGACATCTTTCCGTAGTCTCCCCGATACTCATCGGTCAGCAAATACATCAATGCCGGCCGGACAGCAGCTCCCTGATCCCGATACCACTGAAGATCTTCCCAGTAGGGATGATCCTTCGGATACCCGGGAGCATCCACGTAGTGTCCATGCTCCCTGGTGAACTCAATAACTCTCAAGCTTATGGGGTCATTCGGCGGCTCGCCCTCGGCAAAGAGGGCTGGCTGAAAGAGCAAGGTCAACGCGATGCAAGCAGATCTCGCTATGGATTTCTTTCTCATGGATACACCTCAATCACTCCAGCACCGTAAATGGTCGCTTCTTGGCTCTCGGTCAGACGTCTCGTGTTGGTCGAATAGCTTCCGGCATCCCGAGAATAGCTGACACCCGAGCGCATCAGGTTTCCAGACTCCGAGAAATGACCATTCAAGTCTCCGGCGCCATCTAGCAAGATATGTCCCAGCTCGTGCGCCCACACGGCCTCTCTGTGAAGCTCAAGAGAAAGGATGAAGGTGCGCTGGAGATTCGACGCATTACTCCATCCGAACGGAAACGCCATCCCTCGCGCTTCTCCGCTAGAGGACTGTGCCGTGAGCAGTGCCGGAGCGACATAAATCGCACGAACGTCAGTCTGGTCCGAAGGTGTGGCCAGCGCATTCAGGAGATTCACCGCCTCGGTGGACAGTGTGCCAAGCGTCGTGGTAGTGTCCAAAAGAAGTCCGTCAGAGAGGTCCACCCCCGCCGGCACCGCGACAAACTGAACGGTCGCGAATACCTCCAATCCAATCTGGGCGTAGATCTCCCTCGCAAGCTCGATGTCATCCAGCGCGAGCGCTAATAGGTCCTCATCGACGACCCCATTCGGGGTCACGATCAAAGAGCTCAATTCGACAGACGCCCGTGCCACTGGAAGGGTGGCACCGACGTCCCCATCGGCAGCGGACAGCCTGAAATTCACCTCGCTTCCGAGCGCTGCGATATGCGTCTGATCGTCCTGCTGGTCAGCATTCTTGAAACCGTTGTCCACCGCGTCCGATACAAGAATCATCGGCTTGGACACATAGCCGTCCGAGGCGATTCCCAAATTGGGCGCTCCTGGGTCAAGCTGTAGGACTAGCTTGGTCGGGGTGTCGTTGTGGCCATCTGGATCACCTACCGTCTCCACGAAGAACTGATCAAATTGTTCTGGCAGCTCATCGGTTGCGAGCAGAATGCGGAATCGATCAAGCTCCTCGCCAACGTAGGTATCGATAAAGTCCTGCCTGAATGCTCCAACACCGTCCCATGCTTCCTCCCACTTCGCGACCTTCAATTCATCAGTGGAGACCCATTTGCCCATCTGAGGATTCCTCACCTGAATCTCAAGCGGCATCACGGCGACCACGACCGTGCTGGGCAAAAGCCCGTCGCCTACATTGGTCGCGGAAAGTTCGATCTCAATTGTGAGCGAGGAAGATTCTGGTGCCTGCAAGACAGAGTCGTGCTCGAAATGGACGGGATCAAACCCGTGAAGTGTGGTTCCCTCGACTTCTGCTGCCTGCCAATCCACATGCCGTGCGTTCACATCGATTGTCCCTGAACTGGGCGATCCCCCTGATGGCTTGATCGACCACGTAAGCCTGTCGTTGAAGTCTGGAGCGGTCGCAGGGTCAGTCCATCCTTCCAAATACTCTTCGCTTGCGATCCCGACCAAGATCAAGCGCCTCTCTCCCGCTGGTATGGTGAGGGTGCGGTTGCGCTTTTTTACTTGGTCTTCACCGAGATCTCCTCTCAGCACAAACCATTCAGCAAGCGGTGTTTCACCCGCGTTTGTAGGATCGGTTCCCTCATCGACTTCCCCGCCATCCGTGATTCCGTCGTCGTCGCTGTCTGGGTCGTTGGGGTCGGTTCCGAGGCTGACCTCTTCTCCGTCGGTCAGGCCGTCATCATCGGTGTCCGCGTCCTTCGGATCGGTTCCACCCGAGACCTCGGCACCGTCGAGCAGTCCGTCATCGTCCGTATCAGGGTCAAGAGGGTTGGTTTGATAGAGTTCGATCTCGTCTTCATTCGACAGGCCGTCTCCATCCGCATCCCAATCCTCCAGGGTGGTTCCAACGGGAGGCTGGTTGTCCGTGAACCAGAGCCGGAAGAACGCCTTGTCGGCGGTGGTGAGGATCTCATGGGTGATCTCGACCCCGGTGCCCGATTCAATGACCGGCATCCAGAGCCATTCCTTCAGCGGAAAGTTCGGGTCCGACGCCTGGATGAAGTACGTCCGGTCCACTTGACCATCCCAGCGTAGGAACTTGTCGCCCGCCGGGACGATGATGACCTCCGTGTTCTCCGGGTCAGGAGAAGCCTCGAGGATTCCGGACGCCGCGAGCAGGGCGAAGGTCCCCGCCATCAGGAAGGCTGCCTGATTCATCGGTCGCCTCCTTCCATCGCGGGTTGGAGGTAGCGGCTACCCCGGTGCGGTCGGAGGATGATCGTGTGATCCCGCGGTCTGTTGGGATTCGCAGCCTTCCATGCATCCGCGTCCGCACGATACTTCTCCCGGGCCGCCTCCATCGCTTCTAACTCCGCGCGATGCTCGGCGCAGTAGTCACGCACCGCTTCGAGAAACGCCCTTCCTGCCATGGCATCACCCGGGCCAGCCGTGAAGACGATTTCACCCGGGGCCACGTTTGGATGGTCGGGCACAGGTCGTTGCTTTGCCAGTGGCCCGAGCCGGGGGGTATCGATGCGCCAAGGTGAGAAGAAGACGCTGTAGGTGACGTTATCGGACGAAACCTCCTGCATCGGGGCGACCAAACCCCAGTCCCAGCCACACCACGCCTCCAGGTGTTCCTTCGTCACCGGATCCTGCCATTTCAGGTGGCTGAAGGTTCGGTCATAGATCGTGACCGACAGCCCGAGCAGGTAGTGGGGCGGCCCCGGCTCAAGGAATTGCGCGGGTGGCACCTCCCTTGGCTCAGGGACCGGCGGCAGGTCCGGTAGGGTGGAAGGGGTCCCACGGACAACCGTGATTGTGTGCGTGGGTCGGTGAACGGCCGTTACCTTCTGGATCGGGACCGGCGGCAGCGGCTCCGGCGGGGCCGGGGGCACAAACCGGATCGCCGATGGATCGATGGTGCCAGACCGAACGACGAGCTTGTCCGCCGACTCAGACTCTACCAAGTCCAGCTCGGACTCCGTCTGGCCCATGATTGACATGCTCAACCCGCAAAGAATCAACCCAAGACCAATCGGGGCTTTCATTGCCGCTGATACGATTCAACCGGACGCTCCATATCAAGAATTGCGGAGTTCTTGCCCCCGGCCCAGCGGTGCTGAGGGCCCGGCATCAGAGCTTCCTGAGCGCGGTGAGGGTATCGAGGATCTCGGTGATGGTGCGGATGTGGGCCTGGGTGCGCTTGCCGAAACAAGCCGCCAACTCGGACGTGCTCGCCTCCGGGGTCAGTCCTTGAATTCTGAACTCGCCTCGGGGGTCAGTCCTCCTAGGGGGTCAGTCCTTGAATTCTGAATTCGGATTACCCGGAGTCATGAGCCTCCGTCTTCACGGACGGCGCGTTCCAGCTTTCGCAACGTCGGCGAGTAGGCCGACTCTTCCTTGGCCAAGCGGCTGACGGTACTGGCGTGCCCCATTGCCAGTCGCTCAGCGATCCAGCCGTTCGCAACCGCGGTCCGCTTCCTCAGCAGGATCGCGACGGCCGCCTTCCTCGGGTCTGACTTCCTAAGCAATGCCAGGTCCCTGGAGGTGGTCGGCAGTTCCAGAGCCGGGAATGCCTTTAGCAACAGCCGCTCGGCCTCCGCCGCACCGTGCTCGCGCAGCGGTCCTCCGGCCTGGTTCCCCTTGAGCCGGATCTTCTTCGCGCCGTCCAACAATCCCAGAAGCCGGTCCCGGAAGCTCTCCGGCCCGAGGTGCCAGCCCTGCTTGAGCGCCGTGGTCGCCTCCGGCGTGATCTTGCCGCCTTCCGCCGCCCGTGCCTCCAGCCAGGCGACGTAGGCCCGCCGACCGCGACCGTCGCGGGCCAGCTCGAAGGCTCTGAGCACCCGGTCATGGAACTGCCAGGGCGGGGTCTTGCCGCCGGCGTAGGTGGCGACACTGCTCCAGCGATAGCCGGCAAGGGGACCCCGATTGCCTCCGGCGATGCCGGCACGCGCGGGATTGAGATGGATGTAGTCGGCCACGATCCGGAAATACCACGCGTCGCATTCCTCTCCGCTCACCGGAACGGACTTGTAGCGCCCCTGGAAAACGTGGCCCATGCGCTTGCGGCGACGATTCCAAGCCTGGCTGAAGCCGCCGAGCAGGGTCTTCATCCCGGTGACAAGGTTCGGCTCCGGCGTCTCGACCAGCAGATGAAAGTGATTGCCCATCAGCACCCAGGCGTGGATCCGCCAGCCGTGGCTACCGCAGACCTTGCCGAGGCGGTCGAGGAAGTCGAAGCGGTCCCCGTCCTCCTCGAAGACCGCCTTGCCGCCGTCACCACGGGCCATCACGTGGTAGGAAGCACCGGCATATTGGAAGCGGAGCGGGCGGGCCATGCTCCCTGCTACCTTGGAACCATCGTCCAGCCAAGCAGAAATTCAGATTTCAAGGACTGACCCCCGAGACGACCTCGCCAGGGATATCGCCCAAAGCCGCAACCTCGCCGCCGAGCACCCGGACAAACTGAAGACCCTGCGTGAACGATTGAGCGAACTGACCCGCCGCGAAAAGACGGAGCCCAAGTCCCCGGCGGAGTGAACAATCGACCGCCCCTGCTGCATGAACCGCGCCGCCTTCATCACCCTCCTCGTCACCGCGGCGATGGCCTGCACGCCAGCCGCCGCAGCGGCGCGCGAAGGCAAGTCGAACCTCGTGCTGATCCTCGCGGACGACCTCGGCTACGACTCCCGCTTTCACCATGATCTCTCTTCGTCACCGCCCCCTCCTCCGCGCCGCCCTGTCGCTCCTTGCGCTGATGCTTCATCTCCACGCCGCGGACCCGAACTCCAAACCGAACATCGTCATCATCCTGGCCGATGACCTCGGGATCGAGTGCCTGAAGCCCTACGGCGGGATTTCCCACAAGACCCCGAACATCGACCAGCTCGCCCGCCAGGGCATGAGGTTCACGCGCTGCTTCTCCAATCCTTACTGCTCGCCCTCGCGCGCATCCCTTCTAACAGGTCGCTACCCCTTCAAGAACGGCCTGAAAACCGTCCTGCACAGCCGGACTCAGGAGAACCTCTACCTGCGCCCCGACCAACCGAGCTTCGCGCGACAACTCAAGCAGGCCGGCTACGCGACCGGTCTCGCCGGCAAGTGGCACCTGTCGCTCTTGCACAAGCACAACACCATCCGCGACTTCGGATTCGACCATTACCAGTCATGGCAGATCTTCGACCAGAACGGCCGCAAAACGACGCGATACCATCAGCCCCACCTCAACCGGAACGGCACGATCATCGCCGATGAAATCAAGGACCGCTACGGCCCGGAAGTGAACCTCGAGTTCCTGCTCGATTTCATGAAATCGAACGCCGCGAAGAAGCAACCCTTCCTCGCCTACCTCACCACCGTCCTGCCCCATTTCCCCTGGGAACCCACGCCGGACAGCAAGGAGAAGGGCTACCGCCAGCCGGACCCGGAGCACAAGGGCGACCCGAAATTCTTCCCGGACATGGTGGCCTACCTCGACAAGAACGTCGGCCGGATCCTGCGCGGCCTCGACGAGTTCGGTATCGCCGACAACACCATCGTCATCTTCCTCGCCGACAACGGAACCGACCGGGACATCGTCAACCTCTGGGGCGACGGCGTGGAAGTCCGCGGCGGCAAAGGCACTCTAACCGATCGCGGCACTCACGTTCCCCTGCTCGTCCGTTGGCCGGGCCAAGTCGAAGCCGGCTCCATTTGCGATGACCTCATCGACTTCTCGGACTTTCTCCCCACCCTCTGCGACTTGGCTCAGGCATCCCTGCCCGCCGAAGAAATCCACGGCCGCAGCTTCGCCCCGCAACTCCTCGGCAAGCCCGGCAACCCGCGCGAATGGATTCACATCCAGCACCAGGAACAGCGGCAAGTCCGGAACAGCGGCTACCTGCTCGACAACAAGGGCCGACTCCAGCGGGTCGTCGTCCTCGGCGGGAAGCCGGCCGCAGCCGCCGACCCCGCCAAGGAGGCCGCCGCGCGCACGTCGCTCCAAGCGGTGTTCGATCGGCTGGGGGATTGAAGCAGGTCCGATTGCGATCCTTCAGTAGAGCGCGCCATGCATTCTATCGCTCCTCGCCCGGTGGGGCGTAGACCGTGGACTGCGTGCAGCCTGCTGCCGCTTTGTTGCCACAGCCTGCTGTGGAGTCGGGGTTTGCCCTCGCCAGCAGGCTGGCGGACGAGAGCGGCAGCAGG
>CAMCYK010000260.1 GCA_945883695.1 Akkermansia muciniphila | reverse complement strand
CCCAACCTTCCTTGATCGTGACAAGATAGGCCTCGTCCTTCTTCTCGATGCCGATGACCGCGAAGGGCGGCAGATTTTGGTACGGCGCACTACCAGGACCAGGTTTGGAGTAGGCGAAGCCACCCGACGAGGCGATGAGCTCAAGCCCCGTCCCCGGTCGCGGCGTGCGCGAAGCGATGGCGTCAAGCAGGGCGTTCCAGTCCTCGGCAAGGATCGGATCCCCGCGCTTCTTTTGGGGTGGCAGCCGGTTCATTACTCGTCCTTATAGATTTCCTCGTCCCAACCACCCCGGTCGCTGGCCAGCCATTCCATTTCGATCCGGAATGACTTGCCCTCCTGCGTCTGGGTCACGCCATTGAGCAGCCAGTTTCGGCCGCCGGCCAGTTCCGGCACGTCGCCGGACGGTTCGGAGATGTTGCCGATGTCATTCAATTCGTTCGACTTGACCGGTTTGTCCCGCACCCAGCTTTCGCGCCAGGTGACCCGCGGGCTGTAGTAGCTGGTCTGTCCGCGCTCGATCTTGCCGAGGATTTCCGTCCCCAGTTCGCTCTCGATCTTGTCGCGGAGCTTGTTGCCTTGGTCGTCCGTGTCCTTGCCGGACTGGATTAGTTGGATCGCCTCGCGCTCCTTGTCTTCGAGGTCCTTGTAGCGTGGGTGGCTGAGCAGCGGCTCTTCCGAGAGCGACAGCCCCATCGAATAGACGGCGTTGTTCTTCTCGGCCGCTTCTTCCTTTTCCTCAGCCCCGGCATACTGGCAGACGATTTCCGCGAGGTCGCCCTCGGTGAAACTGGCGGTAACCTGCGAGACCTGGATGAAGTTGATCTCGGGATGGACCGTGCCGGGTCGCGGCATCAGGGCGACGGCGGAGCTGCGGTGGCAGAGGAAGATCTGGGTCGCGGTCCACTTGCCCTCCTTGTCGATCTGGACGGAATAGCCCGGCTGCGGGTAGAGGCGTCCCGGCTGGATGGCAACGTGTCTCGGCATCTTGGCCGGGACGCCGCGTCAACCGAAGGCCGCCTGACCGCCGCCGCCGAGCTTGTCGACCCGCCGGTTGAGGTCGTTGAGCAGCCGGTTGGTTTCGCCGGTCAGCCGGTTGTTCTCGCGCTGTGCGTCCAGCGCGCCGGCCGAGTAGCCACCACCACCAACTTTGCCGAGCGAGGTCACGATCGGTGCGAGCGAGGAGGTGGTGGGTGTGGTCGCCGAAGGTGCTGTGACCTTGCCCGCAGCTGCCACCGTCTTGGCTGCCTCCTCGGGCTTGGGCATCGTGTCGCGGATCGACTGTGCCACCTTGCCGAAGTTTTCCCGCAGCCCGCGGGTGTCGATGAGCTCGCTGCCGGTTGATTCGCCCGCCTTGCGTGCCGCCTCCGCCACCCGTTCGCCGAGCTTCGGTGCCCCCTGGCCCATGAGTCCCTGCGCACCCTCGGCGATCTCCTTGAAGTTCATGCCGAAGAGATCAGCGCCCACTTCCTGCCGGTCCTTGAGGATGCTGGCAAAGTTGGTTTCCACGTCGCCGGCCTCGAAGCCGAACAGGTCGCTCATGCCCGGAATCTTGAGCAGTCCCTCGAGCAGATGGGCGATCACCCATTCCATGCCGGATTGCAGATAGACGATGGGCGTCTGGAACGCGTTGAGCAGCGCCGCGCCGAAGCCGACCGCCAGCCCGAGCAGCGTGGTGCCAAGGCTCTTCCACATCGCGCCGTCGGTGATGAGGTTCCAGAAGAACTCGATGGCGGCGCGGAAGCCGTTGACCAGCGCGTTCACACCCAACGCGAACCCGAGCTTCAACGCGGACGAAACCAGGTCGAGGATCTGCCCGCTCTTGAACGCGGCGAGGACGAACATCACGGCGTCCTTGACCCGCTTGCCCGCTTCGGTGGCGAGCGGAGTGAGCTGCTGGACGAGACCGATCGCCTGCTCCGCCAGGACACGGATCGAATCGTTGATCGGTTGGCCGAGGGTGAGGAACACCTCGTTGATCGTGTCCTTGAGCGTGGAGAACAGACCGGCGGTCGTCTTGCTCTGCGCGTCCATCATGCCCGAAAACCGGCCGCCCTCGGAGGTCATCGAAGCGAAGGCCTGCTCGATGGCCGGGAAGCCAACCTGGCCGGACTCGACCAGCTTCTTCACCTCGGAATCCGACACGCCGAACTGCTTGGCGAGTTCCTGGATGATCGGGATGCCGCGCCCGGTGAGCTGGTTGATGTCCTCGGCGAAGAGCCGCCCCTGGACCCGCGCCTTGCCGTAGAGTTCCGCGATCTCGTTGACGGGGGCCTGGACACCTGCCGAAACGTCGCCGATCCGGCGGAGGGTTTCGGGCACCGAGTCGGCGGATTCACCGAAGGCGATGAGCTTGCGACCTGCATCCGCCAGTTCCGGGAACTCGAACGGTGTCTTCGCACCGAGTTCGCGGAGTTTGCCGAGGGTTTCCTCCGCCTTGGCGGCATCGCCGATCAAGGTGGTGAAAGCGACCTTGGTCTGCTCGAAATCAGCGGCAGCGGTCACTGCTTTCATGCCGACTCCAACAGCAGCGGCCCCGCCGGCCATCGCCGCGCCGATGGATGCCTTGAACGCGGTTCCGGCGACACTGAAGCCCTTCTGCAAGGCGGCGGCACCGCCCTTGCCAAGCCCGGCCAATCCCGCGCCCGTCAGCCTCCCCATCCTGCGGGCGGATGCGCCGACTAATTCGGTGGCACCGGCCATCGCCCGCTTCAAGGCGGTGATGTCGGCTCCGAGGGTGACGGTCAGGGCGCTCATGCGCCGGGGGTGGAGTCAACCAGCGGGGTGGGACGTCCAAGCACAGCGGACACCTGAACCGGTGCAAAGGCTCGAAAGCAGTTTACGGCTTGAGTAATAATAATAACTGTAAACAGCGATGGCCAGGAAATCTCAAAACTGCCATCTCAGTGCTATTCCTTTATATTAAAGTAGAGAGCTCTAAATTCCACCTTGGTGCTCGGCGAAAGTGCATACATCGCGTTGTTTTGAGGTGATACACTTGTAGTCAGCCCAACAACACTTTTGTCAAATTGCCCATTTACCCTCTTCGTTAAATTGGGTGGGATGACTTCTTGATAGTTTATAATAGTAAAATCAAGCGGCTGCCCCTGTTTGTCATAGATGATCATAATTCCAATTACATTTGAGATTGGCTTATTGATCATATTTCGCACCGACACGGAAAAGTCGCCCAATCCAAGAGTCCCGAAACTCAGGCCGTTCCATTGCATAGCCGAGCCAGTGACTCCTTCGAGTATCTTATTCGCGCCCACTTCCCCAAGGATAGTCTTCACACCCTTAGATTTACTCAGAGCGACGGCAAATGTAGCGTTCTCATCTGGCTGACGAGCAAGACCGCTGAGAGCAGCAGGAGGAATGGCAAAATTTAAGTTTTGGCCACCATTGTAGGTGGCCACTGAAACTCCTACCACCTTTCCAGAAGCATTCAAAACCGGACCGCCGCTGCTTCCGGGCGATATCGGAGCGGTGATCTGCAGCAGGGAGACATCCCCAATCGGTCTTATCGCAGAAACGATTCCTTGGGAAAAGCTGCCTTCGAGACCCTGGGGGTTCCCGACGGCATAGACCGTGGATCCGACCTCCAAGTCGCTTGAATCACCAATCTCGACCGCTGGCGCTTTGAGGCCGTTTACCGTGAGGAGTGCTAGGTCATTGCGTGCATCAATATTTCGAATATGGATCACGTTATGAGTTTGCTGCTCACCTATGACCTTGATTGTTGCAGAGGCAGCCCCATCGATGACATGATGGTTTGTTGCCACAACACCTGGTGCAATCACGAAGCCGCTGCCGAGTGAGACCTGGCGCCCATTTGAGTCCTTGCAGATAATAAGAACCGTGGAGGGGAAGGCCTTACGGGCAACTTGCACAGCGTCTTGTCCAAGCACTCCCATCGATGTCGCGAGGAGGATGATAATAATCGATGTGATTGCGCGCTTCATTAAATTTTCTTGGGAGGTGGTGCCTGGATTTATATTTTTTTTCATTGCGAACGCTGAAAATTCTACAAATTCAGGACACCTTGGGCAAGGGGTCATTTACCCCTTGGGGATTATAGGGGGTCCACCGTGTCCTAAGTTGCCCCAGCTGCTCTCGGAGGGTGGGCATGCGGACGGCGGTGCCGCTCCAGGTGGTTCTCACCCCATTCTGCCGCAGCAGACAATGCTGATACTGAGCGAGTCGCGCCAGCGGCATAAACAGGATCCGCTCCTCGGGCCAGCCGGTTTCGGCGGCGACGGCGAAGACCTGGGCGGCTACGAAGCCCGGTTCGTCGCAGGCAGGGGCTTTTTTCCGGCCAGTCCCGACACGGCATCGACCTGTGCGGCCTCCAGCTCGCGGCTCTGTTCTTCCAGGCGCTGGAAGGCGTTCTGGAAATCCTCCGGGGTCAGCCCGCCGCAGAAGATCAGGGCGGCTTCCCGGAATCCCTGGTCATTGAACGAGGCGCGGACCACCTCGGGCCACGGGGCGCAGTGGGCATAGACGAAGCCCATGATCGAAGACGTGAACTCCGGCGTGCCGTCCTTGGGCATTTCCCCTTTCACCAGCGGGTTTCCGGTGCGGAGCAGCACGTCGTAACTGGCCAGCGAAAGCGGGCGCATCGCGTGGCCGGCGACGATGGTTTCCACGTCGTGGAAGGCGGCGGAAAGGAGCTTCTGGCGGTCGTTGTCGTCCATGGGATCTTCAGAGGTGGCGGAGGAACAGGTCTTCGGTAGCGGGTGAGGCATCCAGCGGGATGAAGGCGATCTTGCCCCGGCGCTTCACGCAGGCGAGCGGCACGTCCCGCTTCACCTTGTCGACTAGCCGCTCGCGGTTGAGCAGGGCGCACTTGATGTAGGCGAACGGGTGCTCCGGATTGGCGAGATGCCAGGCGTCGTCGTGCCAGGCGGCGATCAGTTCCTTGGTTTGGAACTTGCCGCACGAACTCTGGGGATCGAAGAACCAGACGGTGCGCTCGCCGCGGATGCCGTCGCCGACGATGCGGACGAAGGGCTTCTCGGCCAGCGCGATACCCACGGCCGTCAGGGCGGCGGCGAGGCAGGTGTTGCTGGTGGCGGTGGACGACAGGTGGGATACGGCGTTCATCTCTGGATCGGGATGTTAGAGAGCTGTTCAGGCCCCGCCGCCGCTGGCGACGAAGGGGTAGTGGGTGGCGGTCAGGTCGATCTTCTCGAAGTCCTCGTTGTTGAGGCTGCGGCTGACCTGCATGAGGATGGTGGTGCCGCCGCTTGCTTGCTGGAGGTGGGCGGGGATCGCGTTGGCGAGCGCGATGGCCGCGCCGATCTTGCCACTGAAAGACGAGGTCTTCGCCACGAGGCCCGAAAGCTTGATCTCGACCTTCTCTTGGTAGAGCGACAGGCCGATGATCTCGCCGGCCTTGTCCAGGACAGTCTTCTCCTGGTTGGAGAAGTCGAAGGACAGGTCGGTGATGAGGATTCCCGCTTGATCGTTCGGGATGCCCCAGTTGCCGGTGGTGCCAAGGAAAGTCGCGGCCATTTGACCGCGTGCGGCGTGTCAACCGCATCAGACGGCGGAGACGACCGCCTCGTAGCTCAGCACGCTTTCCCGGCCGCGTGACTCGTCCGGCGTGGTGCTTCCTTCCCGCTCGATGAGGTCGTGAAGGACGAAGGTTTCCGAATCGAGGTCGGCTTGGATCTCCGCCGTGCCGCGCAGGAGACTCACGAGTTTGCCGGCCCATCCGGCATGGACTTCCGCAGGCGAGTCATCCACCTGGGAAAAGAGATGCACGTCGAGCTTCACGCGGGCGGTGTGCGGCATCGCCGGGACTGGTTTGGACTCTGAGGTGTCGAGGACCACGCACGGACGGGTGCGGATTTCATCGCGCGGGGCGACGTGGACCGGGATGGTCCCGGGGAATCCCTCGGGGCGGTGGGCGTCGATCCATTCGGCCAGCAGCGCCGACAGGCGGTCTTCGATCAGGTTGGGCATCTTGTGGATGCAATCGCGTCAACCGGACCGCCGTCGCAGCGTTCGGTTCGCGCCGTCGTTGATCTTGCGGAGCGAGGTCGCGAGTGCCTTGCGGAGTCTGCCCGCGGCCACCTGGAGCGCGAGCTGGATGCCCTTGCGGGTGCTGACGTCCTCAATGTAGTCGAGCTTGTTGACCAGCGTGACGGCCGGGCTATCGCCGGTCTTGATCGTTGCCGATCCGGGCGACTGCTTGTGGCGGGTGATCCACTGCACGGCACCGCGGACGCGCCCGCCGATCGATTTGCCGGCGTTGATCCACGAGCCCTTCGCGAAGCCGACACGCTTCTGGATTCGCTCGATGTAGGTCTCGCGGGCCTTCGGGCTGGTGACGATCTGCTTCGGATTGGATCCCCCGAGCTGCCCCCAGCGGTGGAGTTTCGGATCCAGGCGGCCGACCGTGAGGTCCTTCCAGCCGGAACGGGTCTGGCGCAGGTTGTTCTCCGCCCGCGAGAAGCGCCGGTTCTGGATGTTCGCCCAGAACCGGTCGGCCGCCGCCGGGTCGGATTTGCGGATTTCCTCGAATGCGTCGGATGGCAGGGCGAACACGCCGCCGATGTCTTTCGCCACCGCCTTCTCGCCCGTCTTGCGGGCTTTTTCCGAAAACCCGAATGGCCTGGTGTTGCGGGCCAGTTCGACGGATAGCCCTCGCGCTTCCTGTCTTACCAGAGACAGCAGCGTCCGGCTCACCTTCTCCGGGTAGCGGCGCAGCAGGCGCGCCACGGTGAAGGCTCCCTTCAGCTTGGCGGTGAAGCGGATGGCGCCATCACTCATCGGTTGAGGAAAGGCTGAGAGTGAGGAGCGGGGAGCGCGGATGGTTCGAGACTCGGGTGATCCGGTATTCGGTGCCGTCCACCTCGATGCGTTCGCCGAACTTCGGCAGGGCCGCCGGGAACGCCAGCTTCGGGACGCGCAGGCTGAAGTCGGGCGACGCGATGAAGCCGCCCATGTCGATTTGCTGGTCGTTGCGCACGCGGCTTACGAGCACGAGCAGGTCGATCGATTGCCACCGCGCCCGGACGCCATGCTCCGAGAGAAGCTGGTGGAGGTCCGCGAGGATTTCCGATTCGAGGCTCATGCCCATGCCTCCCTGTCAAAATGGGACACCCCCTCCCGGTTTCCCGGAAGAGGGTGTCCACCAACCATGTCCGACGAAGCTGGAAAGGTCAGGAATACTCGCCGGCCACCAGGTTGATGCGGCAGGCCGCGGTGCCGTCCAGTTCGATGAGGGCGGGCCCCTCGTTCACGGCGAAGACCGTGGGGGCGTTGACCTCCTTGGTGGTGGCGCCGACCGGCACCTGGCCGCGGGAGGCCATGAGCGAAACCGTGTCGCCCGCTGCCAGCGCGAGGCCGAGGTTGGCGCTCAGGGTGATGGTTCCAGCCCCGGCATCGACCGAGGCGACCACGCCGCGCACGCCGGTCCCGGTCGC
>CAMCYK010000259.1 GCA_945883695.1 Akkermansia muciniphila | reverse complement strand
AGGCCGCCGGTGGTGAAGCCGCCCATCTCGAGGACTTTCAGCATCACCTTGGTGGTGCCGTAGAGGTCGGTCGGGAACTGGTCGGTGTCCCAGCCGAGCAGGGTGTCACCCTGGTTGGCATCGATCGAACCGAGCGCGTTGGCGCCCAGCGCGACGGTGAGTTCGTGCTCCATCGTGTGGCCGGCCAGCGTGGCGTGGTTGGTCTCGATGTTCAGCTTGAAGTGGTCCAGCAGGTTGTACTGGCGCAGGAAATTCAAGCAGGCGGCGGAATCCGAGTCGTACTGGTGGGTGGAGGGTTCGCGCGGCTTCGGCTCGATGTAGAACTGGCCGGTGTAGCCGATCTTTTTCGCGTAGGCCACGGCCATGTGGAGCAGCGCGGCGAGGTGGTCCAGCTCGCGGCTCATGTCGGTGTTGAGCAGCGTCGCGTAGCCTTCGCGGCCGCCCCAGAAGGTGTAGCCTTCGCCGCCGAGCTTGTGGGTGGCGTCCATCGCGGCCTTCACCTGGGCCGCGGCGTAGGCGAAGACCCGGGCGTCGGGGGAGGTGCCGGCGCCTTGGGAGTAGCGCGGATGGGAGAACAGGCAGGCGGTGCCCCAGAGCAGCTTCTTGCCGGTGGCCTGCTGGAGGCCGTCGAGGTGATCGACCACGGCGTTGAGCGCAGCGGTGGATTTCGAGAAATCATCGAGCTCCGGCGCGATGTCGCGGTCGTGGAAGCAGTAATAACCGATGTCGATCTTGTCGAGGAACTCGAAGAACACGTCGGCGCGCTTCTTCGCGTTGTCGACCGAGTCGGAGAGATCGTCCCACGGCGTCACCGCGGTGCCGCCGCCGAAGGGGTCGGACAGGCTGTTGCGCATGACGTGCCAGTAGGCGGCACCGAAGCGCATGTGGTCGCGCATCGATCTGCCCTCGACCAGCTCGTCGGGGTTGTAGTGCTTGAAGGCGAGGGGGTTTTTCGATTTCGGACCCTCGTAAACGATCTTGGGAATTTCAGGGAAATAGGCCATGGGAAGCATCGGAATAAGCGGACCCGCTCCGTTCGTCCACTCCGGAATTGTGTATGATTCCGGCCGGAGTGGCGGCCGGATCAAATTTCCGGGTTTTCTTTCGTCTGGTCGCGGCGATACTGCCGACTACACCCGCGGCGTCATTGTGACGTAAAGGTCACCCGGCGGGTCGATTCCGCCGGGCTGTCTGCCGGGCTGTCTGCCGGGCTGTCTGGCTCCCTGTGCACCCTTCCGCCCCATCCCCTCTCCGATGCGCCCGCTGATTGTTCTCCTTTGCCGCCTGATCGGTTTCGGATTCCTGACCGCGGCGGCCGGTCCGCTGATCACGGAGTTTTGCGCGAGCAACCAGGCCGGGCTGCGGGACGAGGACGGGGACCGCGCCGACTGGGTGGAAATCCACAATCCGGATCCGACCCCGGTCGACCTGCGCAATTGGTATCTCACCGACAGTTCCGCGAACAAGACGAAGTGGCGGTTTCCGGCGACGACGATCGCCCCGGGTGCTTATCTGGTGGTTTTCGCCTCCGGCAAGGACCGGCGGGTGGCCGGCCAGCCGCTTCACACGAATTTCTCCCTCACGGCCGCGGGCGAGTATCTCGGGCTGATCCGGGCGAACGGGGTGACGGTCGCCTCGCATTTCAATCCTTCGTTTCCCGCGCAGTTTCCCGACATTTCATACGGGTTTCCGTCAAACGTCGCCCCGATCACCCTGTTTCCGGAGACCGCCCAGGCGGAATGGATCGTGCCGACGTCCTCGAGCAATCCCGCGGCGACCTGGCGGGAAATTTCGTTCGTGCCGACCGGTTGGACCAGCACGCCCCTGGGGATCGGGTTCGATCGAAGCACCTCGGGCGTCAATTACCTTCCGCAAATCGGCGCCACCGGCAACACCGAGTCGGGCATGTATGGTTTCGGCAAAAACAACTCCGCCTACCTGCGGGTTCCGTTCACGGTGGCGGCCGATACCGCTCTCGGGAGCCTCACGCTGCGGGTGAAGTTCGACGACGGGTTCGTCGCCTGGCTCAACGGCCAGCCCCTGATGTCCGGCGGGACCCAGGTCCGGCGGAACGCGCCCGCGAATCCGGTGTGGAACAGTGCCGCCACCGCCACCCAGGCCACGGACGCGGACAGCCTGGTGTTCATGGATTTCAATGTGACCGAAAGCGCGGGGCTCCTCGCCAGCGGCCAGAACGTGCTGGCGATCCAGGCGCTCAACCAGAATCTCTTCAGTTCCGACTTCCTGATGCGGCCCGAGCTGGTGGGCGAGGTGGTGGTTCCCGGTGGGGCGCCGCCCGCCGGCTTTTTCGCCAAGCCGACGCCCGGGGCCCGGAATTCAGGAGTGCCGGGCACCGTGATCCCCCAGCAAGTCGAATTTTCGCGCGCCGCCGGGACATTCTCCGCCAATGTCAATCTCACCTTGTCCGGTGCGATCGGGGGCCAGCAGATCCGCTACACCACCGACGGCAGCACGCCCGGGCCGTCCTCCGCAACCTACAGCGGACCCATCCAGATTGCCACCAGCACGGTGGTTCGGGCGCGGATCTACCAGCCGGCGACCGGCGCTCTGGGATTCATCGGGGCAGCTCACTACGAGCGGCTCGACGCCACCTTGTCCAACTACAATGCGACCGGCAGCGCTTTCAGATCCGCGCTGCCGATCGTGGTCGTCAACAACCGCGGGCTCGGCGAACTGCCGAACAACAACATTGCCCAAAGTGCGCGGGTCCAGATCTACGACCGCGACCTATCCGGCTATGCCACGATTTCCCCGGCGACGGCGCCGGTGCTGACGATGAACACCGGCATCAAGCTGCGCGGGCGCAGTTCCGCGGGCTTCCCCAAGAAATCCTACAGCTTCGAACTGTTCGACGAGAACGGCGCGGAGACCGAGGCTCCGGTGCTTGGGATGCCGGGGGGCTCGGATTGGGCGCTGGTCGGCTGCTATGACTTTGACCGCGCCTTCATGCGGAACGCCTGGATCTACGAGATGAGCCGCCAGGCCGGCCGCTGGGCGCCCCGCACGCGTTTGGTCGAGGTCTACTTCAACCAGGATGGCGACACCCTCGAGTATGCCGACTATCGCGGCGTTTATATCCTCTGCGAGACCATCCGGCGGGGCGCGGACCGCGTCGATGTCGCGCGGCTCGACGCCACCGACACCGTCCAGCCGGAGGTCAGCGGCGGCTACATCTTCAAGGTCGATCCGCCGGAGAATGACGAATTCTCCTGGAAGACCGCGCGCAATCTCCCGCCCTCCGGCACCGGTGGCGACAACCTGGTGATCCACCGGCCGAAACTGGCAAACCTCGTGAGCTCCCAGTCGGCCTCGATGGTCAGCTATTTCCAGGGCTTCGAGGACACGCTCTATACCGAGGCGGCCGGCGGCTTCAGCACGCGCAACTACCGAGGTTTCATCGATTCGGAAGCGTGGGCCGATCACAACCTGTTCGGCACGCTTGCCAAGAATGTCGATGCCCTGCGCTTGAGCGCCTATTTCCACAAGGAGCGGGGCGCTCCGATGGCGGCGGGGCCGCTGTGGGACTTCGATCGCTCGGTGAATTCCACCGACAGCCGCGACAACGATCCCTACAGTTGGCACGGCACCGGTTTCGAGACCAATGGCTCGACGGATCACTTCCGCTTCGCCTGGTGGCAGAAATTGTTCGAGGACGCCGAGTTTCGCCAGACCTGGGTCGACCGCTGGCAGGAATTGCGCGGCGGCCCGCTGTCCACCGGCAACATCAACGCCGTGCTCGACGGCTACCTGGCCGAGTTCAAACCAAGCGACGCCGACCATCCGGCGCGGCGGGATTACCAGCGGTGGTATGGCTCCGCCACATCAAACAGCATCGTCACCGAGACCAGCATCATGAAAGACTGGCTGGCGGCCCGGACCACGTGGATCGACGGTCAGTTCACCCGTCAGCCGGTCATCGTTCGTCCGCCGGGACCGGTCGCGGCCGGCGTGACCACCGCCATTTCGGTGCCGCCGGGGAGCACCGTTTACTACACGACCGACGGCAGCGACCCGCGGGCGGAAGGTGGCGGCTTTGCCCCGTCGGCCCTTGTTTACTCCGGGACACCGGTGTCGATCCCTTCGACCCTGAGGCTCCGTGCCCGTGCCTGGCGCGCCGGCAGCTACGCGGTCCCGGCGACCAACTGGAGCGGGCCGGTCGAGTCGCTCTATCTGGTCAATGAAACCTACGCCGGCGCCGCCGATCTCCGGGTGAGCGGGATTCACTACAATCCCCTGGACGCTTCGGCCGCCGAGTCCGCCGCGCTGCCGGGGGTGACGGCGGGGGACTTCGAATGGATCGAACTGACCAACCTCGCGGCCACGCCGGTCAATCTGGACGGAGTCACCCTGGTGGAGGGCTCGCCGGTCGAACGGTTGGTGCTCGCGCCCTTCACCCTGGGTGCCGGCGCGAAGGCGCTGGTGGTCAGGAATCCGGCCGCTTTCGAACTGCGTTACGGCCCGGCGGCGGCGGCCCGGATCGCCGGGACCTGGACGGGCGGGAGCCTGGACAACAGCGGGGAAGCGATCGCCGCGCTGGATCGCAATGGCGGGTCGATCGCGCTCTTCGCCTATGACGACGAAGGCGACTGGCCCGAACGGGCGGACGGCTCCGGGAGCGCGCTGGAGTATGTCGGAACCAGCGGCTTCACCGGCGACTACGAGAATCCGATGATGTGGGATTCCAGCGAGGCGGTGCATGGCAGCCCGGGTGGCGCGAATCCTTTCCCGGCGAGCGCGGTGGTGGTGAACGAAATTCTGGCAAGTCCCGCGGCCGGCGGTCGCGACGGGATCGAGCTCCACAATCCGGGCGCGACGCCGGTGGATCTTGGCGGTTGGTACTTGAGCAACGAGCCGTCGGCGACCCGCGAGGAGGATTACAAGCAGTTCCGCATCCCGAACGGTACCGCCTTGCCCGCGGGCGGCTTCCTGGTGTTCGACGAAGAGGACTTCAATCCGAACGGGGCGTGGAATCCCGCGCCCGGTCCGATCGGCAGTGGCGAGTTTTCGCTGGATGGGGATCGCGGCGGCGCGCTGTGGCTGATCTCCGCCGACCCGGTGAGCGGCAAGCTGCTGACCTTCCAGCAGAAGGCCAACTGGACGCCACTGCTTGCCGGAATCCCCTACGGTCGCTCGCCCGATGGCAGTGGCAGCCTGGCACCGCTGGCGTTGTGGACGCCGGCCACCGCCAATGCCGCGCCCCGGGTCGGCCCGGTGCAGGTCACCGAAATCCACTACCACCCGGCCGGCACCACGCCGGAGTTCGTGGAGATTTCCAATACCGGCGCGTCCACGCAATCCCTCGGCGACTGGACCCTGCGCGGCGATGTCGATTTCGACTTCGCCTCCGCCGAGTCGCTGGCCCCGGCGGAGGCGGTCGTGATGGTCGCCTTCGATCCCGTCCTGCTGCCCGCCACGGCGGCCTCGTTCCGGGCGCAGTATGGCGTGGCGGCGGCGGTCCGCCTGATCGGTCCGTGGTCGGCGGCCGCCACGCTGGGCGACACGGCCGGCACGGTGCGGTTGCGGCGCCGGGTTCCCGCCCCGCAGGACGAGCCGGGTTTCATCGGGCTGATGGTCGAGGACGAGGTGCCCTACCTCGCCACGGCCCCGTGGCCGAGCACCGCTTCCGGCACCGGTTCGTCGATCCGCCGGGTCGGTGTCCGCCGTCAAGGGAGCGACCCCGCGGCATGGCTCGCCGCCGTTCCCGGGCCGGGCAGCGGGGGCGGTGGCTACGCCGCGTGGAGCCTCGCGACCTTCGGTGCGGCGGGCGGGGGAGGAAGCACCGGCGACCCGGATTCCGACGGTCTCGAAAATTTCATCGAATACTTCCTCGGCAGCGACGCCCAGGCCTTCACGGCACTTGCGTCCGGAGTCGATTCCAGCGGGCCGACTCCCCGGTTCGTGCTGGATTACAGCGTGCGGAAGGACCGCGATGACGGCATTCTTTCCGCGTTCCAAACCGACGCGCTGGATGCCTGGTCGCCGGCCGCGAACGACGAGCTGATCTCGAGCGATGGCATCACCGAGCAGCGCCGCGCCTGGTTGCCGCTCGGGACGAAAGGCTTCCTCCGACTCGAGGCGAAGGCATCGCCGTGAGGGCGGAAAACCCATGCAAATGGCTTGTCGCACTGCCCGGAAACTCGATATCGAAACGTTGATTTCGGGGTCTGAAACTCGTCTTCGGTTCTTGGCATCCTGCCACTCGCGACCATCTTCCTCATCATGTTTCATCGACCTCCCAGTTTGCTTCCCTGCCTGCTTTTGTTCCTCACTCTGACCGGGCTGACACCTGCCGGTGAGTTTTGGCCACAGTTCCGCGGGCCCGGTGCGAGTGGGCTGGGGACGGGTCCCCCGACGCCGGTCAAGTGGAACGTCGAAACCGGGGAGAATATCCTCTGGAAGACGCCGATTCCCGGCCTGGCGCACTCCGCGCCGATCATCTGGAAGGACCGCATTTATGTCACCACGGTGGTGAGTCCGGAGGAGGCCGAGCTCAAGATCGGGCTTTATGGCGATATCCGTTCGGCGGAGGACAAGGGGATCCATCAATGGCATCTGATCGCCGTCGAGCGGGCCACCGGCAAGGTGCTCTTCAACAAGCTCGGGCATCAAGCCGCTCCCCGAAGCCAGCGCCACACCAAGGCGACGCAATGCAACTCGACACCCGCCACCAACGGCGAGTACATCGTGGCCTACTTCGGATCCGAAGGGATGTTCTGCTTCGACATGGAGGGCGAGCTCGTATGGAAGAAGGACCTCGGAGCGATGGACGCCGGCTATTTCCAGGTGCCCACCGCCCAATGGGGATTCGCCAGTTCACCCGTCATTCACGGGAACAAGGTCGTGGTGCAATGCGATGTGCAGAAGGACTCCTTCCTCGCGGTGTTCGATCTCGCGACCGGGGAGGAAATCTGGCGGACGGTCCGCAAGGATGTGCCGACCTGGAGTACGCCGACGGTTGCCGAGTGGGAGGGCAAGACCCAGATCCTGGTCAACGGCTGGCACCACACGGGCGGCTACGATTTCGAGACCGGAAAGGAAATCTGGAAACTGACGGGCGGGGGCGACATTCCCGTCCCGACTCCGGTCGTGGGCAAGGGTTTGGCCTATTTCACGAGCGCACACGGGATCCACCGCCCGATGCGGGCCGTCCGGCTTTCCGCGAAGGGGGACATCACGCCGCCGGATATCACGGAAACCAACGAAGCGATTCCCTGGGTCCATTCCCGCAAGGGAAATTACATGCAGACGCCCATCGTGATCGGCGACCGTCTTTACGCCTGCGATGACCGCGGGTCGCTCACCTGTTTTGACGCCACCGACGGCAAGATCCTCCATAGCCAGCGCCTCCCGGGCAACGGATTCACCGCCTCTCCGGTTTCGGACGGCCGGCATCTCTATGTGATCTGTGAATACGGGGAGATCTGGGTGGTGAAAGTCGGCGATGTC
>CAMCYK010000258.1 GCA_945883695.1 Akkermansia muciniphila | reverse complement strand
GGACGTCGCCCTTCTGCAGGTTGGTGAGGACCCCGGCGAGGTCGCCGGCCTTTTCGATCTGCGGGCCGGAGGTGACGTGGAGCTGGGAGCCGGTGGCGCGGGCGATGATGTTGGCGAGGGTGGTCTTGCCGAGGCCGGGCGGGCCGGAGAGCAGGACGTGGTCGAGCACGTCGCCGCGCCGGGCGGCGGCTTCGACCATCAGCAGCAGCCGGTCCTTGACCTTCTCCTGGCCGATGAACTCGGAAAAGACGGGCGGGCGCAGCGAGACGTCGAAGGACGTGGTCGGGGCGGCGGTGGTTTGCTGGTAGAAGTTCTCGCTCATCCGTCAGGGCAGCGGAAGGAGACCATGGCGGAGGTCGGATGAACACTGTTTTTCGCGGGGGGCTTTGGAAATGGGACCGGGATGGATGGGAGGGATGGGATAAAGGCAGGGAAATCCCGGGAAGGCTTGCGGCAAGATGCCGCAGCCACGGAGCTGCGGGCGAGCCCCCCGCACCGCTCCTTTTTTGGAATCCGATTCATGCTTGGTCCAGATCCGGCACGGGAGCCGTGGATTTTCGGGTGAGAATCGGCTTTACATGCCACTTGGGTTCCGTAATTTCCGCGGCCCGCCACCGAGCGACCATTCTGCCATGAAAGTTCTTTCCTCACTCGCCTCCGCCAAGCGCCGCCACGCCGACTGCCAAGTCGTGAAGCGCAAGGGCACGCTCTACGTGATCTGCAAGAGCAACCCGAAGTTCAAAGCCCGCCAGGGTGCGACCAAGGGCACGCGCCTCTCGAAGCAGGGCGTGAAGTGAAGTTCCAAGTTTCGGAAGTTCCAAATTCCAAGGAAGGCGGCCTGCGGGTCGCCTTTGTTCATGTTTTCACGGGGACGCCGGCTTCAGCCGGCTCTAGGAAGCAAAAGCGGCCAGCTCAAGCCCAATGTCTTAAGAGATCGGACCAAGGAGCCTGAATCCCCGGAGGGGATAAAGCCAGTAGCCGGGGGTCGAGCGCAGCGAACACCCCCGGGGAAGGATCAGGCATGGAAGCGAACCCCGGACGGGGTTCCAGCGGGGCTTGTTCGTCCGATGCCGGCCGGAATCACCGGAAGATGAGCCCCACGTGGCGGTCGATGCGCGGGTGGGAAGGGAACGCATCAGACAATGATGCCCGCCTCGCGGAAGGAGTAGTAGGGCGTGCGGCCGGCGTCGGGGCGGCCGACGATGACGTGGTCGAGGAAGCGCAGCTGGAGCAGGTCGGCGGATTCGATCATCCGGCGGGTGAAGGTCTCGTCCTGGCGGCTGGGGGCGGGGTCGCCGGAGGGGTGGTTGTGGATCAGCACGAAGCCGAAGGCGCCGCGGGTGATCACCGGGCGGAGGATTTCGCGCGGGTGGGCGGAGGTTTCGGTCAGGCTGCCGGCGCTGACTTCCACGGTGCCGCCGTGGCGCAGGCGGGTGTCGAGCAGGGCGACCAGCAGCTTTTCGTGGCGCAGCCAGGCGAGCTGGGCGGCGAAGGTCTGGTAGATCCGCTCCGGCGAGTCGAGCGGGGTCTGGTTGAGCTGTTCGCGGGCGGCGCGGGTCCCGAGCTCGAAGGCGGCGACCAGCTGGCAGGCCTTGGCGAGGCCGAGGCCGGGCTGCTTGGCGAGCTCGCCGACGCCGGCGCTGCCGAGCGAGCCGATCGATCCGTAGTGCTCCAGCAGGTCGCGGCCGATCTGGATCGCGCTGCGGCCCTTCATGCCGGTGCGCAGGAAGAGGGCGAGCAATTCGGCATTGTCGAGGGCTCCGGCCCCGAACCGGGCGAGCTTCTCGCGGGGGCGGTCGTCGAGGGGGAGGTCACAGATGCGGTTAAGCATGGTTCAGATGAACACATTCCGGGCCCGGGTTGGCGAGCAAAATCGTGTCAATCCTTCGACGACCGCGGATCGAGCGCGTCGCGCAGGCCGTCGCCGAGGAAATTGAGGGCGAACAGGGTGCTCGAGAAGAAGAGGGCGGGGAACAGCAGGAGCCAGGTGTTGGTCTCCATCCGGTCGGCCCCTTCCTTGATCAAAATGCCCCACGAGCTGTTCGGCGGGCGGACGCCGAGGCCGAGGAAGGACAGCACGCTTTCCAGCAGCATGATGCCGGGGACGGCGAGGGTGGTGTAGACGATGATCGGGCCGATGACGTTCGGCAGGATGTGGCGGAACAGGATGCGGCCGTGGCCGAGGCCGAGCGAGCGGGCGGCTTCGACGAATTCCTGGTGCTTGAAGGTCATCACCTGGGCGCGGACGATGCGGGCGATGGTCAGCCAGCCGATCGAGCCGATGGCGATGAACAGCGGCATCAGGGTGGTGATCGGGGCGACCTTGTCGCGGCTCCAGCCGGTGGTCTTGATGACCCATTCGGTGACTTCGGAGGCGGGTTTGTCGACGACCAGCGAGAACAGGATGACGAGGACCAGGAAGGGCAGGGCGAAGAGGATGTCGACGATCCGCATCATGAGGTCGTCCAGCTTGCCGCCGACGTAGCCGGAGACCGCGCCGTAGACCAGGCCGATGGCGACGGCGACGCCGGTGGCGACGATGCCGACGAGCAGCGAGACCTGGCCGCCGTAGAGGACGCGGGCGAACAGGTCGCGGCCGAGCTGGTCGGTGCCGAACCAGTGGACGGCGGAGGGCCCGGCGCCGGGGTTGTCGAGGTTGATGACGGTGGGGCTTTTGACGAAGGGCAGCAAGGGGCCGATGAAACAAAGCAGCACGATGACCACCAGGAACCAGAGGCCGAGCATGGCGGCCTTGTTGCGCGACAGCCGGTGCCAGGCGTCTTGCCAGGGAGATTGACCTTTCTCGACGGGGACGGACATGGGGAAATCAGGCGGCGGCCCGGAGGCGCGGGTTGAGGGCGATTTGGGCGAGGTCGGACAGCAGGTTGGCGCCGACGATGAGGAAGCCGTAGAACAGCACGAGGCCCTGGATCAGGAAGTACTCGCGGTCGGTGGTGGCATTGACGAAGTGCTGGCCCATGCCGGGGACCTGGAAGATGGTCTCGATGACGAAGGAGCCGGAAATCATGCCGGCGAAGGCCGGGCCGACGTAGGCGACGGCGGGGATGAGGCCGCCGCGCAGGGCGTGCTTGGTGACGATCTGCCAGCCGGGGACGCCCTTCGCTTTGGCGGTGCGGATGTAATCCTGGTTGAGGACGTCGAGCATCCCGCCGCGGGTCAGCCGGGCGAGGTAGGCGGCGTTGACCATGCCGAGGGTAAGGGCGGGCAGGATCCAGTCGACCGGCGAATTCCAGCCGGCGACGTTGAGCGACTTGAGGCCGAGGCCGGCGGAGACCGCGAGGAGCGGCCCGATGACGAAGCTGGGCAGGCAGATCCCGGTCATCGCGGCGGCGAGGCAGGTGTAGTCGAGCGGGCCGTTCTTTTTCACCGCGGCGATGATCCCGGCGGGGATGCCGACCATCAGGGCGATCCCGATCGACAGCACGCCGAGCAGGGCGGAGACGGGGAAGGACTGGCTGATGATCTCGGAAACCTTGACGCCGTCCTTTTTCAGGAGGACGCCGAGGTCCTGTTCCAGGATCAGGTTCCTGAGGTAGGTCAGGTATTGGACCGGCAGCGGCTTGTCGAGGCCGACGTAGGCCTTGAGTTGCTCGAGGATATGGGCGGGCATCGCCTTCTCATCGGTGTAGGGGCTGCCCGGCATCAGGCGCACCAGGAAGAAGGTGATGGTGACCAGGACGAACAGCGTGAGCAGTCCCTGGAAGAGTCGGCTGAAAATGATACGGGCCATGGCGTCGGGTCACTGGGTGCGCAGGCGGAGCACGTCGTAGGGGTGGTTGTCGAGGAGCAGCGGGTGCCAGCCTTCAACGGAGGGATCCATCAGGTAATTGCGGGCATACCAGGCGGTGAGCAGGACGGGTGCCTCGGCGGTCAGGATGGTCTCGGCCTCGCGCAGGATGGCGTAGCGCTTGGCGGGGTCGGCCTCCTGGTGGGATTGCTTGAGGAGTTCCTCGAATTTCGGGTGGGTCCAGCCGGTGAGGTTGTTACCGTTGCCGTCGGACCACATTTCGAGGAAGGTCAGCGGGTCGAGGAAGTCGCCGATCCAGCCGGAGCCGGCGAGGTCGTATTCGAAGTCCTGCATCGCGGCGAGGTAGGCGGTCCATTCCTTGTTCTCGATCTCGACCTCGATCCCGAGTTCCTTGCGCCACATCGCCTGGATCGCCTGGGCGGTGGTGGCGGCGGTCTCGCGGCTGGCGATCAGGTATTTCAGGCGGGGGAAATCCGGCCGCTTGCCGTCGGCGTCGGCGGGAAAGCCGGCCTCGGTGAGCAGCCGGCGGGCTTCCTCGGGGTTGAAGGAGATCGCGTGGGGGGTGTCGTAGCCGGCCATCGGCGGGGTCATTCCGTAAGCCGGCTTGTAGCCGCGGAGGATCTTGTCGCAGATTTCCTGCTGGTTGAAGGCGAGGCTGAGGGCGCGGCGGACGCGGACGTCATCGAGCGGCTTGCGCTTGGTATTGCAGCGGATGAACAGGGTGCCGACGTAGGGTTCCTGGCGCAGCACGGCGGGGTTTTCCTTGAGCATCAGGTCCACGATCTCCGGCGGGGCGGTGTAGGTGGTGTGGATCTGGCCGTCGCGGAACATCCGGGCCTCGGTGTAGGAATTGCTGATCGGCAGGAAGCGGACGCCGTTGAGGGTGACGTCGGCGGCCCCCCAGTAGTGCGGGTTGCGCTCGACCTCGAGGTGGTCGGTGCGGCGCCATGACTTGAGCTGGTAAGGGCCGTTGGAGACGATGTTGCCGAGCTTGGACCAGGGGTTGCCCTTCTGGGTCATGGTGCCGTGTTTCAGCACGACGTGGCGCGGCACCGGGTTCCAGGTGTAGTGCTTGAGGACCTGGGGGAAGTAGGGGGTGGGTCCGCGCAGGGTGAGCCGCAGGGTGAGGTCGTCGACGACCTCGACGCCGACCTGGGCCAGGCTCCACAGGCTGGTGCCGTGGACTTCGGTCAGGCGGGCGACCACGCGGCTGGCGATCTCCGCGGTGACTTCCGCGGGCCAGGTGAAGCGTTCCAGCGGTTTGTGGGCGATCCAGGCGAGTTCCTCTTTCGAAAGCGTGTCCAGCCCCTTGGAGCGCACCCACAGGAGGCGGGCCTCGTCGGTCGCGAGGTCCTCCCATGCGGGATCCTCGCCGAGGGGTTTCAAATCCACCCTGCCGTCGGGACGGAACTGGATCCGCGCCGCCAGTTCCGCGGGGACCACGGGGTCGGCGTTCACGATGAAGAGGATTTCCCCGCGCCGGTCCTGGTTGAAACGGTCGGCGCCCTTGAGGAAATAGAGCATTTCCGCGTATTTCGCGCCGAACTCCGGGGTCAGGATGCGCTCGAAGGAGAACACGTAATCGTGGGCGGTGACGGGCGCGCCGTCGGACCACTTGGCGTCCGGCCGCAGGCGGGCGGTCCACACGGCGGCGGTGGCGTCGGGCTCGAGGCTTGCCGCGCCGCCGAGGACGATGGCCGCGTCGTCGCTCGGGTGGTCGGAAACCAGGCCCTCAAACAGGGCGCGCAGGATATTGCTCTCCAGCACGCCGGTGACGACCTGGGGGTCGAGCCCCTTCGGTTCGTTCGAGTTGCCGAAGATCAGAATGCCCTCCCGGTTCGCCTTTTCGACCTGGGTTTCGCGCTGGCAGCCGGCGAGGCAGAGCAGGGCGGGGAGCAGGAAAAGGGTGCGGCGTGTCATGAGTCAACCGAGGAGTAGCGTTTCCCGCGCCCGGATTGCATGGAAAATTTGCGGCAATCGGTCGGGATGGGCGGGAATGGCGGTTTTAGCGCGTGTTTCAGTCAAAGCGGCGGCTTTTGCCCGAGGGGGCTTGCAAGGGTGAAGCGGATCGCTAGAACGACCGGAAACCGTTCCGACCGCCCTGTCTTGAGAGCCTATTTCCTCCGCCGCATCCTGTTGGTCCCGTTCACCTTGATCGGGATCACGGCGCTGGTGTTCGCGACGATCCGGCTGGCCCCGGGCGGTCCGGTGGAGCAGCGGTTGGCGCAGCTGGTCGGCGGCGAGAAGCGTTCGCGGGCGGAGGCGGCCTTTTCGCTGACTCCGGCGCAGGTGCTGGAGGAGGAGGAGAAAGAGGATGAGGACAAGGGCCTGGCGCGCTCCTACTTCGAGTGGCTGGGCCTCGCCCCGCGGGACCTGGCGAAGACCGGCAAGGAATTCCCGAAGGGCAAGGACGAGGTGGAGATCCCGTTGCCCGGGACCGTCCACGTCGTCACGGTCAAGCGCGCGGCCGATGGCACGGTGACGCTGCACCCGCCCGAGCAGGCGGCCGGCGAGATCCCGCCCGATCTTTCCGGCTGGGAGGTGCGGCTGCGCACCCCGGCGGAGCAGGCGGAGCGCTGGAAGAAATGGGTCCCGGATGTCGATCTCCCGGCGACCCCCGAATACCGCGCGATCCTCTTCAAACCGGGCTACGACGGCCTGTTGCAAGGGAGCCTCGGCAACTCCAAGAAGTATCAGGACAGCGTCTGGTCGATGATTCTCGCACGGATGCCGGTGTCGCTCTACTTCGGGCTGCTCAGCATGATCGCGGTCTACGGGATCTGCCTGCCGCTGGGGATCGTCAAGGCGATCCGCCACCGCACCTACCTCGACAACGTCACCTCGGTGGCGGTCTTCGCCGGCTACGCGATCCCCGGCTACGCGCTCGGCTCGCTGCTGGTGGTGTTCCTCGGGGCCAAGCTCGGCTGGTTCCCGATCCGCGGCTTCACCGGGGATGATTTCGAGAGCCTTTCCACCTTCGGCAAGATCAAGGACGTGCTCCACCACACGGCGATGCCGCTGGTCTGCTACCTGATCGGCAGCTTCGCCTTCATGACCATGATGATGAAGAACAACCTGATGGACAACCTGGCCGCCGACTACGTGCGGACCGCGGCGGCCAAGGGGGTGTCCTTCCCGACGGCGGTCTTCAAGCACGCCTTCCGCAACTCGATCATCCCGATCGCCACGACCTTCGGCAACAATATCTCGCTGCTGGTGGCGGGCAGCATGCTGATCGAGCGGGTGTTCGACATCAACGGCTTCGGCCTGCTGCAGTTCAGCGCGATTTACGAACGCGACCAGCCGCTGATCATGGGGGTCCTGTTCTTCTCGGCGCTGCTGCTGCTGATCGGCAACATCCTCTCCGACCTCTGCGTGGCGCTGGTCGATCCCCGGGTGAGCTACAAGTGACATGACCTTTCCCCGCAAAGCCGGCTTGATCCTGATCCTCGTGGCCGTCGCCGCGGCTTGGGCGCATTACCGCGGGCTGTCGCTGCCGTCGTTGCGCTGGTTCTTCTCGTTCACGGCGACTCCGGAGAAAATCCAGGATGCGGGGATCGCGGGGGGGGTGCTGGGCGGCTTCACGCTCAGCCCGCGGAACCTGCTCGAGCACCAGGGCGAACTCTTCGGCTACACCTTCTGCGGCCTGATGGCGATCGCCGGGCTGGTGCTGGTGATCACCGGCGGGAAGTTCCACTGGAACCCGATCACGGTGAGGAAATTCTCGCGCTTCCGCTCGATCGGCCGCGGCTGGGCGGCGTTCCGGATCCTGCTGCTGCTGCTGCTGC
>CAMCYK010000257.1 GCA_945883695.1 Akkermansia muciniphila | reverse complement strand
GTATTGGGACGACAGGTCCTGTGAGAGTAGGTCGCCGCCAGGTATTTGCCCGGCATCTTCGCAAGAAGGTGCCGGGCTCTTTTTTTGCCCGCAGGGAATCGGCGGGACGGTGTTTCGGTGTTTCGGTGGGACGGTGAGTCGGAAAGTCGGAAAGTCGGTAGGTCGGTAGGTCGGTAGGTCGGTAGGTCGGTAGGTCGGTAGGTCGGTAGGTCGGCGAGATTTTTTCGGGCGGTGAAATGGATCGCGGGCCCGGCAGAAGGGTGCGGTCCAAGCGGCCGATGAGGCTTCTGGAGCCTTCCGAATGACGAATGAACGGGATCCGCGACGTATTGCAGGTTCCGTCTTTCCTACCTCAAACTCTTGAACCCATGGTCTCTTGCCGCATTTTTATCTGGTGGACGATTGCGACTGCGGGGTTTGGACCCTGTGCCGCCGAAGGGGATTCACTTTCCGGTGGCGAGTCCATTTTAGCCATCGACGGGTCGAATGCGGAGGCCGCGCCAGAGACGGTTGAGGGACCAGCGTCAAGGATCACCGCGAAGCTTGGCCCCCGGCGCAAGATCCCGCCTTTTGACGCGGGCAAGTTCGGGTTGATCGAGGGGGACGTGGTGGTCTTTGCCGGCCCCGAGAACATGGTGCTGGAGCAGGGGCGGGGCGAGCTCGAGTCGCGGCTCGCACTCCAATGGCGGGATGTCGCACCGCGCTTCCGCCACATGGGGTGGGAGGGCGACACGGTGTTCCGCCAGAACCGCATGATGGAGTGGGGGACCTGGCAAGAGAATCTGGAGGCGGCGGGGGCCACGGTGGTGGTTGCGTGGTTCGGTCAGATCGAGGCAATGGACAGCACCCGAAGTGCCGAAGATTTTTCTAACAGCTACGGCGCGCTGCTCGACGGCTTCGTGCAGCGCACGCCGCGGCTGGTGATCATCGGGCCAACACCGTTCGAGAAGCCGGCCGATCCCCGGGTGCCGGACAACACGGGCCTCAACCCGCGGGTCGGGGAATTCAACGAGGTGGCGCGCAAGTTGGCCGGGGAGCGTGGACTGGTTTTCGTGAACCTGTTTGATCCGCTCCTGGCAATGCCCGAGGCCCGGCTCACGCGGGACGGGTTTCATTTCACGGAGCAGGGGATGGCGCTCGTCGGGGAAATGATCGCGATCGAACTCGGGGCGGAGGCGGCCGTGCCGGAGGGTCTGCGAAGGGCGGTCGTCGCGAAGAACCGGCTGTGGTTCGACAGCTGGCGCTGCGCGAACTGGGCCTTTGCGTTCGGTGATCGCACGACGCAGCCCTTTGCCGGCGGGGTGGCCGGTCATCCGCCCTTCGTGGAAGAGTTGAAGAAGTTCCAACCCTTGCTGGCCCACGCGGATGCCACCGTCCATGCGCTCGCCGCAGGCACCGCCTCACCGGAGCCTCTCCCGCCAGGCCCGGCGCTGGCCGATCCGCCGGCCCTCTCGGCCGCCGAGCAGATGAACCGGTTCACGATGCGCGAGGGCTTCGAGGTGAATCTTTTCGCCGACGAGTCGCTCGGCGTGGTGCGGCCGCTGCAGATCCGCTGGGACGAGCGCGGGCGGCTGTGGGTCGCCTGCACGCCGTCCTATCCGCAGCTCCAACCTGGCGAGCATGGCCGCGATTTCATCCTGATGCTGGAGGATACCGATGGCGACGGAAAGGCCGACCGATCGTCGCGCTTCGCCGAGGGCCTGACGATGCCGATGGGCTTCGAGTTCGCGCCGGTGGAAGCCGGCGGCGGGCTCTACGTCTGCGAGAGCACGCAACTGGTGCAGTTGCCCGACGCGGACGGGGACGGGAAAGCGGACGGACGGCGGATCGTGCTGAGCGGCTTCGGGACCGGCGACACGCACCAGAACGCGAATTCGCTGCGCTGGGGGCCGGACGGCTGCCTGTGGTTCACCCAAGGCTATCACATCTGGTCGTATGTCGAGACGCCGCGCGGGCTGGCGGAGCTGAACCGGAGCGGAATCTGGCGCTTCAACCCGCGCACGTTGAGGCTCGATTCGTTCCTCAACGAGAGCAGCGCGGGTCTGAATTGCTGGGGCACCGCGTGGGATGACCGTGGCCAGGTTTTTCATGGCAGCGGTGCCGATTTTGCAATCTGGCACACCACCCCGGCGATCATTCCGACGCTGCATCCGTTGGCCTTGCCCACCGGCATGGCCACATCGCGCGGCAAGAGCATGGAGCCGGAGTTCCTCGGCAGCAGTCATCTGCCCGACGAGTTGCGCGGCGCGTTGCTGAAGAGCACTTATTACACCAGCCAGGTGCAGCTATACCGCCTGCGCGACATTGGTTCGGGCTTTGCCAGCGAAGAGCTGGGCGACCTGATGGCGGGCGGCATGGAGTTCCGGCCGGTCGAATCGCGGGTCGGTCCGGATGGTGCGATCTATGTATGCGATTGGTTGAATCCGGTCATCGGTCACTATCAGGCGAGCTACCGCGACCCGCGCCGGGACCGCTCGCACGGACGCATCTGGCGGATGACGGCGAAGGACCGGCCGCTGGTTCCCAAGCCGGCGCTCGGCGGATTGACCCCGGCGCAGTGGGTCGAGCGACTTGCTTCGACCGAACGCTGGGAGCGCGACGCCGCGAAGTTCGCGTTGTTCCGCCGTGCGGCCGGTGACGTGCTGCCAGCGGTCAACGCCGCGCTGGAGTCCGGACGTGGAAAGGAAGACATGGGTTTCCTCTACGAACTGAGCGGAGTGTTCGCCGCCCACGAAACCGCGAGCCCGGTGCTCATCGCCCGCCTGATGGCGTCGGCCGATTTCCGGGATCGCGCGTGGGCGGCGCGGCTGGCCGGAGTCTGGGCGGAGAAGCTTGAGGCCCCGCTTGGTCTGTTAGGGAAAGCGGTTGCCGACGAACACCCGCGGGTCCGGCTGGAAGCGGTGGTGGCGTGCGGGTGGATGCCGCCGCGGCTGGCGGCGGATGCGGTGGTGGTGGCCACCCGGTCGCTCGACCGGCCGATGGACGCCCCCTTGAATCACGCCCTTACCTTGTGCATCCATGCCCTATCGCCGCACTGGAAACCCGCCTTGGCGGAAGGGCGGCTCGATTTCGGCGAACGGACCCACGCCCTGGCCCGGGTCCTGACCACGGAGGGAAGCACCTCGATCACGCTGCGGGTCCGCGAGTTGCTGCGGGCCGGCAAGCCGGGTCCCGCAACCCGTGCCAGCTTGTTGGCCGTGCTGGTGGAACATGGCACGCCGGAAGATATGGAGTTTGCGATCGCCCGGGCGCCGGATTCGCCGGCGGTGATGGATGCCCTGGTTGCCAGGGCCCGGCGCAGCCCGGGGGCGGACCATGGTGGCGAAGTCCGGCAATTGCTTGGCAGCCCGCACCCGGTGGCGCAGCTCGCGGCCTGCCGGATAGTTGCCGCGTCGGGCAAGGACTGGGGCAACGCGGAGCGGATTGGCGCGCTGCTCGCCGACCCCGCCACCCCGCCCGCGGTCCGGGCGGAGGCACTGGCGGCCGTGGTGAAGCTGCGCGGCAAGGAGTCGCTGCCGGACGCCATGGCCTTCACCGGTTCCGATGATCCGCTGTTGCGTGCGGCCGCATTTGAAGCGATCGCGCCGCTCGATCCCACCGCGGTGGCGGTCCGCGGCGCGGAGCAACTGGCAAGAGCCACATCGGCCGCCGGGATCGGTCCCGTGCTCGAGCCCTTCCTGCGGTTGCGGGACGGGCCTGACATTCTGGCGAAAGCAATCAGCGATGCCGGTTTGTCGCCGGCCGCCGCGAAGCTCGCCTTGCAATGGATGGCGGAGAACGGCCGCGATGAAGCACCCGTCCGCGACGCGCTCAACTCGGCCGCCGGCATTGCCCCCGGCGTTCCCGCCTACAGCGATGCCCTGGTGAAGCGCTTGGTCGCGGAAGCGCTGGCAGGCGGCGATGCCACGCGGGGCGCGGCAATCTACGCCGCCCCGCAGGCGGCCTGTATCGCCTGTCACAAGTCCGGCGACGAAGCCGGCGCCTTGGGTCCCGATCTGGGGTCGATCGGCCGCGCGATGATGCCGGAAGTCATCGTGGAAGCCGTGCTCTGGCCGAAGCGGCAGGTGAAGGAGGGTTTCATGCTGACCCATATCACGACCCGGGACGGCCGGACTTTGCAGGGCACCGTGGCGCGGGAATCGGCGGACGAGATCACGCTGCGTGACAGCGCCGGCGGACCGGTCGAGCCGATCTTGAAATCCGCGATCGTCGCCCGCACCGATAGCGGCAGCCTGATGCCGGAGGGACTGACTTCCTGGATGACCGAGCAGCAGCGGCTGGACCTGCTGCGCTATCTGTTCGACCGGGGGAAATAGCCCGGTGCGACCGGTCCTTGCCTGCGTGTTCATCGGATGTTCATGATGATCCCCGACGGGCGGCACCGACGGACCGCGCTTTCCCGACCCACTGACACACCGATGAGACTCGTCATTTGCCTCGCGCTGCTCGCCACCCGGCTGGCGGCGAACGAATCCTTCGAAACCGCGCCCGCCGGGCCCTTCACGGGTCTAACAACCGCCACCGGCACTTGGTCGGCGGCACAAGGTCATGCGAGCATCCAGCACGGCAACGCGAAGAGCGGGCGACAGTCGTTGAGGCTGTCCGGCGCAGGCGAACGCCAAGCCGTGCTCTTGCTGGCGGAACCCGCGGCGGAGGGCAGCGTGCTGTCCTTCCACGCGGAACGCTGGACCAGCCGGGCGCCGTTCCGGTTCCGCATCGAGGCAAGGGAGAACGGCGGCTGGAAAGCGATCCACAATGCCGATCACGTGGTGACCGGCGGCTTCAAGACGGAGGTCCGGCTGGCGCTCCCCGCAGGCACGCGCGCGATCCGTTTCGGAGCCACCGCCCCGGCGGATGGCGGGGTGATGATGGACGATTTCACCCTCCATCGTCCCGGCCCGGCGCGCGCGGTGCGGGTGGAGACCGTGCAGCCGGTATGCCCGGCTTTCATCCGGGAGGACTTCAATCCGGTGCTGGGTTTCCGGATGGCGGTCGAGGGCAGCGAGGGCGAGGTGATGCTGGAAGGGATCGAGCTCGGGTTCGGCGGGACCACGCGGCTGGAGGACATCGCGTCGTTCCGGATTCACGCCGGCAGCGCCGATCCCGCAGCGGAGCCGGGCGCGGTGGTGGGAGAGGGGAAGGTGGCGGCGGAGAAGATCACGCTGGCCGTGAAGCACGCGCTTCCCGCCGGTGAGCACTGGTTCTGGGTGTCGCCGGTTTTGAAAGAGGACGCATCGATCGACGGACGGATCGACGCTTCGATATTCCGGGTGACAGCCGACGGCAAGGTGCTGGAGCCGTCGCGGCCCTCGCCGGAAGGTGCGCAGCGGATCGGCTATGCGGTTCGCGTGCCGGGCGACGACGGATCGAAGTCGTACCGGATCCCCGGTCTCGTGCGGAGCAAGGCGGGCACCTTGATCGCGGTCTATGACATCCGCTACGGCCATGCGGGCGACTTGCCGGCGAACATCGATGTCGGCGTTTCCCGCAGCACCGACGGTGGGCAGAGCTGGGAGCCGATGCGGGTGGCGATGGACATGGGCAATGATCCGAAGCACGGCTTCGACGGCGTCGGTGATCCCTCGATCCTGGTCGATCCCGGCAACGGTCGGATCTGGATCGCCGCCTTGTGGAGCCACGGCAACCGGGCGTGGAACGGCTCCGGCCCGGGCATGACGCCGGAAGAGACCGGGCAGCTCATGCTCGGCTACAGCGATGATGACGGGAAGACCTGGTCGAAGCCGGTGAACATCACCCCGCAGGTCAAGGACCCGGCGCAGCGTTTGTTTTTCAACGGTCCCGGGACGGGGATCGCGCTGAAGGACGGCACGCTCGTTTTCCCCGCCCAATATCGCGCCGCGGACGGCAAGCCGTGGGCGACGCTGATCCTCTCCAAAGATCGCGGTAAAACCTGGCAACCCGGCACCGGCCTGAAGATCGACACCACCGAAGCGCAGGTCGCGGAACTGGCCGACGGCGCGATCATGATCAACGCCCGCGACAACCGCGGCGGATCGCGGACGGTGGCGGTGACGAATGATCTGGGAAAGACCTGGCAACTCCATCCCACCGACCGCAAGGCGCTGCGCGAGCCGGTGTGCATGGCGAGCTTGTTGGAGTGGAAGGAGGCGCTGTGGTTCTCGAATCCCGACGCGACCGATGGCCGGCACTCGATGACGGTGAAGCGTTCCCGGGATCGGGGCATGACCTGGCCGGAGCGGGATTTCCGCCTTTATGACTCGCGCGGCTGCTTCGGTTACTCGTGCCTCGCGCCGGCGGATGATTCCCATCTCGGCGTGATCTATGAAGGAAAGAGCACGATGTACTTCCTGAGGTTCCCGCTGGCGGAGTGGGAGTGAACTCCTTGGGTTGCCAGGGTGGCCGCTGCTGGTGAAGATCCGCCATCGACCAATCGATCCACATCACCGGCATGGGCCTGGCGGGGTGCTGCCTGGCGTGGCAGCGGCATTTCCGCGGGGCGGACTTCACGTGGGAAGACGATGACCGGCCGGGGAGCGCGTCGCGGGTGGCGGCGGGGCTGGTGAATCCGGTGACGGGGAAGAACTTCAGCGTGAGCTGGCGGCTGGCGGAGTTTTTGCCGGAGGCGGAGGCGTTCTACGCGCGGGTCGGAGGGCTGTTAGGGAAGACGCTGTGGTTTCCGCTGCCGGTATGGCGGCTGGTGGGGGAGAAGGAATGGTCGAAGGTCGCGGGGAAGCTGGAGGAGGCGCGGCCATGGATCGCGGCGGTGGACGAGACGGTGCCGGGATGGCGGGCGGCGGTGGTCCTGACGGGCGGCGGGCGGGTGGCGACACGGGAGTTTTGCGAGGGAACGCGGGAATACTTTTCGGGGAAGAAAGGCTTGCGGCAGCCCCACTCCGCTGAAGCTGCGAGGGGCGAGGATGCCGCAGCCACGGTGTTGTGCGAGGGCGCGGCGGGGTTGATGACGGGGCGGCTGGGGGGGCATCGCTGCGCGAAGGGGGAGATCCTGACGCTGCGGGCGGGGTGGCGGGCGGACCGGATTCTGATTGGCGGCGGCGGGTGGCTGGTGCCGCTGGGGGACGGGATGTTCAAGGCGGGCTCGACCTATGTCTGGGACCGGCTGGATGGCGACCCGACGGCGGCGGGACGCGCGCGGGTGGAGGAGATCGCCAGGCTGTTGGGTGGCGCGGATTTCGAAGTGACCGGCCACGAGGCGGGGGTGCGGCCGATCGTGCGGAAAAGCCAGCCGGTGATCGGGCCCTTGGAGGACGGGCGGATCGTGTTCAACGGGCTGGGATCGAAGGGTTCGCTCTACGCGCCGGGGGTAGCACGGCGCCTGGCGGAGTGGCTGGCAAACGAAACGGACATCGAGCCGGGGCTCGATGTCCGTTGTCTTCCGTAGCGGATTCACCGCGCGATTCCGGCGGGGAGCGGCTTGAAGATGGGTTGGGAGCTTATCCATTCGCGGACCGCCCCTCACGGAACGGCGCAGCCGGTTCCGCTACGGTGGTCCTCACTTCACCTGCCGGGCGCTGGCCTTGAGGCGCAGGGCGTTGAGGGCGATGAAGCCGGTGGCGTCGTCCTGGTTGTAGGCCGCTTCCTGGCCGCCTTCCATGGTGGCGATGGCTTCGGAGTAGAGGCTGTGCGGGCTCTTGCGGCCGGCGTTCATGACGTTGCC
>CAMCYK010000256.1 GCA_945883695.1 Akkermansia muciniphila | reverse complement strand
GCACCAGGCCGAAGACCATCCCGAGCGGCAGGCCGTTGCAGAAAAGCCAGACGACGCCCCACGGCGCGGGGGTCAGCGCGAAGGCGACCAGCGCGAGCTGGGCGACGCCGATCAGGCCGAGCAGCACCTTGGCGCGGCGCGGCGCGGTCATTTCCGCCACCACCTTGATGCCGATGAATTTGGAGATCATGTAGCCCAGCACCTGGGCGGTGACATACCAGACCTTGAGCGACTCGCCGTAGGGCGTGCCGAGAAAGCTCGCCGCGGTGAAGGGCTTCCGGAAGCCGTACATGCAGGCGTAGGTCCCGAAGGCGGCGATCACGCACCACGCGGCGAGGAAGCCGGGCCGGGCGAGCAGGCGGGAGGTGAATGTGGTGGAGGCTCCGGGGCTCATGCGTGGCAGAGGGGCTGGCAGGGTGTCGCCGCGACCTCGGCGGCAACGGCTTTCCGGACCCGGCGGATTTGCGGAAATGGTTTCCGAAACGTCAACTTCGTATTTTTTTGAGAAACTCTTGTCTTGACGGTTTGGCGAGAATTCCGAGGCTCCGGCAGCCCCGGGCGAGCCTGCTTCCAGTCACCGATGAGCCACCTTGCCACCCGTGAAATCGACGCTGTTTTTGCCGCTCCCGGCCGTCCTTTCGAGTTCCGCGAGTTTCCAATTCCGTCACCGGGCGACCGGGGTGGCGCGCTGGGCGGGGCGTCGGGCGCTTGGCGAAATCGACACCGCTTTCCCCTCGTCCCGGCCCGGGCACCACAGCGTCATCGTCGCGTGAAATCCACCCTGCCTGCCGTGCTCGCGGCGCTGCTTGCCGGCCTGGCACCTTGCCTGGGCGAGCCCATCGACCCGAAACCATGAGCGACATCATCGAGCGGATCCTCCGCACCTTCGACCAGCGCGGCGACCTCGCCTACGGCGGCGAGGCGGTCACCCAGCGGCAGCACGCCCTCCAGGCCGCCACCCTTGCCGCGGCGGAGCAGGCGGATCCCCGGCTGGTCGCCGCCGCGCTGCTCCACGACATCGGTCACATCCTCGACGCCGGCGAGCTGCCCGCCGGCACCGACAGCGACCTCGACGACGCCCACGAGGAGCGCGCCTACGGGTGGCTGCTGCGGCACTTCGGCCCCCCGGTGGCGGACCCGGTGCGGCTCCACGTGGCCGCCAAAAGATATCTCTGCACGGTGGATCCCGCCTATGCCGGGAAGCTCTCGCCCACCTCGCACAAGAGCTACCTCGACCAGGGCGGACCGATGAACGCGGAAGAGCGCGCCGCCTTCGAGGCCGAACCGCATTGCGAGGAGTCGCTCCGGCTGCGGCGCTGGGACGACCTGGCCAAGGACCCTTCGATGGCCACCCTCCGGATCCCGGCCTTCCGTCCGGCGCTCGAGCAGGCGCTGCTCGCCTGAGACCCGCTTGACTCCGGCAAGACAGCCTTGAAGGTTGCGCGTGGCGCTCAAGCCGTCCACTCAGGGTGCCGCGGCCATGCTCTACCACTCCACCCACAACCCCGCCCACCGGGTCGGCCTGAAGGAAGCGATCCTGCGCTCGCTGCCGCCGGACAACGGGCTTTACCTGCCCGACACGCTGCCGGTGCTTGGTCCGGAATTCTGGGCGGTCTGGCGGGAGCTGTCGTTCCAGGAGATCGGCTACGCGGTGGCCCACGCGTTTTTCCACGAGGACGTGCCGGCCGCGGCGCTGCAGGAAATCGTCGAGGGCACGCTGGCCTTCGACGCGCCCTTGGTCACCCTCGCGCCGGGCGACCACGTCCTCGAGCTGTTCCACGGCCCGACGCTCGCTTTCAAGGACTTCGGCGCGCGCTTCATGGCCCGCCTGATGGCCTGGCTGACCCGCGGCGAGGACCGCGAGCTGACCGTGCTGGTCGCCACCTCCGGCGACACCGGCGGCGCGGTCGCATCGGCCTTCCACCACGTCCCGGGCACCCGGGTGATCATCCTTTACCCGAAGGGCAAGGTCTCCGGCCTCCAGGAAAAACAGCTCACCACCCTCGGCGGCAACATCACCGCGCTGGAGATCGACGGCAGCTTCGACGACTGCCAGCGGCTGGTGAAGTCCGCCTTCCTCGACCGCGGACTGTCGGAGCGGCTGAACCTGACCTCGGCGAACTCGATCAACCTCGCGCGGCTGGTGCCGCAGAGCTTCTACTACTTCCATAGTGCGCGCCAGTTGCCGGCGGGCGTCGAGCCGGTGTTCGTGATCCCGTCCGGCAATTTCGGCAACCTGACCGCCGGCTTGCTGGCGCTGCGGCTCGGCCTGCCGGTGAAAAAGTTCCTGGCGGCCACCAACGCCAACGACGTGGTCCCCGCCTACCTGCGGAGCGGCGATTATGCCCCGCGTCCGAGCATCGCCACCCTCTCGAACGCGATGGACGTCGGCGCGCCGTCGAATTTCGCGCGGATGCGGGCGCTGTTCGGCCACTCGTGGGAAGCGATGCGCGGGATGATCGAGGGCATGTCTTTTACCGACGAGCAGACCCGTGCCGCGCTGCGCGAGGTGAAGTCGACCTACGGCTACCCGATCGATCCCCACGGCGCGGTCGGCTGGCTGGCGGCCCGCGCATGGCGCGCCGCCCACCCGGGCGACGAGACGATCACCCTGGAAACCGCCCATCCGGCGAAATTCCTCGACGTGATGGAGCGGGAGATCGGCAAGGGTGCCGTCGAGGTCCCCGAGCGCCTCGCGATTCTCGCCGACCGCGAGAAAGTGGCGATCCCGCTCCCCGCCGATGAAGCCGCCTTCAAGGCGTGGCTGAAGTAGCATGACTTTGCCAGTCGTGTGCTTCTGGCGGCCCGCCGCTCCCGTCGATCCGAAGCCTTCCGAAAAGGCCCGCTTTACCGGGACGGTCGGGGATTTCGAGCGGACTAAAGCTCCGCGGTCCAGTACACGCGTCCGGGTTGCCGGGCCGGCGGGGTTGGTGCCGCGCCCGCAAGTTCGCCGCCATCCGCGATCGCGTACTTGATTTTGGCCGGGCGATAGCGCAGTCTCGGGGTCCCCCCATGAAAAACCGCATTTGTTTCGCTTGGTTCTGCGACCTCGACAGCCCCGATCAGGGTCGCAAGAAATCCCGTTCCGCCGCTTCCCGCGAAACCCCGGCGCGCCAGCCCGTGGCGACACCGCGCGGGCCGCGGGTCAAACTAGGCGACGAGCAGCGCCGCATGCCAGGGCCGCGCTGAAGTCCGGCAGGGTCAGCTCAACACGTAGTCGCGCCCGGGTTCCGGGACGATCGCCTCGGTCGAGGGCAGCTTGGTCTTGAGCTCCGCCTTGAACCACTCGCAGGCCCGCGGGTCGCCGTGGACGAGGAAGGTTTTCTTCGGTTTCACCTTCAGGATGTAGTCGAGCAGCGTCTCGCGGGTGGCGTGGCCGCTGAAGTCGAAAATCTTCATCTCGCAGCGCCGGGCGACGGCCGGGTGGCGGCGGTCCAGCACGATCTTCTCGCCTTCCGACGCCGCGCGGATGTGGCCGGCGGGCGAGTCGGGATCGGCGTAGCCGACGAACAGCAGCGAGTTCTTCGGGTTTTCGAGGAAGCCGATCCGCGCGAACTGGTTGGACACCGTGTTCTCGCTCATCATGCCGCTGGAAAGGCAATAGATCGCGCCGGGATGCAGCGGTAGGGGACCCTTGCGCTTCTTGTTGCCGGCCTCGAGCTGCATGTCTTCGAGGATGTGGAAATTGTCATCGCTGCGGCGGGTCTTGCCCTTCGCATACTTGTCGTAAATCACCGTCATCTTGGTGCTCAGGCCGCCGATGAAGACCGGGGTTTTCTTCGGGATCAGCCCGCGCTTTTTGAAGCGGTGGATCATGGTCAGCACCTCCTGCGTCTTGCCCATCGCGAACACCGGGATCAGCACGGTGCCGCGGCGCTCGAGGGTGGCGGCGATGGTTTCGGCGAACTTCAGCTCCTCGCTTTCGCGGGTATAGCCGGCGGGCCGCACGCTGTCGCCGCGGGTGGTCTCGATGATCAGCGTGTCGACTTTCTCCTCGGGGAAAATCGCGCCCTTGATCAGCGTGGAATCCTCGAAATTCACGTCGCCGGTGTACATCAGCCGGTGCCCGTTGTGGTTGATCGTGATCGCGGTCGAGCCGAGCACATGGCCGGCATCGTGGAAAGTCCCGCGGAGCGTGCCTTCGCGGTCGAGGTCGAACAGCCGCTCCAGCGGGCGCGGCTCGAAGTTCTTCTCAAGTTCGTCGAGATCGCGGTGCGTGAACAGCGGGTATTCGGCGATGCCCAGTTCGGTCCGCTTCGACTGCATCACGTTGACCGAGTTGTGAAGCATCGCCTTGCCGAGCTCACCGACCGCGGGCGAGAGGAAGGCCTTGGCCTGCGGCTGGGCGGCCATCAAGACCGGCAGTGAGCCGACGTGGTCGAGGTGGGCGTGGGTGACCACCACCGAATCGATCGATCCGTCCTTCAGCAGATCGTAGCGGGGCAGGCCTTCCAGGCCGTCGTGCTTCGGGTGAAGTCCCGCATCGAGAACCACGCGGGCCTTGCCGGTGTCGATGAGGTAGGAGTTGGAGCCGATTTCGGCGTGGCGGCAGAGACTACGAAAAAGCATGGGAAAAGTGGACGGCGGGGACGATGGGGGCGGATTGGGAAATGTCGAACGCTGATTTTCAAGGAGATTCGCGACTCATTCGCCTTTTGGTGCCGATCTGGCCCCGTTGAGCGGGCGCAACTGCCATCGGCAGGCTGTCGTTGGTCGCGAAGACCGGGTGCCTGAATGGCCTTCAGGGTCAAGGCGGCCGGCGGGGGAGAACCCACTTCGCAATCGCTTTCCGGAACCTCAGGATTCCGGAGAAAGCCGCGAGCGCTCCCGGCGATCACTTGCCGATCTCTTTCAGCACATCCGCCGCCTGCTGGTCGGTTGAGGCGGAAAGGTCGCGCCAGACCAGCGTGCCGTCCTTGAAGAGGAAGGCCTGGCGTTTCGCGAAGCCCATGCTGTGCGGCACCCCGAAGGCGTCGGCGACCTTGCCGCCCTTGTCGGCGAGGAGGGTGAAGGGGAGCTTGTACTTCTCCTGGAACGCCTTTTGCGCTGCCGGGTCGTCGAGGCTGACCCCGAAGACCTGCACCTTCTTTTCGGTCAGGGTCGCGTAGGAGTCGCGCAGCGAGCAGGCCTGCTTGGTGCAGCCGGGGGTGTCGGCCTTCGGGTAAAAATAGACCAGCGTCCATCCCTTCACGGCCGTTTCCGCCAGCTTCACCTCCTGGGCGTCCTGGTCCTTGGCGGTCACCGCGGGCAGCGCCGCCCCGATTTCGATCGGTGCGGCGGAGGAAATGGCGATCCCGAACGGGGCGGCGACGGCGGCAAGGGCTTGGAGAGGATTCATCGGACCACAGGCTGCCACGGAACGGGGAAGGCGCAAGCAGGCGATTTTTCGGTGGACAGTCCGCCGCTGCGAAGCTAGAGCCTCCGCCCGCCCGCACGGGTGGTTCTTGGAATGGCAGAGTAGCTCAGTGGTAGAGCAGAGGACTCAAAAGCCTTTGGTCGGCGGTTCAAATCCGCCCTCTGCTACCATTTCAAGATCAGTGGGTTAGGGGTGAATTTAAAAGCCTCAGAGCGCGCCCTACTTCACGATCTTGGCCACTTCTTGGCCACTTTTCGGAGGGGTAATGGAGGGGGATCTCGGTGCGGCTCGCGCTGTGGATGGGTGGGAACCCCGCAAAATCCTTTGTTTCTGCCCGGTTTGGATCGGTGCAATCGAACAAAGTGCATTGGATTCTTCCGTTCGTTCTATTGCGGATGCTTGAAGATGCATCGGCAAAGCGGTGGTCGGGAGGATTTCCATTCCGCATTGGACAATCTCGCTCCATGCGATCCGCGCGAACCCGAAGGTAAATCATCACGGGCGCTTCAGCCTAGCGTAACCAAGGGGTCATCGCGGCAGACTCTAAATTTGTTTGAACCCGTTTGGCACGATCCGACCCAGTATGACTTGCTATGGATAGATCAAGTCTCTGGTGGAGAGATTGTTATGAAAGTTTGAGGTTGCTTTTCGAGCCGACCAGATCACGAGGGTGGTAGAAAAGTGGCCGAAAACTCCATTAACCTAGCCCATTCAAAAACCGTGAAAAGAGGATCCGCGAGAACAGCATCCAAAACGGCGGCGATCTACTGGCAGTCCAAAGTCTACCTGGAGAAGAAGCCGGGCTGGACCTCGAGCACCTACTACGTGCGGATCCAGGTCCGGAAGGAGCGGCGAAAGTTCGTGCTCAAGGCGACCACCAAGGAAGCGGCCGGCCGCGAAGCCCTTGAGCTTTACCTGAAAGTCCTCACCAAACGATTGCCTGGACAGTAGTTCCCATCGTTGGCCCGGGGATTAGAAGAGGGAATGAAGGTGGCCACTCCTTAATTTCAACGAGTCGGCACCACCCTCAGCCTATTTTGTTTTTCCCTGTGGAGTCTTTTTTGCTTGGGGCAGGTACCCGAAATTGTCGAGCAACGTGGTGAGCGCGATGAGGAAATCTAGCGACTTCTTATTGATCTCCTCTTTCACCGCTCTCGTCACCGCTTCAGCGAGTAGTTCGCCCAGAGTGCTTTGACCTGCCTCTGCGATGGCCATTGTGGCCGCCAGCGCCTCCATGTTTGAACTGATCTCGGTTCTGACCTTGGACAGCGTGTGCCGCGGTTCCCACAAAGTTCCGTCCGCCGCGAGGATTTCCTCGTCGCCCTCGTCTTGGAGGAACCACGATGCAGCAACGCCCGTCTTGTTCTCAATCGCCAGGGCGAGCTTCTTTGAAAGAGGTGACACACGGTTTTCGACGTTTCTGATCAAGCTCTCCGACCGATCGACCAGCTTGGAGAATCCATAGACGGACGAAAAATCGCGGAGTTCGGAAATTTTTCCGAAATGACTCCTCAGAATTGTGATGGGGTGTGGCTTCATGAGAGTCGGTTTCGGGCTGAAAATTAGAGTGAAAAACGAACCCGGTAAACGATTTTCGAAGAAATTAGTAGAAATCTGGAAATTAGGATTTAAGACGTAGGCCGTCTTGCAAACCGAATCCCGCCAGCCTAGCCACCAACGCCACTACGACCGCGAGCAACTAGCGGAACGTTGGAACTGCTCTGTCTCCACAATCAAACGTAGGGAGCAGACGGGAGAAATCGTACCGATCCGAATCGGCAAACGCATTGTTCGATTTCGGGAATCCGACATTCTCGAATTCGAACAAAAGAGCATGGGAGGGATCAACCCATGAGGGAACGGCTAGCGCTCCAGACACTCCTGACGGGGCGGATCACCTCCCCGGGACTGAACGTCGCCACGTGCGAGTGGCTCCAACGAATCGAATATGAAATCCTGTTGGACCACCGGCTTCACGCGGAAGCCGCAGAAAGAGCGAGAGCCAGGAGGCGCATCCAGATGATGCCCGCCTTCGACCCCCAACACGTCCAAGGACTTCTCCGACGGGTGACGATATCGAAATCCGACGGAAGCGTCCGCGAAACCTGGTCGCCAACAAACGCAGACTATGCCGCGTCCTGCTACCACTACCTCGGGATCCTCCACCCGATGCTCAAAGACCTCAGCGATCCCGGAACTCACGGATCCATCCCGCAGCGAGGCACAAGCACGGCCATCCGTCAGCTCATAGCTACGATAAGCCAACACCCGCAACCATTCGTCGTCCAAACGGACATCAAGAACTGGTTTCCGACGGTGCCGATAAAGTCGGCACTTGAGATGCTCCCGCCA
>CAMCYK010000255.1 GCA_945883695.1 Akkermansia muciniphila | reverse complement strand
CCCGGCTTGCGGCCCTTCGCCTGGTCGTCGATCCAATGCAGGAAGCGTTTGGCGATGATCCGGGCCAAGCCCGGGGCGCTGTAGTCTTCCGGATCGAGCTTCAGCGACGCGTCCGGGCAGCAGCGGTCGCAATGCGAGAGCGCGACGCGGAACACCGGGTCCATGTCCGCGGTGGCCTCGAACGCCCACTCGCCGGACATCACGGCCCCGCCGAGCGCGGCGATCGCCCGCACCATGCATTCGTAATCGCAGCCGGACTCGAGGTCGATGCCCTTGCGGGCGGCGGCGGCCAGGATCGCATGGCGCGACGCGGGATCGCCGGACAACTGGCGGATTTCATCGGGGCCGAAGGCGCGGCAGCGGCCGCCGGCGGGGAGTCCCGCGCGGTTGAGATGGTCGCAGATGTCGCGCCCCAGTTGGCTGATGTCGCAGCGGCAGGTGGCGCCGACGACGAGCGAAAAATCCGGGGACTCCTGCTTGAGCCAGTCGACCAGACCGACGGCGGTTCCCGAGGCAAACGATTGGGTTTTCATGGCGTGTTCTCTTTAGCGCCAACACCCACCCTTTGCCACCGCGCGAAGTGACCGTTAGTCCGCATATTTTCTTACGGATACCTGAGATGGATGCCGACCCGGTGGCGCGACGCGTCACGGCACGCCGATGTCCTCGTTCCACACCTGCGGGTTGGCCTCGATGAAGCGGCGCATCAGCCGGACGCAGGCCTCGTTCTGTATCACCTCGACTTCCACGCCGCGGCTTTTGAGCCAGGCTTCTTCCCCCATGAAGGTGAGGTTTTCCCCGATCACCACCTTGGGGATCTTGTAGAGCAGGATCGCCCCGCTGCACATCGGGCAGGGGGAGAGCGTGGTGTAGAGGGTGCACTCGCGGTAGATGTGGGCGGGCAGGCGGCCGGCGTTCTGCAGGGCGTCCATCTCGCCATGGAGGATCGGGCTTCCCTGCTGCATGCGGCGGTTGTGGCCGCGGCCGAGAATGATCCCCTGGCGGACCAGCACGCTGCCGATCGGGATGCCGCCCTCCGCGAGGCCCGCGCCGGCTTCCGTGATCGCGGCTTGAAGGAAGGGGTCCATGCGTGATAGTCGGGGGCGCGTTCCGGCCGCGCGACATCCGGCCACGGCCCCAGCTGATTCCACCCACCCTTAGCGATTCCCATGCCTAAAGTACGACTTTCTGGAACCGTCCGCGGCACCGACGACCCCGGCCGGGCCGTCCGCGCGAGGCTTCTTTACCTGCTCTTCAGCTCGGGCTGGGACATCTACAACTCCAACGGCGACCAGCGCATCACGCTGTCGAACATCGAGCGCAAGATCATCGAGGCCGAGGCCTTCGTGTTCACGCCCGGCGCGACCTTGGAAGACATGTTCAAGGCGATCTCGATTTTCGTCGGCTACCAGACGCTGGACCGCAATCTTGCGGGCAAGCCGACGGTGATCCTCAACACGGATTTCTCCTGGGACCCGCTGTTCTCGGTGCTCGACCACCTGCACCGGATGGGAACCATCAAGCAGGAGCACCGGGATTTCCTGCTGGCGGCGGAGAGCCCCGAAGGCGTGCTGGAAACACTGGATCTGGTCCGCCGCGAGGGGGTGCCGGATCCCGGCCGTGAAAAATCCGGCGCAAGCGCGGCGACATCCTTCGAGAGTCCCCCGCCGGCGGACAATGCCGGCAATGTCTGCGTGTTCTGCTCGGCGACCCTCGAGGAGCCCTCGTACCTGGCCGACGGCGAGGAACTCGGCCGCCAGCTCGCGCGGAACCGCCTGGGCTGCGTGTCCGGGGCCGGCCGCTCCGGCATCATGGGGGCGGTGGTCAAGGGCTCGGTCGAAGCCGGCGGCTGGACCGCCGGGTCCAACGTGCCGCACATCATCGAGCTCGAAGGCCTGCCCGACGGCCTGTCGAGTTTCTGGCTGCGGCCGGACATTTACACCCGGATGGAGGTGATGATCGAGAATTCGGACGCCTTCGTGATCTTCCCGGGCGGGGCCGGGACCGTCCAGGAGCTGCTGGCGCTGATGATATTCAAGCATCAGAAGAACCCGCTGATGAACGGCAAGCCGGTGGTGATGTTCAACCGCCGCAATGCCGCCGGACTGCGCTTTTGGGATCCTCTGATCGACCTTTTGAGCGACCTCTGCCTGCCGCGCGATTTCACGGTGGCCAACGAGCTCGACGACATCCTGCCGGCGATCCTGCGCGGCATGCCGGCCCCCGTCCCGGCCCCGGTCTAACGGAAATTTCCCCGAAAGCGGGATTGCGGCCGCCCCCGCGAAGTGTCAAGTTCCCCCCGGATGACCGGCGTTTCACAATGCTTCACGAACCCAGCGGTCCGGCTGGCCGCGAGGGCCTGCGGGGCGGTCGCGGTGGCACTGGCACTCAGCCAGTGCGCCACCGATTACACGCTGGTGACCAAGCGGCCGGAAGAAGCGGTCCGCAACGAGACCTTCGGCTACCGCAAATGGCTGCGCCCCGGGCAGCAACCGGAAACGGTGGTGATCGGCATCCACGGTTTCTGCGGGGCGGCGATCGACTACGAGAATCTCGGCAAACGGCTGCTCAAGGAGCAGCCGGAGACTGCCGTTTACGCCTACGAGGTCCGCGGCCAGGGCAAGGATCCCTTGAAAGAACGGCGCGGCGACATCGATGACCCGCAGCTCTGGTTCAGCGACCTCGGCCGCTTCTCCGAAATGGTCCGCGCCAAACATCCGCGGGCGCGGATCGTGTGGTTCGGTGAAAGCATGGGCGCCTTGATCGTTTCCACCGCCTACCGCCAGGCGGTGGCCGCCGGCGGGGACCCGCCCTGCGACGCGCTGGTGCTTTCCTCGCCGGTGGTGAAGATCCGCGACGATTTCCCGGCCTGGAAGAAGGAATTGGTCCGGCAGGTTTCGCACGTTGCGCCCACCGCCCGGGTCCCGCTCGAGGCGCTGGCCGGCGGGCAACAGGTCCAGATGACCCACGACACCCTCCACGCCGAGCAGGCGGAGACCAACGCGTGGCACATCGACAAGCACACCCTGCGGCTGCTGGTCACGCTGGGCGACCTGATCGACGGAATGCCGGACTGCGCCCGCAGTTTCGCGGTGCCGACCTTGGTTCTCCACGGCGGCAAGGACTTCTTCAGCAGCCCCGACGACGTGAAGGAATTCTACGGCAGCATCGCCAAGGAGGCGGGCCGCGGTCTCCGGTATTACCCGGATTCCTATCACCTGCTGATGTATGACGAGCAGAAGGAAAAGGTGATCGGGGATGTCGAGAAATGGCTGGACGACCTGCCGGAGCGCCGCACCTGCGGTCGCGCAAGGTAGGGACGACGCGCCCTCGCTCGTCCGTGAAGCACCTTGGGGGTCGGTTCTTTCCCGCGGGATGAGGCGGACTGCCGGGGACCCTTCCGGTCGGCCGAGGGCGGTCCGACCCTACCTTCGCGGCCTGCGGCCGCGAAGAAGGTGTCCGCTTCGCCGTTGCCAAGGCGCTCCCGCTGTTGCATCATCCTGTCGCTCCGCCCATGATCCGTTCCTGCTGCTGCCTCGCCCTGAGTTGTCTCTTCACCGCCTGCGCGCCTCGCAAGGCCACCGAACTGGCGGAGGCGAACCCCGCGCCGGTTCGCAATACCAAACCCGTCGATGCGGGCAACGCGCCCGCCCTTCCGCCGTCCGGACGGGAGAGCGGGATGCAATTGCCGCCGGTGGAAGGCCTGCCCGACCGGCGGGACATGACTCCGACCACCGCGGCCACGACCGGCAGCGGTGTCATCGCGACCCCGCCGCGCAAGCCGGTCAACGAATGATCACCCGCACTCCGCCGGACGGCCGGGTGTAGTGGAACGACGACGAGGGCATCGACCGGCAGCGGAAGGTGGGACCCCACACCCGGGAATGGGAACGGTAGCCCGTCCAGCAGTCGCCACCGGAGCCCCAGACCGGCCACCCGCTGGACCAGCGGGCTCGCGAACGGAGCCCGCCGCGGAGCGCCCGGTCCCGGCGCTCCTCGCGGGCGACCCACTGCGGAACGAAAGGCGGCCGGCTTTCCCGCGCGGCCGGACCATCGACCCACGCGACCTCGCCCCGGGCGCCATACCAGACCGTGCCTTCAATCGCCCCGGCGTGGGCCGAAACGGCCAGCAGAATGAAAAAAGCCGCTTTCATCGTGATCCCAGCATGACCCCGGATCTTCCGGATGGCAAGTTGCCGGGAGGATCCGATCACCGCCAACTTTCGACGAGCAGCCCGTCGATCCGCCGGAAATCGTCGAGATTGGAAGTGATCAGCAGCCAGCCCAGCTCCAAGGCGGTCGCGCCGATGAAGACATCGAGGATTCCAACCGGCGTGCCTCGGTTGAGCAGAGCCGCGTTGACGGTTGCCGCCCTCCGCGCGCAATCCCCGTCGAAGGGAAGAATCGTGATCTGCGATAGAAAACGAGCCACTTTCGCCCGCTCGATCTCCCGCCGTTCTTCGGGTGCTCTTGCCGCGCCTTGAAACAGCTCGAACTCGGTAATCACCGACACGTGGCACTCACCCGGATTACGCTCCCGCATCCTGTCCACCACGCCGGTTCTGCTGCGCAGGACATCGATGCACGTGTCCGTGTCGAGGAGGAGACTCATAGGGGCTTTTCCCGATAGAGCGGCGTCTCGCGCGCGAAGTCCTCACGATCAATGTGGATCGCTTCAAAAAATCCCTCCGGCCAGGCTTCCGGAGTCTCTTCTTCAATCACCACCCGCCGGCCTTCACGGCGGATGTTGACCTCACCGCACGGCAACTCGAAGCCGCGCGGAAGCCTCACCGCGAGGGAATTCCCCGATCTGAAGACCTTCGTTTTCATGACACCTGTATATACGGTGATGACGGGCCTTGCAAGAACTCAATCCATCCACCGCCCGAGCGCTTTCTCGAGCACTTCGCTACGACGGACGCCGTACTTCTCGCCCAGTTCCAGCGTCGCCCGCTTGCCGGCGCTGTTCTGGAAATGCAGGAACACCGGGACCTTGCCCGGATTCGCGGCGAGGGCCTCGCGGATCTCCAACAGATCCCGCTCCGAATGACGGCTGGTCCACAGCGTGAGTTCCAGCGCGCCCTTGGTCGCCGGGGCACCGCGCGGCTTGAGCTCGTTGATCTCGGAACCGGTCAGGCGGCGGGCGTCGGTGCGGTCGTCGACCTGGATCTGCGCCTTGAAGCGGATGACCTTGCCGGGCACCAGCGTCCCGGCATCGCGCGCCGGGACGAAGGACTCGCCCCACATCACGACCTCCGCGGAACCGGTGAAATCCTCGACCACCATCACGCCGAAGGGCTTGCCGCTCTTGGTGACCTTGCTTTCCAGCGTGCGGATCATCCCGGCGAAGGGGAAACGGTCACGCGGGTTGCCGACCTCGATCTCGTCGAGCAGGCCGAGCTTCAGGAACTTGTCGGAGTCCAGCACGCCGCGGAATTTGTCGAGCGGATGCCCGGTGACGTAGAAGCCGAGCAATTCCTTCTCGTGCGCCAGCCGCTCGTCCTTGGTCCATTCCTCGATCGCCACGGTCGAGGTCGCGACCGCCTGCGGCGGGGCGCCGAAGTCCATGCTGTCGAACATCGAGACCTGCCCCGAGGCGCGGTCGCGCTGCGCCGACGAGGCGCTCGCGACCACCACTTCCAGCCGGTTGAACATCGTGGCACGCGTCTCGCCGGTCCAGTCGAGCGCGCCGGCCTTGACCAGGTTTTCCAAGATCCGCTTGTTGACCGACTTGGAATCGAGACGGGTTGAAAAGTCCTCAAGCGACTTGAAGGGTCCCTTCGCGTCGCGCTCGGCGATCGCCTGGGCCATCGCGCCCTCGCCCACGTTCTTGATCGCCGCCAGCCCGTAGCGCACCGCCCAGGCGCCGGACGGCAGCCGCTCCGGCGCGAAGCGCAGCTTCGACCGGTTGAGGTCCGGCGGCAGGATCTCGATGTTCATCCGGTGGCACTCGGAGACGAACACGCCGATCTTGTCGGTGTTGTTGATTTCGTTCGAAAGCAGGCCGGCGAGAAACTCGACCGGGTGGTTCGCCTTCAGATAGGCCGTCCAATACGAGATATGTCCGTAGCACGCGGAGTGCGACTTGTTGAAGCCGTAGCCGGCGAACATCTCGATCTTCTCGAAGATCGCGTTGGCCATCTTCTCCTGGATGTTGTTCACCCGCGCCGCGCCCTCGACGAACTTCGAGCGCTCCTCGGCCATCTTCTTCGGGTCCTTCTTGCCCATCGCGCGGCGCAGCAGGTCGGCGCCGCCGAGGGTGTAGCCGGCCAGCACCTTGGCGGCGTTCTGGACCTGCTCCTGATAGATCATGACCCCGTAGGTGTTGCCGCAGACCTGCTCCAGCAGCGGGTGCTCGTAGAAGGGCTTCTTCTTGCCTTTCTTGACCTCGATCATCTGGTCGATGAACTGCATCGCCCCCGGCCGGTAGAGGGCGAGCAGGTCGATGATGTCGTCGATCTTCTCGATCTGGTACTTGCGGCAGGTCTCGACCATCCCGCCGGATTCCAGCTGGAACACGCCCATCGTTTCGCCGCGGTTCAGGATCTCGAAGGTCTTCAGGTCGTCGAGCGGTACCTTCTCGATCTCGAAGTCGGGCAGGTGCTGGCGGATGTGGCCCACCGCATCGTGGATGACGGTGAGGTTCTTCAGCCCGAGGAAGTCCATCTTCAGCAGGCCGACCTCGGTGATCGCGCCCATGTCGTACTGGGTCACGACTTCCCCTTCGTTGCCGCGGGTCAGCGGCACGTGCTCGTCGAGCGAGCGGTCGCCGATCACCACCCCGGCGGCGTGGATCCCGACGTTGCGGGTCAGGCCTTCCAGCTTGAGCGCGTAGTTCCAGAGTTCCTGGTAGGTCGACGAGCTTTCGATCAGCTCCTTGAGTTCCGGCTTGGCCTCGTACTCGCCCTTCAGGGTGACGCCGGGCTTGGCCTCGATCATCTTCGCGATGCGGTCGGCCTCGCCGTAGCTGACGCCCATCACCCGGGCGACGTCGCGCAGCACGCTCTTCGCGCCGAGGGTGCCGTAGGTGATGATGTGGGAAACACTACGTTCGCCGTACTTCCGGCGGACGTAGTCGATCACCTCCGGCCGGCGGCTCTGGCAGAAGTCGATGTCGACGTCGGGCGGGCTGACGCGCTCGGGATTGAGGAAGCGCTCGAACAGCAGGCCGAACTGGAGCGGGCAGATGTTGGTGATGCCCATCGCGTAGGCGACCAGCGAGCCGGCCGCCGAGCCGCGGCCGGGGCCGACCGGGATGTCGTGGTCGCGCGCCCACTGGATGAAATCGGCGGTGATCAGGAAGTAGGACGCGAAGCCGAGCTGGTTGATGATGTTCACCTCGTAGGTCAGGCGGTCCTGGACCTCGGCGCTCGCCGCCTTTTCCGGCGAATAGCGTTTCAGCAGGCCTTCCTGGCACCAGCGCATCAGGAATTCCTCGCGCGGCGAGCCGTCGGGGGAATCGAACTGCGGGTACTTCTCGGAGCTGGTCGGATCGAGCTTCAGGTTGACGTTGCAGCGTTCGGCGATCTCCAGCGTGGCGTCGCAGGCGCCGGGGACCTCGGCGAAGAGCGCGCGCATTTCTTCCGCGGTCTTGAAATGGACCTCCGGGGTGTAGCGCATCCGGTTCTCGTCGACCTGCAGCCGGCCGGTGCCGATGCAGATCATCACGTCGTGGGCCTCGTGGTCGTTCTTGTTGATGAAATGGACGTCGTTGGCGGCCACCGGCTTGAGGCCGAACTCCGCGGCCAGCTTGAGCAGGCCCGGGGTGATCTTGCGCTGCGGTTCCAGGCCGTGGTCGTGGATTTCCACGTAG
>CAMCYK010000254.1 GCA_945883695.1 Akkermansia muciniphila | reverse complement strand
TCGCCCCGGCGCGACGGGGGCTCGAGCTGCGGGATGTTCGGCGGCGGCGGCGGCGGCTCGGTATCGAGCAGGTTCTCCAGCACGTATTTTCCGCGCAGCACCGGCGAAGTACGAAGGGGATAGGAGGTCAGCAGATGGAAGGAGCCATGGCCGAGGATTCCGTGGCGGCGGCTGTCGGTGAGGGTCACCTTGCGGAAATCGCCGCCTTTCACGCCGTCAATGCCGTAATGGCGCGCGAGGCTCTCGTTGAGGAAGGTGAAATCAGCGTTGAGCAGGGTCGCCATCGGGAGGTCTTCCCGCACGATATGGGAGAACAGCATCTCGGTTTCGCGCCGCATCGCGTCGCGCAGCCGGGAATCGAAGCGCGGGAACTCGCGGCGGGCGGGTGCCGCGGCGGCGACGTCGCGCAGCCGCAGCCATTGGCCGGTGAAGTTCGAGATGAACTCCTGGGAACGGGAGTCGCGGAGCAGCCGGTCGATTTCGCCGTCGAGGTTCTCCCGCAGCTCGCCGCGGCTGGCCAGATCCATCAGGCGGGCGTCCGGCATGGTGCTCCAGAAGAAGTAGGACAGTCGGGTCGCCAGCGAATGCTCGTCGATCTGCTGGATCTTGCCCGCGTTGTCGGGTTCGGACTGCGGTTCCTCGCGGTAGAGAAATGCGGGGGAAACCAGCATCGCTTCGAGCGCCAGCCGGATCCCGTGCTCGACGCCTTCCTTTTCCGCGAGGGCGACCAGTTCGAGGTAGCGTTCCACCTCGCCCTCGCGCGGCGGGCGGCGGAAGGCCTTGCGGGAGAAGTTCGTGAGGACCCGCAGCGCGTAGGCTCCGTCATCCTCGCCCGCCAGACGGTCGACCAGGATCCGCCGGTGGCTTTCGGGCTTCGGCGGCGGCGGGCCGTCGAGCGGACCGGTGATCTTGACCTGGTTGACCTTCAGGTTGCGGTCGCGGCGGGCGGGGTCCGGATCGTGCTCGTCCCAGAAGTCGTTGGTGAATGCTGCCGCGACGTCGATCGTGCCGGCCTCCTCGAAACGGACCTCGCAGGTGTATTCGGCCGGCCGCTCCATCGGCGCGTCGACCGACCATTCGTGAAGCTTTTTCCCGTCCGCCCGGAATTCCATGAGCGGCGAAATGTCCGCCCCCTTGGTGCCGCCGGCGGTGACGGTGATCCGGTAGCGGCCCGGGCGCTCGGCGCGGAAGCGGGCGGCCGCCTCTCCCGAAGTGTTGAGATAGTGGCCTTCCTCGGAACGATGGCCGCTGCCCCTCAGGTCGCGGCCGGCGAAGCGGCTTTCGTGTCGCGGCATCTCGCCCGGAATGACGGCCATTTCGAGCGCGACCCGGGAGGCCTCAAGGTAGCGTTCGAGGTGGGCGGGGGACAAGGTGAGGACGTCGCCGATGTTGTCGAACCCGTAGCCCGAGTCATCCGGCGGAATCAGCTCCATCACGGCGGCGTCAACCCGGAGCAGGTCGCGCAGGGTGCTCTGGTATTCCACCCGGTTGAGGCGGCGCAAGGTGACCCGGCCGGGATCGGGATTTGCGGGATCGACCGGGAACACCGCGTCATCGATCCACGCCAGCAACTTGGCGCGCTCGGCGTCATTCAGTTGATCCTCGTCGGGCGGCGGCATCAGCCGGTGGCGGATGTGGTCGCGGATCCGCTTCCAGACCTCGCGGTTCTCCTGCATTTCGGCGATCGTGCCGAAGCGATCGATCGCCAGCTCGCCCTTTTTCAAGCCGTCGCCGTGGCAGTCGTGGCAGTAGGTTTCCACCAGGGGCAGCACCTCGTTCTTCCAGCGCAGGTCAAGGTCGGCGGAGGCGGTCTCGGCTTGCCCGGTGGCAAGCGCGACGGCCCCGGCCGCGGCGTTGCCGAGAAAGCGGAAAGCGGAGGATGGCTGCATGCGTGGGTTTTCCTACGGCGGATTCCACGCCAAGCTCGCAGAAATTTCGGACTTGCCGAAGGTTTCCTGGGGGCGGGGTGGTTGCCGGAGCCAGCCGCCCGGGGAATCTGCTTGTTGTTTCACGGGGCGAATTGCAGTGTCAGCCGAATGACAGGAATCCTTCCCTGCCCATGATGCCGGACCACTCCGCCCCCCGAATTCCTCAGCAACGGCGTGAAATTTATTCCGTGACCCCGGGGGGGAACTCCCGGAACCCGGAACCCTTTCAATGCCGGCGCGGGGGAACCCGCGAGGCACTGACCCGCGGGCGCCGGCGGTCCGAACCGGTGGTGACCATCCACCGCGAACTGGTGATCGGGGGACTCCTACTGGCGGCGGTGACCGTGGTGGCTTGCGGCTTGTGGTGGGTCGGTCGCGGTCAGGACCGTCCCCAGCCGGGCACCGTCGCGAAGACGGTCGTGGAGCGCCAAAAAGCCGCCGCGCCCACCGCGATCGTGTGGGAAGGTCCGATCCCGGCCGAAGTCGTGGAAAAGTTCACCCGCGCCACCACCCATGCCCAGCGGCTGAGGTGGGTGCGGGACGCGGAGACGGTGGGTCCGGCGATGGAGGCCTTCTTTCGCGATGGGCCGGGTGCCACGGAAAAAATCATGGCGACCCGACCGGTGGCGGAGAGCGCGGACGGTGACATGTTGTACGAGGTCTATCAGGTCACAATGGAGCGCGGCGGACCTCGCTTGGTCTGTGTTTCGGTCGATCCCGAAGGCGCGAAGGTCGATTTCAAAGCCTATGCCCGGCATGGTTCCGAGTCGTGGGACGACTTGCTTTCCGGCGAGGTGCTAGCGGCCGAGGAAGTGCGGGTGTTCCTGCGGCCGGGCGGATTCTTCCAACAACGCTTTTCCGACGAGGAAAAGTGGCTGCACTTCCAGGCGACCACGCCGGATCTCCCGGATTCCCTCGATTTTTATGTCGCGCGGGATTCACCGGCGGCGGTGGCCTTGGCGCGGGAGGGCGACACCATCGGCAACATGACGGTTTCGATCCGGGCGGTGGACGACAGCGCGAAGTCCGGCCAGTTCGAGATCACCGCCTTGAAGGCTTCCGGCTGGATCGAGCCGGAGGAGTAGCGCGGGCGATCTAACACGCGAAAGACTCCAGCCGGCCGGCGATCGCCGCGGGAACCACGGCCGTGACCAGGATGTCGTTCTCCTCGTAGTCGGTCGACAGCACCTTGGCGTCGCGGTGCAGCATGCCCATCAGGTCGGCGCGGCATTGCGGGATGCGGTAGCGGCGGCGGCGGACCCGGTCGGACATCACCTCGGAGCATTTCTGCAGCAGGTCCTCCATCCCGAAGCCGGTGACCGCGGAGATATTCATCGCATCGGGGAAAAGGTGGCGCAGTTCTGCCATCCGGTCCGGGTCGGTGACCCGGTCGATCTTGTTGAGGACGGTGATGGTCGGCTTGTCCACCGCGCCGAGTTCGCCGAGCACCTTGAGGGTGGTCTCGTGGAAGCGCTCGATCTCCGGCGAGGTGGCATCCAGCACGTGGATCAGGAAATCGGCGAGCACGGCTTCCTCGAGGGTCGCCTTGAAGGCCTCGACCAGCCGGTGGGGCAGGTTGCGGACGAAGCCGACGGTGTCGGTGATCAGCAGCGGCTGGCCGTCGGGCAGCTCGATCTTGCGGGTGGTGGTGTCGAGGGTGGCGAACAGCATGTCCTTCGCCATCACGTTCGCGCCGCTCAGGATGTTGAGCAGCGACGATTTGCCGGCGTTGGTGTAGCCGACGATCGCCGCGTGGGGCGTTTCCATCTTCTCGCGCTCCTTGCGCTGGGTGGCGCGCTGTTTGCGGACATCGTCGAGCTCGCGGCGGGCGCGGTCGATCCGGACGTGGGCCATCCGGCGGTCGACCTCGATCTGTTTCTCGCCCATGCCGCGGGCCGCGCCGCCGCCCTGGCCGCCGCCCGATCCGCCCTCGCGGTCGAGGTGGCCCCACATCCGCGCCATCCGCGGCAGGGCGTATTGCATGCGGGCGAGTTCGACCTGGAGGCGGGCCTCCTTGGTTTGGGCGCGTTTGGCGAAAATATCGAGGATCACCTCCTCGCGGTCGATCACGCAGAGGTTCGCGGATTTCTCCCACTCGCGCTGCTGGGACGGGGCGAGCTGGTTGTCGATGACGATGCAGTCGCACTCGTGGGCTTTCGCCAGTTCGATGATCTCGGCCGCCTTGCCGGTGCCGCAGAGAAACTTCCGGTGCATTTCGCGGCTGCGGGCGAGAACCTTCTCGACCACCCCGATGCCGAGGGTCGAGACCAGTTCGCCCAGCTCCTCGAGCAGCGCCTCGGACTCCTCCTCGTCGCGGGGATCGAAATACAAGCGCACCAGCAAGGCGCGCTCGACCAATAGGGGTTTCTCGCGGACTTCAAACATTCCGTGACCGGGTTAGCATCGCATCCGGCGGCCTGCGAGGGGGAAAAACGCGGGCGGCACCCGCCATGGAAGACAAGTGCCGCCCTATCCGGGGGAAAATCCGTTGTTTCAGCGCTCCTCGCGGAGCCACTGTTCATGACCCCAAAGTCCCCAGACCACGCCGGCGAGGCCGAGGGTCAGCAGGGTCATCGGAGCGAGCGAAACGAGTTCGTTGGCGGTGCTGCCCATCGCCTGGCGGAGTTCGGGGGTCAGGACTTGAGGACTGACCAGCACCCACAGCCGGCCGAGCAGCAGCAGCAGCGAGCCCGAGGCCAGCAGCGACCCGCCCCACGAGCGGTAGCGTTGGGACAGCCGCACGGAGGCAAGGCCGAGCAGGCCGAGTCCCAGCACGCCGATGGCATCCATCAGGTAGCCCTTCTTGACGATGATATCAAACCAGAGGTCCATTGATCGGAGAGGTGGCGGGGGATTCGACGGGGGCGGCGGATTTCTCGGTTTCGAAAATCCCGGCATGCAGCGCGAGGCCGAGGCCGAACAGCAGCCAGCCGCCGTTCATCGAGACCATCTTGACCACGTGCCAGACCATCGCCACGGTGGCATTGCCGGGCAGTTGGCCGACCAGCGACAGCGGGATCAGGACGCCGGCTTGGTAAAGCGGCATCACGACCGAGTAGCCGAACGCCAGCATCAGGGCGCCGGCGAGCAGGATTCGCGGCGTCCAGCCGGTGGTGCCGCGGGTCATCCGCCAGGCAGTGAGGAGGAGGAACGCGCCCATCACGATCAGGAAGACCGGACGGAACGCGCCCGCCGAAGCGAGCAGGGGGACGTGGGGGGGTAACGCCATGACCCCGTTAGAGAAGCACGAACGTAAGTCACTGAGCAAGAGGTTATTAAATAGAAGGTCCGGACTTCAAACGGAGGCGGATAAACAGTAGGATCCGATGACTTAGCGTGCCTGATACTTCGGTATTGTTAAACGCCAACCCGGCCCCGCTTGTCCTAACGGGATTTCAATCCGCCCGTGGGGTTCCGCCCAACCCCGCTGAAGACGCGGTTTCGTGCCGTTTTCGGCACGGAGCGGTGGAGCAAGCCCTCGCTGAAATTGTGAATAAATTTTCCGGGATGGCTGAAAGTCGGGGATTGCGACCGGTGATCGAGACGAGATCGGGTCGAGATCATGATCCCGGTCACCGCCGGGGTAGCTCCGCGGCGTTGCGCGCGGACCGGGGTGCTTCAGGGCCCGTGAGCCCGAACAAAGGGAGGGCACGCCCCCTGCGGAGCGTGCCCGTGCGGGGCACCCGCCTCAGAAGTCCAGGGTCACCCCGGTGAAGAAGCCGAGGCCGGCTCCTTCGACCGGCGGGGAACCGGTGAAATTCGCGAGTTGATAGCTGCTGTCGAACAGGTTCTCGACGCGGGCATGAAGCCGGACGCTTGCGGTCGCCTGATAGCTCGCGTGAACCCGCGCCACCAGGTAGTCATCGAGCGGCTGGCCGCCCCACGAGCGGCGGTCGATGTAAGTCGCGCCGATCCCGATCCGCCACTTGTCCGCCGGCCGCCAGTCGAGCGATGCGGTGGCGCTGTGCTCCGGCTGGTCCGCCAGCGATTCGTCGAGCCAGGTCCATGCCACCCGGTAGCTCCAGGCCCCGTCGCTCCAGGATCCGGCCAGCGCGGTTTCGAGGCCGCGGGCCGGGCTGTCGCCGGGCAGGTTGACCGGCGGGGTGGGGAAGGAGCGGATGCGGTCCTCGATCGAGTTCTCGAACCAGGTCAGCGAGACCGAGTGGCTCTCCCCGAGGCCCTGTTCGATTCCGAGGTCCCAGCCGAGGCTGCTCTCCGCCTCCAGGTTCGGATTCCCCGCGCCGAAGGCGGTGCCGAACAGGTCGAGGTAGGTCGGGGTGCGGAAAGCGCGGCCGATCCCGCCGCGCAGGACGGGGCCGCGCTCCGCGGTTTCCCACGCCGCCCCGACACGCCAGGTCACCTCGTCGCCATAAGCCGCGTAGTCTTCCCAGCGAAGTACGGCGCTTGTCGTAATCGCGTCGGCCGGCATCCACTCGAGCCCGGCGTAGCCGCCGAAGCGGTCGCGCCCGAGGTCGGTGCCGATGCTGTTCCTGAAGTCGGTGTGCTCGAAGAAGGCGCCCCAAAGGAGGGTGTATGGATCGGAGAGGGCGATCGAGTGGTCTGTGGCGACGCTGCTCCGGTCGAGATCGGTGCCGTAGATCGAGGGACCGAAAGCGCCGAAGTTCTCGTTGTCGTAACTTTCCCGATAGTGGCCGGCGGTGAAGCGGGCGTCCCAGCCGGGCGCGAATTTCACGACGGCATAGACCGTGCCGAGCGCGGCGTCGAGGTGGTCGGCATTCGATCCGAAGGCCGGGTAATCGTAGCGCGAATCGGTGCCGCGGAAGGTCACGCCGAGCGTCAGGCTGTCGCTTTGTCGCCACTCGGCGCGGAGGGCACCGCGGGACTGGTCGTAGCGCTCGAGCTCGGTGTCGTTGCCGGTGCTCTCGTAGCCCAGCCCGGCGAACCACGACAGCGCGCCGTCGCGGCCCTGGGTCGAGGCGTGGGTGGCCAGGCTGCCGAACGATCCGGCCTCGGCGGTCAGGCGCGATGAGGGATCGCCTTCGCCGTAGGCGGTCTCCAGCCACAGCACGCCGCCGACCGACTCGCCGCCGTGGATGGCGGAATGCGGGCCGCGCAGGACTTCGATGCGGCCGAGGTCGTCGACCCGCGCGCCGGCGAGGAAGTTGCCGAGCGGCGCCGTGGTGTCGCTCAGCCGCATGCCGTCGACCACGACCTGCGAGTAGGCCGTGGTGGTGCCGCGGATGAACAGCGAGCCGATCCCGCCGGTCTGGCCGGAGGTCGAGGTCGCGATGACGCCGGGCACCTCGTTGAGCGCGGTTTTCAGGTCGAGGATCCCGCGGTCTGTTAGATCGCGGGGGTCGAGCACGGTGACGGCGGAGGTCGTCCGCTCCGCATCGGCCGGCAGGCGGCGTGCGGAGACGACGATGCCGTCGAGTTCGTTTTCAATCTCGGCCGCGGCGGGTAAGGCCGCGACGAGGGTGATTCCCGACGCCAGCAAGGGGCGCGGGACCGACAGGAGCGACCGGAACAAGCCGGGCGCCTTCAGTGGTTGCTGCATGTATTTCAGGTATCCGTGAACCCGAGATCCGCGGGTTCGGTCAGAAGACACTTTCAGGCTGGCGATCTGGCTGCTGCCGCGTTTTGAAGGCGGGAGGTCACAGTGGCGGTACCGCTCCGGAATTTCACCGGATTCCCCATCGATTGACTGCCCGAGCCACGGGCTTCCCGAAAGGTGCCGCGGATCTCCCGCGGCGGGTGGAGGGTGGCGGGTGGGCAGCCGATGCCAAGCGGAAACGCGGGGCGTTGGACCGCCGGCTGCTTTCGAGCTGCCTGGCCGCTTGCCAGCGCGGGGCAGGCGGGTAAAAGGGAAGCATGATGAAGCGGCTGTTGCTGGTGCTGGCGCTCGGGTGGACCGCAGGGGCGGGACAGACCGGCGCGGAAGAGGCACCGAGCGATACGCCGGCGGCGGCGGTG
>CAMCYK010000253.1 GCA_945883695.1 Akkermansia muciniphila | reverse complement strand
TACCAAGCGAGGCACCTACGAGATCACGCATCTCGTCGAGAAGCTCGCCTACGACCAATGGCACCGCATCCTCTTCGCCCGCTACCTTCTGGAAAACGACCTGCTCATCTCCCCGGATCACGGCGTGGCGGTCTCGCTGGACGATTGCGAAGAACTCGCGCCGTCCGTGGGCTTGAAGGATGCGTGGGCGGTCGCCGCCCGTTTCGCCGCCGTCGAGCTGCCGGAGATCTTCCGGGCCGATGACCCGGCGGGCGCGGTCGAGCTGCCGGTGGAGGATCGCAAGCCGCTCATCGCCCTCGTCACCGGCCTGCCGGTGGAGGTCTTCACCGCCGGGGACAGCCTCGGCTGGTGCTACCAGTTCTGGCAAGCTGACAAGAAGGACGAGGTGAACAAAGCCGGTAACAAGATCGGCGCGGACGAACTGCCCTCGGTCACCCAGCTCTTCACCGAGGACTACATGGTGGACTTCCTCTTGGATAACACCCTTGGCGCGTGGTGGGCGGGGAAGCAAGTGAGCAGTGATCAGTCATCAGTGATCAGTGAAGAGGATGCCAGAAAAGCAGTGGCCCTCCCCGGCTGCGAGTGGAAGTATCTTCGTTTTGTCAAAGACGAGCCAAAGGAAGAGCCATCGGACCCGAGCGAAACCCCACTGCTCACAATGGAGGAACGACATGGAGGGACTGACTCAAATTCAAAATCTCCCTCAAATCACTGCTCACTGATCACTCCCTGGCACCCCGCAGCAGGGTCATTTTCCGGCTGGCCCAAAACCGCCGCAGATCTCCGTTGTTTGGACCCCTGCATGGGCAGCGGCCATTTCGTCGTCGCCTTGTTCGAGCGGCTCGTCGCCTTGCGCATGGCGGAGGAAGACCTCGATGAAGCGGAGGCGGTGGCCGCCGTCATCCGCGACAACCTCTTCGGCCTGGAGATTGACCCGCGCTGCACCCAGATCGCCGCTTTTAACCTCGCGCTTGCCGCGTGGCGGCGCGTCGGCCACTGCAAGCTGCCGCCGATGAACCTCGCCTGCTCCGGCCTCGCGCCGAATGCCTCCAAGGACGACTGGCTCGCCCTCACCGCTCTGCTGCATGGCGACTCCCCCTTGGCGGGCGATCACGACCTCCTCGGGCCGCAGGGCCAGCCCATGCTCTTCGATGCCCGTCTCGCCTCCGGCATGTCGCTGCTTTACGATCTCTTTCAAAAAGCCCCCGTCCTCGGCTCCCTGATCAACCCGCGCGCCGCCGAAGACGATCTGCTGATCGCCCCCTTCCATGCCCTCCAGCCGCTGCTGGAAGAGGCCCTCGCCCGGGAAACCCGCAACGAATCCGCCCATGAAATGGCCGTGACCGCACGCGGTTTGGCCAAGGCTGCGGAAATTCTCGCGGGGCAGTTCACGCTCGTTGCGACGAATGTGCCTTACTTGGGTAGAGGTAAGCAAGATGATGTATTAAGAGACTATTGCGAAGGCGCTCACCCGAAAGCCAAAACGGATCTCGCTACATGTTTCGTTGAGCGGTCCTTAGAGTTTTGCCAACCGGGAGGCAGCATAACTTTGGTAACTCCTCAGAATTGGTGGTTTCTTTCAAGCTACGCGGACTACAGGCGATTGGTTCTTGAACATCAACGAATTCATTTGCTCGCCACACTGGGTGAAGAAGCTTGGCAGAGTTTCGGTGATCGTGGTCCTATGGCAGCCTTAATTACGGCGTCAAGAATTGTTCCGGGTATTAGACAACGGGTATGCGCGATTGATGCTCTTCCGCTCACGACAATTGATGCTAAGATCGCTAAACTTCTAGCCGGGAAACCTATTTTAGTCGGGCAGGATGAACTTCGTGCGAATCCAGATTCACGACTTTCATTTGAAGCAATTGATTCGTCGAAGTTGATGTCGAATATCTGCCAAAGTTGGCAGGGTCTTGTTACTTCTGATAATCCCCGTTTTATGCTCACGTTTTGGGATGTGTGGGGTGCGGGTTGGGAAGCTTACATCAGCAGCCCGACCAAGACCCGTCTGTATGGGGGGCGCGAAAATGTTGTCCATTGGATGGCGGGTGCTGGCGCAATGCACCGGGAGGGTAAAGCTCACAATTTCCCACCACCATCTGCCCTGAGCCGTAAAGGTATCTTGCTCTCCCAAGTTAGAAGCCTTTCAGCCACAATTTACACCGGCGAGATCTTTGCTCACGGAAGCTCTCCTGTTATCCCTGCCGAGGAAAATATTCTGTCCGCCTTGTGGTGCTTCATTTCAACAAATGAGTATCAAAATGCAGTCCGAAATATTGATAAGAAGACAGCCGTCACGAACGGTAGTCTGATTAAGGTGGAGTTCGACTTCGCCCGCTGGCAGAAAGTCGCCGCCGAAAAATTCCCCGACGGCCTACCCACACCGTTTTCCAGCGACCCGACGCAATGGCTGTTCAACGGCCACCCGGCCGGATCGGACCAGCCCTTGCACGTGGCCGTGGCGCGGTTGCTCGGTTACCAGTGGCCGCGCCAGACCGGCTCCAGTTTTCCCGATTGCCCGGCGCTGGAGCCGGACGGTCTCGAAGCGTTGGCGGATGTTGACGGCATCGTCTGTCTCTCCGCCACCAAGGGCGAAGCGCCCGCCGCCGAGCGCCTGCGCGCCCTGCTCGCCCAGGGCATGGGCAAGCTCGACCTGCCCGCGCTCCTCGCCAGCGCCGGCCCGGGAGGGAAGAAGGGCAGCAAATCGGCAACGCTGGAGGACTGGCTGCGCGACGAGTTCTTCGAGCAGCACTGCGCGCTCTTCCACAATCGCCCATTCATCTGGCATCTCTGGGACGGCCACAAGAACGGCTTCAGCGCGCTGGTGAACTACCACCAGCTCACCCACGCCACCCTGGAGACCCTGACCTACGCCTACCTCGGCGATTGGATCCGCCGCCAGCAAGCGGCAGTGGACGCCGGCGAGTCCGGCAGCGACGCCCGCCTGCAAGCCGCCAAGCACCTGCAAACCCGCCTCAAGCTCATCCTCGAAGGCGAGCCGCCCTACGATCTCTTCATCCGCTGGAAGCCGCTCACCAGGCAAGCCATCGGCTGGCACCCCGACCTCAACGACGGCGTCCGCATGAATATCCGCCCCTTCATGGCCACCGACCTCCCCGGCGGCAAAAAAGGAGCCGGCCTCCTCCGCAGCAAGCCCAACATCAAATGGGACAAAGACCGCGGCAAAGAACCCCAACGCGACAAGGCCGAATACCCTTGGTTCTGGCAAGGGAGCACCTTCACCGGAGATCGGGTGAATGATGTTCACCTCACGAAGGAACAGAAGGAGGCGACCCGATGAAGAAGAAAACCGCTCTTTCAAAACCCTCATCCTCCCCGCAGGCCAAGCCGGGATTCGACTCCTTGCTGGGTGAACTGCGCATGCTCATCGTCCAAGCGCGGCAACAAGCGCTGCGGGCGGTGGACCTTGTCCAAGTCCGCACCTGCTGGGAAGTGGGACGGCACATCGTCGAGTTCGAGCAAGGCGGCAAGACCCGGGCCGAGTATGGGACCGGGCTTCTGGCGCAAGTGGCGACGCGGCTTACGGAGGAGTTTGGAAAAGGGTTTGACGCGTCAAACCTTTACAAGATGACTCAGTTCTACCGGCGGTTTGAGAATTTAGACGCACTGCGTCTAAAATTGAGCTGGACCCACTACCGGATGCTTCTGCGCCTTGATGACCCGCACGCCCGCGAGTGGTATGCCAAGGAAGCAGCGGAGCAAAATTGGAGCACCCGCCAACTCGGACGCCAGATCAGCACCCTTTATTACGAGCGCCTGCTTGCCAGCAAAGATCGCAAGGCCGTCCTGACTGAAGCCGAGGTCAAACTCGCCGAAGTGGACCCGACACCCCGCGATTTCGTCCGCGATCCGGTGATGCTGGAATTTCTCGGCCTGCCCGGAACAGGCCGCCTGCTGGAATCAAAGCTCGAAGACGCGATCCTCGACAAACTCCAATCCTTCCTCCTGGAACTCGGCAAGGGCTTCGCATTCGTCGCCCGCCAACAGCGCAACAGCACGGAGAGCAAGGATTTCTACATCGACCTCGTTTTTTACAACTACCTGCTCAAGTGCTTCGTTTTGTTCGATCTGAAAACAGACGAGCTGACGCATCAGGACATCGGGCAGATGGACATGTATGTGCGCCTCTACGACGACCAGCGTCGGGGACCGGACGACAACCCGACCGTCGGCATCATCCTATGCGCCAACAAGGATGAAACCGTGGTGCGCTATTCCGTGCTCCATGGCAACGAAAAGCTCTTCGCCACCAAATACAAACTCATCCTCCCCAGCGAGGCCGAGCTGCGCGAGGAGCTGGAACGCGAGCTGGAAGGATTCCGACAACAGAAACTCCTGCAAGACCCCGCCCCTCCGATCACTCCCTAACACCCATGTTCCGCTTCATCCACGCCGCAGACCCCCACCTCGACAGCCCGCTCCGGGGACTGGAAGCGCATGAGGGTGCGCCCGCGCAACTGCTCCGCGGTGCCACCCGCCGGGCGTTCGAGAATCTGGTGACCTTGGCCATTGAGGAGAAGGTCGATTTCCTCCTGATCGCAGGCGATCTCTATGATGGCGATTGGAAGGACTACAATACGGGATTGTTTTTCCGAGGCCAGATGGTCCGCCTGAACCAGCATGGAATCCCGGTTTTTCTGATCACGGGGAATCATGATGCCGCCTCGGTGATCAGCAAGAAGCTGCCCATGACGGACAACCTGCAAGTGTTCTCCACCCGGACGGCGGAATCGAAGGAAATGCCGGGGGTTCCCGCGGTGGTGCATGGGCGTGGCTTCCCGCACCGCGCGGTGCCGGAGAACCTGGCGCAGGACTATCCGGCGGCGCTTCCCGGGAAGTTCAATATCGGACTTCTGCACACCAGCCTGAACGGGCGGCCGGGCCACGATACGTATGCCCCGTGCTCGGTGCAGGACCTTCAGGCGAAGGGATACGGCTATTGGGCCTTGGGACACATCCATCAACCCGAGGTGATCAGCGAGGAACCGTGGATCGTCTTTGCCGGCAACTGCCAGGGACGTCACGCCCGGGAGACCGGCCCCCGCGGCTGCTACCTGGTGACCGTGAACGAGCATCTCGACGTCGAATCGGCGGAGTGGCGCACCCTTGACGTGGTGCGATGGGAGGTGGTCGAAGCGGACCTCGCAGGATTGGAGCAGGAGTCGGAAGTCGTGCGGCGCATCCGCGACGCCCTGTCCCGGGCCATCGAGAGCGCCGAGGGAAGATTGCTTGCCGCCCGCATCCTGCTGACCGGGGCCAGTCCGCTACATGGAGTCCTCCTTCGCGAGATCGGTAGGATCCGGGCTGAGGTGGCGGCCATCGCCCAGGACTTCGGTGAGGACGCCGTCTGGATCGAGCAGATCAAAGTGGCCACCTCCCCGGTGTATGACCTGGGCGAACTCGCGGAGCGGGATGCCCTGACGAAAACCGTGCTGGAAACCCTGGAGCAGGCCACCCACCGGCAGGATGCCCTGCCCGCTGATATCAACGAGATGCTCGATGTGCTGCCGCCCGAGCTGCGCGCGGAGGTCGAGACGGAGTGGAGCCCGGATCAACGTCCCGTGTTCATGGAAGACGTGCGCGCCATCATCCTGGAAGCCCTCCGCACGAAAGGAGACACCACCCCATGAGATTCCAGCGATTGCAGATCCCGGCCTACGGTCCTTTCACCAACCTGGAACTCGCGTTTCCCGCCCGTGAAAACGACCTGCATGTATTTTACGGGAAGAACGAAGCCGGGAAGAGTTCCCTGCTGCGGGCGATTCGCGACATGCTGTTCGGGATCCACGGGCAGTCGCCGGACGATTTCGTGCACGATTACAAGGACATGCGTCTGGGGGGCGAAATCACGAACCGGGCGGGCGACCAACTGAGCTTCCAACGGCGGAAGGGAAACAAGAACACGCTGTTGGACGGGAGCGGCAACGCGTTGCCGGACCACGCGCTGCGACCGTTCCTGGGGACCATCGAACAAGGCTTCTTTTCCACCATGTTCGGGTTGGGGAGCAGCCAGCTCCGCGAGGGTGCCCGGCAGATTCTGGGGGGTGACGGGGACCTCGGTAAAGCGCTCTTTTCCGCCAGCCTCGGGGGCACTCCCGTCCAGCGTGTGCTGGATGCCCTGGTGGCGGAATCCGAGAAACTCTTCAAGGGACGGGGGACCTCCAATGTGACCATCCGGCCAGCGGCAAAGCGCTACAGCGAGCTGCTGAAGCAGAGCCGGGAAGCGGTCGTCGCTGCGGAGGTCTGGGACGAGCTGAACCGGAAACTTGATGCCGAGAACACGCGAAAAGCCCTTTTGGAAGCGCAGATCGTTGAGCATGAGGTGGACCTCTTGTGGGTGAGCCGTTGTGAGGACGCGCTGCCATGCGTGAGCCGGTTCAACGAGGAGGAGCGACTCCTTCGCGACCTTCCTGTGCTGCCGGCGGTTGCCAGCGACTTCGTGGAGCGAGCCAAGACGGCCCGCGCCGCTGTCGGTGACGCTTCGCGCAAGGTCTCGGAGCTGTCGGCACAGATCGCCCGGGATCAGGTGAAGTTGGACGGGTGCGCCACTGCCCCGGAAGTGCTGGCCATGGAGGACGAACTGGATGGCCTTCATCAGGACTTGGGTGCCTACCGCGCGCGGAAAGAATCTTTAGCCAATCTACAAAGTCGACTGGCCGGCATCGAACCGGCCTTGCGAAGTGGGATGCAGAGCTTGGAAATCCACGGGGACTTCGAAGTCATGGAAGGTCTGCGTCTAGGCAGTGCCGCCCGCCTCGGGTTGGAAGCTGCTGCGCAAGGCCTGATCGATGCGGAAGACCGTCATGCGGCGAGTTTGAAGAAGGCGGAGGAACTGACGGCTGCCATCAAGAAGCACGAGACGAAGTTGCAGTCGGAGCCTGAGGCCGATCTGGAACCGCTCAGGGCGGCGCTGGCCACCGCCGCGGAAGCGATGGAAGCCAACAAGACCTTGGATGCGACGCGCGCCACCGTGGACAGCCTGACCCGCAAGGCAGAGGAGGAGCACTCCTGGGTGTATGGCGCGCCACAGGATCTCGAAGCCGCATCCCGGCTGCCGGTGCCGGCGCAAGCAACACTGCGGAAGTATCGTGAGCGCTTCAGCGAGCTCGAACGGGATATCAAGGCTGCCACCAAAAAGATCAGCGATGAAGAGTCCGCGCTCAACAAACTTGGGGGAGACCTGACCCGCATGGAGCGTCGCGGTGAACTGCCGACGGAGGACTCACTCCGGGTGGCGCGGGACCATCGGGACCAAGGCTGGCAGCTCGTGCTCAAGGATTGGAAAGGTGGCGGGGCGGACGAGCAACTGGATCCTGATCTGCCCCTCGAAGAAGCCTTCCCACGATCGATCCAGGCAGCGGACAAGATCTCCGATCAACTGCGCAACGATGCGGATACAGTGGCACAAGCCCAGGAGAAGCGGCTGCAGATCCAGAGCAGCCAGGACCTCATCAAGGAGACCGAAGTGCAGGCCGCTCGGCTCCAAACGGAGAAGGAAGAATGCCAGACCGCATGGGTTCAAGAATGGGCTCCAGCGGGCATTTCTCCACGCTCACCGGCGGAGATGGAGGAATGGCGTGAGAGCTGGATCCAGTTCCGGGAGAACCTCGCCAAGCTGCGTGATGCGGAGGGCTCCGTAACTTCCAAAGCCGAGCAGATCCAGCAGGCCGTGGACGCGCTCAAAGCGTTCTCGGGAGCCGCCGGGCCACATTCGTTCCCTGGAATGCTCGAGGCCGCAAAAGCTACTCTTCAGAAGGGTGAGGAGGCCACCGGCCGCCGCAAGCTGATCGCCGAGCAGCTTGAGAAACAGCGGGACGAACTGGAGGATCAAGGTAACAAGTCGGCGGCGATTTTCGCGGAGATCCAG
>CAMCYK010000252.1 GCA_945883695.1 Akkermansia muciniphila | reverse complement strand
GGAGCCGGTCATCGCGTCCGGCCGCCAGGAACTGATGGAAAACATCCTCAACGAACTCCTGTGAGCGGCCGCGGGGCAACCCGCCGCAGGATTCCCAAACGGCCCGGGGCAGGAGCTCCGGGCCGCTTCGTTTCGTCCTTTCATTCTCTCCGCAGGAGTCCGTGGCGAGGGTGCCCCTGGACGACCGTTCGGCACGCGGAGCCTACTCCGCCGCCTTCCCGTTCTTCTCCCAGCGGTCTTCCGGCAGCAGCACCTTCTTTGCCGCTCCGTCGTTGAGCCACTTCCGGGCCTCCGGGTGGCCTTTGAGTTCGGCATCCCAGAACGCCGTGGTCAGCGCGAGAATGGCTCGATGAAAGCGAGCATCCTTGATCTTCCCGCCGCGTAGATCGCGCTGGCCGAAATCCATGTGCGTGGCCTTGTCGAACACCACCTGCCATGCCGGCGCTTCCTTCAAATGCGGAAACACCTGGAGCCGGTCGGCCGGCGTCGTGTTGCCGATCGGGCTGTCGTCCAGCGTGCCCGTCATCAACAGGCAAGGAATCTTGACCGTCGCGAACGCCGCCGCCGCGTCGCCGCGCTGCGGCGGGCTCGGGCTCATCATCACTGCCGCGTCGACCCGCGGATCGCGCAGCGAAACCTTCCCCGCGCTCTGGCCGGCCATCACCTGCGTCGTCTGCGCCCCGAACGAATGCCCCGACATCCCGACCTTCTCCAGATCCATCCGGCCGTGCAGCGGATGACCCTTCTCGCCATTCCACTTCGCCAGCGCGTCGAGCACCGCCGGCACGTCCTTGGTCCGGTCGAGGTAGTTCTTCGCCGACGCCGCCTGCCGCATCGCCGTCATCCGCTCGAGCGCCGCCGCGTCCTTCCACACGCTCTCGTCGCTCCCTGGATGTTGCATGAACACCACCACGCGTATGGGGTCAGGGCTCTCCGATTCACATTTCGAAAGGCTTCGTCCGTCCAAATTGACGGTTGCTTGGGCCGACGCATCCCGGCCTCCTTCTGGAAAGCCTGCCAGCCCCCCTGGTTCGATGCGCTCTTAATCTGTTAGAACGGCGATGAGGGTTCTCTTCCGGGACCGGTGGCCGGACGGGCTTGACAGGCGGACATCGGATGATTTCCCCCTCACTTCACGATCATCGTCCCGTTCATCACCACCCAGTGGCCGGGAAAGGTGCAGACGAAGGGATAGGCCCCGGCTTTCGCCGGCGCGTGGAAGCGCAGGACGACCCCGGCGTTCGGATCGATCAGCTTGGTGGCGTGCAGCACCTTGTCCGAGTCCGGCACGAAATGTTTCGCGATGCCCGCCGGATCCTTCGCCATCTCGTTGCCCGCCATCCCGATCTCCTCCAGCGCGCCCGGCCGGACGATCACCAGGTTGTGCTGCATGGCGTCGGGATTGAGCACCACCAGCTTGACCGGCTGGCCGGGCTTCACGGTGAACTCGGTCGGCGTGAACATCATGCGCTCGGGAATCGTGGAAATCTCCACCGTCGTCATCCCCGGCTGCTTTTCGAACGCGACCTCCGCCGGCGTCCGCGGCCGGCGCTGGACGCGCAGCTTGTCCCCTTGCGGCGTGCCTTTCAAAAATGCTCCGATCCGCGCGGCGAGCACCGGATCCTCCTCCCAGTGCCGCCGCAGCGCCTCCGAACCGAACGCGCACACCGCGGCGTAGCGCAGGTGCTCGCCCATCGGTCGGGCCATGACGTCGGCGACGGCATCGAGCGCCGCCCGGGTCCCGATGTAACTCGCGGCGACCACCGCCTCCATCCGGACCAGCCCGTTCGCGTCCCGCGCGCTCGCGGCAAGCAGCGGCATCCCGCCCTCCGGCAGGCCCGCGTGCCAATGGCGGAGCTGATGGGTGGCGGCGGCGCGGGCGTGGTGCTCCTCGCAGCCCAGCAACTCGGCGAGCAGCGCCGGCCGCGTCGCGCCGACCGTGCGATACGCCCACACCGCCTCGATCTGGTGGTGGCGGAAGCGCGGGTCCTTCGGGTCGAGCGCGGCGACCCAGCGATCGAGCGCCGCGGCGACCTCGCCGGGGTCGCGCTCGCGCAGCTCGCGACGGGTCCAGTAACGGTAGCGGTATTCGGCGCGCTTCAGGTTCCCGAGCAGCGCGGCCACCGGCGCGCCGGCGATCGGCGGCGGCTCCTGCAGCGTCGCGCCCTTCGGCACCACCCGCCAGATCCGGCCCGATTTCCGGTCGCGGCGCGGGTCGCGCAGCGAATACTGCGCGTGCCCCTTCACCGGATTGTACCAGTCGCAGATGTAAAGGTCGCCGCGCGGGCCGAAGCGGATGTCGGTCGGGATGAAGCTGAGATTCTCCGAAAAGATCAGGTCGCCCTCGAACTTCTCCGCGAAGTGGTCGTCGTGCTCGATCCAGCGGTGGATCTCGACCTTGTTCGTCGGCTTGTAGCGGACCTTGATGAAGCCGCCCTGGAGCTCCGCCGGCCACATCGGGAAGTCGACGAACTCCTGCCCGCAGACGCCGGAATACGCGGGCAGTTTCCCGGCGCCCGGATGCTGCTGCGGATACGGCGGATTGGTCGACTGGAAGGCGTTGGCGAAGATCGGATGGCTCGCGACATGATTGCCCCAGTCGTCAAAGGTCACCCCCCACGGATTGGTGTTCGGATAGTTGCCGAAGCTCACCAGCCGCTGCGTCGCCGGCGTGAAGCGGAACCACGCGCTGTTCTTCGCGCGCACCGGGCCGTAGGGCGTCTCGACCTGCGAGTTGTGGAAAATCGACTCGCGGAACATCAGGTCGCCGTCGGGCGTCCACACGAAGTCGTGGAGCGCGTGGTGGCTGTCCTCGCAGCCGAAGCCGGTCAGCACGTGCTCGCGGGTGTCCGCCTTGCCGTCGCCGTCGCTGTCGGTGAGCCGCGTCAGGTGGGGCTCCTCGGAGACATACACGCCGTCCTTGATCAGCTCGAACGACAGCGGGATCTGGACATCGTCCGCCCAGACCGAACATTTGTCGGCCTTGCCGTCGCGGTCGGTGTCCTCGAGGATGACGATCTTGTCGCGCGGCTCCTCGCCCGGATACACGTGCGGATAGGTCGTCGAGCACGACACCCACAGCCGGCCGCGGGCGTCCCAGCGCATCTGCACCGGCTTCGCCAGGTCGGGGAATTGCTCTTCCGACGCGAACAGCGACACCTCGAAGCGCGGGTCGACGCGGAACGACTTGAGCTCGTCGGCCGGCGTCAGCCACTCGTTCGCGCCGCGCGCCTCGACGACCTCCTCCAACGGCGGCACGTTGGAATCGTCGACCTTCTTCCCGGCGAAGCGGCCGCCCCGCGCGATCTCCCAGATCCGCTGGTCGCGATTCGCGGTCATGATCTCGAAATTCCGCATCGCCGGCAGGAAATCGAGGTAGCCGTAATCCTTGTTCCGTCCGCCCGTGTAGTAGAACGTGTTCAGCGGCCGGTAGCGGCGGAAATACTGGCGGTTCTTGTCGACCACCGCCGCCCGCAACTCGTCGTTCACCGTCGGCGGGGTGGCCCCGAAGATCCCGCGGAACATCTGCCCGACGGCCAGCGCGTCGCCTTCCGCGTTGAGATGGACGCCGTTGATCGTGAAGGTGCTGTCCGTCGCGGCGAAGGCCGGCAGAGTGCTTTCGAAGAGGTCCAAGAAGCCGACATTTTCCGTCTCGGCCACCTCCTTCATCGCCGCGGTGTAGGCCGCCAGCCGGCCGTTGTTGCGGTCCGCCGCCGCCACCCCCGGCACGTTCTCGTTGGCGATCGGCGACAGCAACACGATCCGCGGGGCCGTCACGCCGTTGAAGGCGCTGGTCTTCATCTCCGCGACCCACTTCGCCAGGCGCGTCTTGAACTCGCCGAGCTTTTCCTCGCCGCCGAACGACTCGTTGAAACCGAACGCCGCCACCACGACGTCGATTTTTTCCCGGGTCAGGTGCTGCGGCACGGTGGCGAAATTGTCCGGCCGCGGCTGCAAGTCCGGCTCGTCGGCGGACCACGCCAGATGCCGGACCACCAGCTCCTCCCGCGGATAGGCGAGCTGCATCATCGACTCCAGATTGCCGAACCACTGGGCCCGGTCGAGGAGGGTGTTGCCGACCAAGGCGATGCGGGTCCCTTTGGCCGGGCCAAGCGGCAAGCGCGTTGCGGTGGCGGCGACCTTCCGGGGATTCGGCGCGGTCCTCGCGTAGATGCCATAATCCGCGAGTGCCGGATCGGCCGCCGGCCGTGGCTTCCCCGAAGGCCGCGCTTTGGCGTCGGCGGGCTTCTGGGCCATGACGACCGATGAGAGACAGAGTCCGGCGAGGGTGGTGCGAAGGTACATGGCGGGGCGGTTCCTCGAGGCTACGGCAGAGGAACTCCGGAAATTGATACAATATTTCGAGAAGGATTCCGGCAGCCCGCGTAAATCCCGGTTCCATCTTGCCATGAAAACCCGCCAAGACTCCTCCGACTTCCGCTCCGCCAGCACCCCCTCCCGCCGCGGCTTCCTCCAGCGCTCGGGCGCGTGGCTCGGAGCCGCCGGACTCGGACTCCCGTTCACGAGATCCGCCGGGGACGAGGTCATCCCGGGCTTCGAAAAGACCCCTGAAGACCCCAACGCGTCCAAAGACTGGGTCCCGCTCTCCGACCGCAAGCTCCGGGTCGGGCTCGTCGGCCACGGCCTGTGCAAGTTCGCCGCGGCCTTTGGCTTCCAAGACCACCCGAATGTCGAGGTGGTCGCGGTCAGCGACCTGTTCCCCGACCGCTGCGCCGAGCTCGCCCGGGCGGCCCGCTGCGGGAAGACCTACCCTTCGCTCGAGGAACTGGTGAAGGACGACCGCATCGAAGCGGTGTTCGTCGCGACCGACGCGCCGAGCCATGCCCGGCATTGCATCGAGGTCCTCAAGCACGGCAAGCACGTGGCCTGCGCCGTGCCCGCGGTCTACGCCTCGCTCGAGGAAGCGGAGCAGTTGTGGGAGGCGGTGCGGAAAAGCGACCGGACCTACATGCTGTTCGAGACCTCGGCCTTCCACGAGGACCTCCATGCCATGCGCCGGATCTATCAGACCGGCGGACTCGGCAAGCTGGTCTACGCGGAGGGTGAGTATTACCACTACATGGAGCAGCCGCTGGGCTCCTACCAGGACTGGCGGGTCGGCCTGCCGCCGCAGTTTTACCCGACCCACTCGAACGCCTATTACCACTGCGTGACCGGTGGCAGCTTCACCGAGGTTTCCTGCCTCGGCATGCCCAGCGTCGTCCACCACCTGAAACCGGAGAACAACCGCTACCGCAACCCTTTCGGCACCGAGATCGCCCTGTTCCGCACCAGCGAAGGCGGCAGCGCCCGGATGGCGGTGAGCTGGGACACCCCCGGCGCCGGCGGCGAGATGGGCCGGGTCCGCGGCCAGCGGGGATCGTTCTATGGGAAATACGAAGGTCTTGAAAAAAGCCTGCCCGACCTCAAGCGCCCTCCCCTTCCGCCCGGTGTCGCCGCCGGCGGCCACGGCGGATCACACGGGCACCTGACCCACGAATTCATCACCGCCATCCTGCAGGAGCGCCAGCCCTTGGTCGATATCGCCATGGCCCTCAACCTCACCGTTTCCGGCATCGTCGCCCACCACTCGGCGATGAAGGACGGCGAGCGACTGAAGATCCCGCAGTTCAAGCTCTGAGTTCCCATCATCATATCCTGATACGACGATTTGATGCTTGCGAAAGCCGGTCGGCCACCTAGCCTCCCGGCATGGCGCGTCCCGACCCCACCGCAGAACTCCAGCAAGCCCTCCGCCGTCGCATTCTCGTGCTCGACGGCGCGATGGGCACGACGATCCGCAGCTACGGGCTGGCGGAGCAGGACGCCCGCGGCAGCCGCTTTGCTGACTCGAAAAAGGACCTGCTCAACAACGGCGACATCCTCTCGCTCACCCGCCCGGACGTCATCGGCGACATCCACAAGCGCTTCTACGAAGCGGGCTCCGACATCTGCGAGACCAACACCTTCTCCGCGACCTCGATCGCCCAGAGCGAGTTTTTCGTCGACGATCCCCGCGAACACGGCGGCATCAAGAACCCCGAGTTTTTCCAATCGATCATCGACAACGCCCACCTCCGCGAACTCGCCTGGGACCTCAACGTCGAGTCGTCCCGACTTTGCCGGAAATGGGCGGACAACGTCGGCAGCGACACCGGCATCAAGCGCTACGTCGCCGGCGCGATCGGGCCGCTCACCGTCTCGCTCAGCAATTCGCCCGACGCTAACGACGCCGGCTTCCGCATGGTGACCTTCGACCAGGTGAAGGAAGATTACACCCGCCAGGTCCGCGCACTGATCGAGGGCGGCTGCGACGTCCTGATGGTCGAGACCATCTTCGACGCCCTCAACGCCAAGGCCGCGCTGGTCGCGATCCAGGAAGTCTTCGACGCCGACAAGGTCCGTCTGCCGATCATCGTCAGCGCCGCCGTCGGCCTCGGCGGCGAGACCATGATCTCCGCCCAGAAAGTGGAAGCGCTGTGGAACGCCGTCGCCCACGTCAATCCGCTCGCGGTCGGCCTCAACTGCTCGCTCGGCCCGGACCTGATGAAGCCGCACCTCGAGGAGCTGGCCAAGGTCGCCGCGTCCCACATTTCCTGCTACCCGAACGCCGGCTTGCCGAACCCGCTCGCACCGACCGGCTTCGATCTCGAACCGCGGCACATGAACGCCTACATGAAGGAATTCGCGTTGGACGGCCTGCTCAACCTCGCCGGCGGCTGCTGCGGCAACACCCCCGAACACATCGCCGCCATCGCCGAGGCGGTGAAAGGGGTCAGGCCGCGCGAGGTGCCGACGGTGGAAAAGTGAACCGCCAAGACGCCAAGATCGCCAAGTTCAAGAGGATTGGGTAGGGAGTTGCTTCGTATGAACACGATTGATCTGATTGCGAAGGATGTGGTGGGTGCGGCTTACAAGATTCACACAAAGCTCGGGCCCGGTTTGCTGGAAAGCGCTTACGAGGCTTGCTTGGCTTACGAACTCACGAAGCGTGGCTATCAGGTGGAGCGGCAAAAGCCGCAGCCGGTGATTTATGACGGACTTGAAATAGAAGTCGGCTACCGCCTCGACGTCCTGGTCAACGGCGAGGTCATCGTTGAACTCAAGTCCGTCGAACAGGTTCTTCCCATCCATCACGCCCAGCTCATGACCTACCTCAAGCTGTCCGGCAAAACCCTCGGCCTCCTCATCAATTTCAACGTTCCCGTCATCAAGCAAGGCATCCGCCGCGTCGCGATGAACCACCCCGACCTTTAAAAACTTGGCGCACTTGGCGTCTTGGCGGTTCACTTTTCTTCCTTTCCCATGTCCACCCTACCCCGCGTCCTCCGCCTCTCCGGCTCCGAAGCCTACAACCACACGCCGGACAAGAATTTCCTGATGATCGGCGAGCGGACCAACGTCGCCGGCTCGCCGAAGTTCGCCAAGCTGGTCCGCGAGGGCAACCTCGACGAGGCCCTCGAGATCGCCCGCCAGCAGGTCGAAAGCGGTGCCAACGTGATCGACATCTGCTTCGACGACGGCCTGATCGACGGCAAGGCGATGATGGCCCGCTTCCTCCAGCTCGTGCAAAGCGAGCCGTCCATCGCCAAGGTTCCGATCATGGTCGACTCCTCGAAGTGGGAGATCATCGCCGAAGGCCTGAAATACCTCCAGGGCAAGGGCATCGTGAACTCGATCTCGCTCAAGGAAGGTGAGGAACGCTTCATCGAGCAGGCCCGGCACATCCGCCGCTACGGCGCCGCCGCGGTGGTCATGGCCTTCGACGAGAACGGCCAGGCCGCGACCTACGACGAGAAGATCCGGATCTGCGAACGCGCCTACCGGGTGCTGGTCGACCAGGTCGGCTTCCCGCCGGAGGACATCATTTTCGATCCGAACATCCTGACCGTCGCCACCGGCATCGAGGAGCACAACAACTACGCCCTCGATTTCATCAA
>CAMCYK010000251.1 GCA_945883695.1 Akkermansia muciniphila | reverse complement strand
TCAAGGTCGCCCAGCGGGCGCTCATGCCCTTCATGTCGAACCTGCTGCCGGTCACGGCGTTCTCCACCGACTTCAGCCCGATGCCGGCCGACAAGCTCGATACCGTGCGCGTTCCGCTCGTCGGCGCGCCCAGTGAATCGAGCGACTTCGCCGGCGACTACTCGGCCAATGCCGACTCCACGGTGACCGTGGTTCCGGTCACGCTCAACCGTCACAAATACAAGACCGTCCACGTCACCGCCAGGGAATCCGCCGAGACCTCGCTCACGGTGCTCGAAACCCTTGTGGAGGCCGCCGCCCAGCAACTCGCCCAGGACGTGCTGGTGGATATCTTCAGCTGCATCACCGCCGCGAACTTCGGCACTCCCGGGATCGCAGCGCTCGCCGCCACCTCCTTCGACTACAAGAAGGTGCTCAACCTGCGCGAAACCTGCGGCAATGCCAAGATGCCGCCCAACCCGCGTTCCCTGGTGCTCGACGCCGGCTACTACACCAACATGCTCGCCGACGACGTGGTGGCCAAGAGCTTCAACCTGAACCTCAACGCCCCGGCCATCACCGAGGGCATGGTCAAGCGGCTCGCGGGATTCAACCTGCACGAGACGACCCTCATCCCGTCGGATCATGCGGAAAAGCTCGTCGGTTTCGCCGCCCACTCCAGCGCTGTCGCGGTGGCCATGCGCTATCTCCAGCCGGTGGCCGACTACCAGCAAGCCGGTGCCGTCACCGATCCCGCCACGGGCATGACCTTCGGCTACCTGCGCTTCACCGACACCCGCGCCAACAAGATCTTCGTCACCCTCGAATGCCTCTACGGCTTCGCCCCGGCCAAGAACGACGCCCTCAAGCGCATCGTCAAACCCTGAGCCATCCACGCCTGACAGCACACCGCCATGACTCCCTTCAGCTTCACCGGCAACGCCGGCACCACCCTCAGCCATGTGGTCGTCCCCGCCAGCGGGCGCGACCGCGTCCGGATCCAGTATGCCAGCGCGACCTCCGACAAGGCCGCGTCGCTGCTGACCTTCCGCTCGCAATCGCGTGCCACCACCGTGACGGCCACCAGCGCTGCCAACCAGACCGTGATCAACGCGCCGCCCTACCTGGGTGCCGCCGCGAGCGACGTGGTGGTCCTGTTCTCCAACGCGACCGGGACCGGCGTGCGCGGCGTGGTCGCGTCGGTCGATGCCGGAGCTGGGACGATCACCCTGAACGCCAACCTCGGCCTCGCGCTGGCAGCTGGCGACACGGTTTCGCTCATGGCTTCCCGCGGCCAGGTGCCGGTCGGCGCCACCACCAAGGAGGTCAACGCCCCCACGGTCTTCGCCGTGAACGAGGGGCCCGCCCTCATCGAGTTGGACGGCACTTCCGCTTGCCGCATTAACCTGGTGGCGGGCGAGTATTCCTGACCTTTCCAGCGTGTCGGATGGGGTTGGTGAACACCCTCTCCCGGGAAACCGGGAGGGGGTGCTTTAGTTTGGGGCGGCCCCCAACTCCCGGGGTCATTTCAAGCAGCCCCCGAAAGATCGGAACTTGGAATTTGGAGGTTATAAATTCCACTTTTGGGGCAAATATGGAATTCCAGCTTTCCAAAATCGAGGTTCGGCGCACTTCTGTGCCTGTGAAAAAACGCGTCACAGGCCGCTACGTGAAGGTATCCACCCGGGATGAACCGTTCACCGCCTTCGTTCCTCATCCATTGCCCCCGCAGCCCCCCATCATTCTGGATGCGGCTCTGGAAAAGATGCACGGCGAGGCACAGGTGGCCCTGGGGCGACTGGACGGCATCGTCAGCCTGCTGCCGGCACCCGAACAATTCCTCTACGCCTACGTCCGCAAGGAGGCGGTCGCTTCGTCCCAGATCGAGGGCACCCAATCCTCCTTGTCCGACCTTCTTGCCTACGAAATCACGGAGGCTCCGGGTGTCCCCTTGGAGGATGTTCGCGAGGTGTCCGACTGCGTGGCGGCCTACGAATATGCCGAAGCTCGCATGGAGGAAGGCTTCCCGCTCTCGCTGCGACTCCTTTGCGAAGCCCATGAAAAGCTGCTGGCCAGCGGTCGGGGAAAAGACCAGTCGCCGGGTCAATTCCGTCGCAGCCAGAACTGGATCGGCGGCAGCCGCCCTGGCAACGCGCGATTCGTGCCGCCGCCGGCCGAGGACGTGATGGATTGCCTGGGGTCGCTGGAGAAATTCCTCCACGACGACCCGGTGAGGACCGCGCCCCTGATCAAGGCAGCCCTGGCGCACGTCCAGTTCGAGACCATCCACCCCTTCCTCGACGGGAACGGGCGCGTCGGTCGCTTGCTGATCCCGATGATTCTGCGCCAGGAGCAGGTTCTACACTACCCCTTGCTGCACCTCTCGCTGTTCTTCAAGGAGCACCGTTCCCGATACTACGAACTCCTCCAGGAGGTGCGCCTGCACGGCAACTGGGAGGCGTGGATCGATTACTTCCTCCAAGGGGTGCGCGACATCGCGGAGAGAACGGCAAGCGACATCCGTCAAGCCCTGGCCTTGTTCGAGCAAGACGGCGCCCGCATCCGGCAGATGGGCCGCACGGCGCGTTCCTGCCTGCGGATTCATGAACACCTGCGGGTCAAACCCATGACCACCATTGCCGCCCTGACTTCGGCCACCGCGATGTCTCCGACCACTGTCGCCTCGTCACTGTCCAGGCTCGCGGACATCGGCGTGGTCCGCGAGCTGACCGGAGGTAGGTATGGCCGGCTCTATGCCTATCAAGGCTACCTCGCCATCCTCGCTCCGCAGGACTGAGCGATGGGTGCGATTCTTTGACACGCAGTCCCACTGCGTGTCCCTCGAATCGGAAATCCTCGCGGACCTCCTCCACCTCCTCACCGAGCATGGCGTGACGGCACGGTGGAAGAACCTCGACCTGCTCGTGCTCGTCAGCCGCGTGCGCGACGAACAGCAGATCGACATGGGCGGCTTCATCGCGTCGCCCGACTTCAGCCTGCGCGTTCCGAAGCTGGCGTTCCCGGCGGCCCTGCCGAAGTTCGGCGAGCGCATCGAGGTGGACGGCACCGAATACCGGATCAGCCGGGTCTCGAACCATCCGCGCTCGCCACTTCTCACCCTCAGCCTTTCCTCGACCGATGAGTGACGGCGCGATCCGCTTCACCGCGAAACTGAAGGGCGCTTTCAACGTGGCCCGCCTGCTGCGGCGCTATCCGGACAAGGTGAGCCGGACGCTACTTTCCCTGGTGAAGCAGGAAGCGCGCGGGCTATCCGTGGAACTGGCCCGCAACACCCGGCCGTTCGGGTTTTCGGAAAAGGCCCGCAAAACGGGTGAGAAGGCGGTGGCGAAAGACATCGGCGGCGTGTTCGCGCTGCCATCCGATGCCTTCGAAGAAATCCGCAAGTCCGACCCCACGGCAGCCGACCGGTTCTGGGCAAACATCCAGAACCGGCGCTTCGCTCGGGCGGAGAACAACCTGCGGCAGTCCCGTTCCGGCTGGAAAGACCTCACCGTCGGCCGCCTGGATCCGAAACTCCACCGCTGGGGGCAACTCGGGGGATCCAAGCCGAAGCAGATCGTGACCAGCCCGAAGGCGCGCGAGACCCACATCGCGCGCATCCAGAAGCGGGTCGGCTTCGCGAAGGGCTCGTGGATCAACGCCGGCAAGTCGATCGGCGGGCGCGTCCGCGGTGCCGTGCAGTGGGTCACTCGCCACAAGCAGTCGCCCGGATCGGCCACGATCAAAACCGGCGACAGCCCGGCCGTCACGCTGGTCAACAAGCTCGACTACATTGAGGACGTCAGCACCCGCAAGGGCATCCAGCTCGCGCTCCAGGTGGCGGCGGGCAGACTTCGCAAGGCACTCGCGACCTCGCTGCGCAGGATCAACGACGGCGCGAACCGGACGCTGCGACGGCGCAGCGGATAATGCTGGATTTTCTCTCGAAAGTTGCTCTTTTTGCAACGTTCCAGTCAAAATCATGCAGACTATAATCCCCAAGGAGCCCATTTTGGACATCGGCTACATGCGCCATGTGCTGAGGGGAGTCGCGGATCAGCGGGGGAAAATCGCCCGTCTGCTTAAGAGCGGCGAATTGATTTCACTCCGTCGCGGGCTGTATGCCAGCCGCCGGAATCTCGACCCCCTCTGCCTGGCTGGCTCGATCTATGGCCCGTCCTACATCAGCTTCGAAACCGCACTCTCGTGGCACGGAATGATTCCGGAACGAGTCACCGAATTTGTCTCGGCCACCATCAAGCGCGCCGCATCGTTCGAAAACGACTTCGGCCGCTTCCGATACCAGCCGGTTCCAAAGGCCGTCTATCCGGTCGGCATCCTCCGATGCACGGACTCCGACCTGCCGTTCCTCATCGCCAGCCCGACCAAGGCCCTCGTCGACCGGATTGCGCGTGAGGCGGGATTTCGCTCAATGGCCGACGTGGCCCGCTGGTTGAAGGGAATGCGCATCGAGCTGCCCTCCGGGCTGGATCGTTCGCAGCTCTGCGAATGCGCGGATGGCTATGGCCGGCCATCGGTCCGCTGGCTCGTGCGCTTTGCCGAAAAGAACCACCTCGTCGAATCATGAACTGTGGTCGCTGGAGTTCTTCATCGAACTCGCCGCTAGAATCAACGCCGGTTGACGGCGTTGCCCGGTCAGATGCCCAACCTGATCGAAGACCGCTTGTCGTCACTCCTCGCCGATTGGATCGACAGCCACCGTTCCGACGATTTCCCCGGAACGATCCCGGTCCACGTCGCCCGCCGTGATGAAATCCGCACCCGCCCGTGCGTGGTCCTCGACACCTCGGAATCCAAACCGGTCCCGGCGATGCCGCACACCGCCCGCGTGAAGCTCGACCTGCATCTCTTTTCCCAGGTGGATGACACGACCGCGGAACTCCACGCCGCATGGGCGGGAAAACTCGTGACTCTCCTGCGCGACAAGGCGGCGATTCAAGCCGACCTCGATTCGGAAACCTTCGTCCTTCACGACCTCATCGAGCGGGAAGGAAGCACCACGCCCGACGAGTCGCGCGGCCGGGAAAGCGTGCTGAGCTACGAGGCGGTGGTGTCGGCGGTGTGAGGCCGGACGGGGGTTGGACGGCAAGCTCATGACACCAAGAAGACGCCCTCCCCCACCCGGCTCGTGAAAGAGTGTCCGATCACCGCGCCCTGTCACGGTTGACATGCGTCACGCGGTCAAATGGCCGCGACTTTCCTTGGCACCACCGGCAACTGGGGAATCCCGAACGATCAAGCGGGGCTCCTCATCACCGACCTGTCCTTCGACTTCTCCAACCAGGAGAAGACCGTCCTGGACAAGGCCGGCGAGATCATCGGCCTGTCGCTTTACCAAGAGAAGGTCGAGATCAAGCTCTCGGGCCTCGTCGCCAAGACCTCGCCGTTCAGCGGCAAGATCGGCGCGGCCATCGCGCTCGCCAACGCGATCCCGGGCCACCTTCAGGCCAGCGGCGGCACCACCATCCTGATGCAGGTCAGCCGCAGCCTCAACAACGAGGACTTCGAGAAGATCGACCTGACGGCCACCCACTACCCCTTCGTCGTCACCGGCGGCGGGGCCTGAACAGCCTCCTAACATCCAGATCCCGAGATGAACGCCGTATCCCACCTGTCGTCCACCGCCACCAGCAACACCTGCCTCGCCGCCGCACTGACGGCCGTGGGCATCGCACTGGCCGAGAAGCCGTTTGTCCGCATCGTCGGCGACGGCATCCGCGGCGAGCGCACGGTCTGGTTCTTCGATCCGCAGAGCCCGTGCGGAAAGTTCCAGACCAAGGAACTCATCGCCGCCTGGCATGACGATGCCTGGCACCTCGCCCATCCCGAACACCCTTTCGCCTACATCAAGTGCGCCCTGCTCAACCGAGAGCGGCTGGTCGACAAGGTGAAGCGGGACGTGCCGCTGGCCTGCGTGAAGCGCCGGGGCAAGATCGCATTCATCCCGCTGGATGCGTCACCCGCCACCGAAGACCTCTTCCTCCGCCACCTCTGAAGATCCCATGGACGACACCGACCGCCAGAAGCTCCTTTCCGCCGCCTTCCACGATGTGGAAACCATCGTCGCCGGCCACGCCATGCGACCGCTTTCGCTGGCCAGCTACGACGTGCTCCTCCGCACCGGCAACCCGCTGGTGAAGGGGGAAATGCCCAAAGATGGCACGCCGGAGTTCACTTCGTCGATCATGGGCTTCGTCTATGCCCACTGCGCCCCATGGCCCGAGGTGGTCCGGGCCTCGTTCAACGACCAGGGATTCCGGGAAGCCGCCCTGATCTTCTGCGGCGGGCTGACCCCGGAGGACTTCCAGACCGCCTTCCAGCGCCTGGAGGCACAGAGCCGGGAACTGGAGGCGGCACAGGTCGATCCCGTGTCGGGACTTGCCGGAAAAAAGCCCCCGCCTGCGACGAACCCGGCTTCGTAGCCGCTCAGGTCTTCGCCGTCGCCGCCGAAACCGGCTGGCCCGAGGAGCGGATCCTGTTCATGCCGCTGGCGCGACTGGCACAATACCAGCACTGCCTGTTGCGGCAGAATGGGGTGAGAACCACCTGGAGCGGCACCGCCGTCCGCATGCCCACGCTCAGAGAGCAGCTGGGGCAACTTAGGACACGGTGGACCCCCAACTGAGCTGGTCCGACACAACGGCTGGTTCGTGAGCTACCCGCCACGCCGAGGCCGCTGCCGTCAATGCGCTGCAATATGCCGAGACCGCCGCCCGCGAGAAGCTTGCCGCCAAGGTCAAGGCCGACCCTGGCGTCGCGAAAGCCAAGGCCGATCTGTCCAAGGTCCGCCGACTTGGCCAGCCCCTCGACCCCGAAGCCGCCGATCGCGAGCTTGCCGCCGATTTCCACTGAAATCCTTTCGCGGGGAATACCCGCGAATGCCAAGACCGCCCGACCTTGAGTGAGGAACCGGGCAGTCGTTAAAGACCCCGCTGCTGTTTCAATCCGGCAGCGGGGTTTTCGCGTTACCGCCATGACCTTCCCGCCCCACTTACCGCTTGTCGTTTACATCGTCGGCATGATCCTCGCCGCCGTCGCGCTGGTAGCGATCCTGCGGGCCGCGCATTCTCTTGAGCAGGCAAAGAAATTGACGTAGGACGAACCCATGAAGGAAAGGAAAACCTTAACGCGTGCCCAACCGCCACCACTACCGAAGAAGAACCTCACGCTCCGGTCCCGCTATTTGGCAGGCTTCGGTCTACTGGCCCTATTGCTTGCCGCCGGTATCGTTTGGATACTTCGTAGGGAAAGACTCCCCCCCGGAGATCCGTCCTCGCCCCCGGTGCAACTGACAGAAAATTTACCTCACCGCGAGTTTCCTGATACTTTGGAAGGCACTTTCGCCAAAGTTTCATACGAACTTTACGGGTCTTACTACCAAGAATCCTCTGTCGAATCCAGTCCGGGCGAAATGAGGGCGACCATTGTTCTGAGCGGGCTCACCGAAGCTGATTTCAGGGACGCGCAAACACGAGCCCTCGTTCTGGCTCAAGCGTGCGATGAACTAGAGAAGGACGGCCCCAAAATATTCCTTGCCATTCGGATCGACGGTCCAGCTTCAGACGGGTTGGGGAATTACCCGGTCCAACCGTGGGTTTCTATTTCGCGGGTTCAGGGACTGACAGGGAAAATCAACTGGGAGAACGCGGACGAAATCAAGTTCTCCAAGGTCTTCAAACTGGACGACATCCACAACGACTACCTTGTGTCTTGGTCGATGGCATCCCTGCGAAGAAAATGATAGTCCCTGACCTCGACCTCGACCGCTGGCAGGCCAAAGAGCTTTTGGCTGGCGAAACCAGCGGAGATCGGTAGGGCTGAGGGCGTGAAAAAGGCTCTCTCCCTCATTCTTTGCGCTGCGATGCCTCTTTTCCTGAACGTTGGGAATGCAGCGGAGGAGAAGCATGTAGCAAAGACCGCGATGGTTCAGAAGCTTCCCGAGGGATCGCCGGAGACCTCCAGACTGTATGCCCTAGTGGTCTCCCAAGTCATCAAAG
>CAMCYK010000250.1 GCA_945883695.1 Akkermansia muciniphila | reverse complement strand
CATCTTGCCGCCAGCCTTTCCGGTTCCTTGACGGCTGGCGGCAAGATGCCGCAGCCACGGTTTCCGATTGCCGGAAGGCTGCGGCTTCCCTTGTCTGGCGACATGATGAAAACGTTGCTCGTCCTGATTTCTCTGGCGGCCTCGCCAATACTCCCCGCTCAGATCACCTATCGCGGCGGCAAAGGGCCGGGCGAAGAGAAGCATGTCGTCTTCCTGGCCTCCGACCACGAGTATCGCGCCGAGGAGACCTGCCCGGCGCTGGCGCGGATTCTGGCGAAGTCGCACGGCTTCGACTGCACGGTGATCTTCGGGGTCGACAAGGACGGCCATATTGAAGCCGGATCTTCGAATTTGACCGGCCTCGAGGCACTGAAAAAGGCGGACCTGCTGGTAATCTTCGCTCGCTTCCTCAATCCGCCGGCGGACCAGATGGCCCATCTCACGGATTACCTCGCCCGCGGCGGGCCGGTGGTCGGGCTGCGCACCTCGTCCCACGCCTTCCAGATCCCGGCCAACGCGCCAACCGCGAGGTATTCCTACAACTCGAAGGTCGCCGGCTTCAAGGACGGCTTCGGCCATCAGGTGCTCGGCAACACCTGGGTCGGCCACCACGGCGACAACCACCGCCAGGGCACCCGCATCGAGTTGATCCCGGCGCAGAAGGCGAATCCGATCTTAAAGGGCGTGCCCGCCACCGCGTTCTGCCATGCCGGCGGTTATGTCGGCAAGGCCGCGCCGGACTTCACCGTGCTGGCCACCAGCCAGCCGCTGGTTTCGATGGACCCAAAGGCGGAGGCCGACCCGAAGAAGGCGGCGATGCCTTGCACCTGGACCCGGGAATACGCCTGGGGCGACGGCAAGAAGGGCCGGGCTTTCCACAGCACCCAGGGGGCGTCCGAGGACATCATCGATCCCGGCTACCGCCGGCTTCTGATCAACGGGATTTTCTGGGCCGCCGGACTGGAGGACAAGATCACCCCGGACCTGGCGATTGACTTCATCGGTCCCTACCGGCCGAGCACCTTCAAGTTCAAAGGCGAGGTGAAAGGCGTGAAGCCGTCCGACCTCGCGGGCTCCGAATCGCCGATCATGCCGGCGGGGAAGTGACGCTTTTCGGATGAACGCTTGTCGAGCTTTCCGCATCGCGTGAAAGACGGGGTTTGGTCTCCTCGCGGGTATCTCCGGGAATCGCTGCTCCACTAACCGAAAACTCCGGTTCGGAGCTGCCGGAAATTGAACAATCGGCCCTTTGATTCCCCGGCCAGCCCGCGGAGAGGACGAGCACCGTCTTTTCGCTGCGGCCCGAAGCGGTCGCGGAAAGCGGTGAACATCTCTTCCACAAAGGCTTTCCCTCCGATCACCGCGCCGTCGCTGAAGTAGCGGATCTTGCAGCGGAGGAAGTCGGCCTCGGAAAGTTTGCCGCCTTTTTTGAGCACCTCCAGCGCCTTCTCCCGCGGAATCCGGTCCCGAAAAATGGTGGCTTTCTCACCTTTCGCGGTCTCTTGCGCCTGCCTTGCCTCGCTTTCCGGGATGCCGAACAGGTGGCAGCGCCAGCGACGCAGGGCTTCGGCGGGCGGGGTGCTCCCGGCGTCCGGCCTGATGCCGCCCTGGGGATTGAGCGACGAGAGAAAGGTCACGGCTTCGCGTGCTTCCTGGCCGCCTGCGACCGCTTCCGCGTAGCCACACCAGCGGTAGGCCTTCGGGTCGTCGCAGATCTTCGCACGGACGGGATTGAGGTCGATGTAGGCGGCCATGGCGCGCAGGGCCTGGCCTTTGCCTTCGACCAGCACGGAGCGGAAGCGTTCTTCCCAGAGGGTTCCGCGGCGGGCATGGCGGCCGTTGAACCACTGGGAGAAGCGCTGTTTGAGGGTTTTCATGAAGCTGCTGAGGTCCCACATGCGGCCGAACCAGCGTTCGCGGAGGGCTTCAGCGGCGACATGGTTTTGCTGTCCTCGGTGGTGGGCGAGTTCCCATTCCAGCGCGTTGGCGAGCTTGTCGCCAAGGCAGTCGCGGACCTTGGCGACGAGGGCGGCATCATCCGGTAGATCGGCATCCCCGGGCCGCTGCGGGACTTCAACGAGGATGTGGAAATGGTTGGACATGATGCAGTAGGAGATGACGCGCAGGCCGCCGAGGCGTTCGTAGGTGCGCATGTATTCGACGAGTTTGTCCTTCTCCGCCGCGCCGAGGACGAAATCGCGGTTCACCACGCGGGAGACGCAGTGATAGTAGGCGACAGGCAGGAAGGCAGGAGCTTTGAGGCGGGCGCGGCGCATGGGTGGAAGATGGATTGGAAGCCAAGGAATCGGCAAGCTATTTTTCAAAGGGACAGACGATTTGACACCATTTTTCAAAGAGACAGACGATTTGACACCGACGATTTGACACCAGCTGATGGCCCCGTAGGTGGTGAAACGCCCCGGCGGGATCAGCGCGACCAGGCGTATCACCTCGGCGCGGATGCGGATGAAGGTGGTGGATTGGGCATGGGCGGGTCTGCGTCGCTTGAAAACTCAGGGGCCGAGCGACTTGATAAAAGCGCGGTGGAGGATCTCCGCCTCGTGGATCAGGGCGGGCTCGATTTCCCTGATGCGCTCCGGGAGATCCATCGCCCCGTGTTTCACGGTGAGCACGTAGATATTTTCCACTTCAACAGCGCAAACGAGGAAATGCCGACCGACCCGATAAAACTTCAAATTCTCTGAAACCTCGGTCTTTTCCCGGAGCAAGCCGGGGTGGTCTTTGAGGAGACGCAGAGCCTCCTCGATCTCGAGCAGGTATCCGGCCGCGGTCTTCTTGCCCCATTGCTCGATCGAGTAGCGCTCGATTTCGATGAGGTCCAGCGCGGCCCGGCGGGACAAGGTAAGGCGCGCCATGACCTATTTCCAGCCGTCGCGTTCCTTTTGCTTGGCTTCGGTCAGAGCGGCCTTCAGGTCGCCGTCGAACTGGACGAAGCGTCCCGCCGCCAAGTCTCGATAGCCCTCGATGATGGCACTGCGAAACTCCGCCGCTTCGATCCGGCGCTTCTTTTCCCTCAGAACGTCGCGGAGAAATTCGCTGGGCGTGGCGTAGTCGGTGCCGTTGCCGCTGTTCCGGTCCACGAAGCTCCTGAGTTCGTCGGTGAGAGAGAGGTTGATGCTGCTTCCCATAAAATGATGCGGGGAAATTACACGTCGTGGCAATATTTGTCAATATTCGCCATCGACTGCGATGGGTAAGACGGAGGATTCCAACTTTAGATTCCTCCCGCGCCCGGAAAGCGGTTGCGGGTCTCCCGGCAGCTTGTTTAGCCTCGCGCCGTGCCGGAGACCGAGGAAGCCCAGAGGATCGTCGTCGAATTGGATCGCGGCTATGTGCGCGACGTGTTCCGGGCGATGCTCAAGGCGCGGCTGCTGGAGGCCAAGATGTCCAGCCTCTACAAGGCGGGCAAGATCGTCGGCGGGGTTTACATCGGCAAGGGCCAGGAGGCGGTGAGCGCCGCGCTGGGTGCCTCGCTGGTCATGGGGCGGGATGTTTTCGCCCCCCTGATCCGCGACCAGGCGGGCCGGACCGCCTTCGGCGAGCCGATGCTCGACTGCACCCGGACCTACCTCGGCTCGGTGCTCGGGCCGATGAGGGGGCGCGACGGCAACATCCACCGCGGCCGGCCGCTCGAAGGCCTGCCGGCGATGATCAGCCACCTCGGCACGGCGGTCTCGCTGGTGGCCGGGATGCTGATGGCCCGGCGCTTGAAAGGCGAGCTGGCAGGGGTGGTTGGCGCGACCTGCGTCGGCGACGGCGCGACCTCGACCGGATCTTTCCACGAGGGGATGAACATGGTGGCGGTGGAACGGCTGCCGATGGTGGTGATCATCGCCAACAACCAGTTCGCCTACTCGACGCCGACCGACCGGCAGTTCGCCTGCGAGGACCTGCTCGACCGGGCGAAGGGCTACGGCGTGGCCGGGCATTCGGTCGACGGCACCGACCTGCTGGCCTGCGCGAAAACGATCGGCCGCGCGGTGCGCCTGGCGCGCGAGGGTGGCGGCCCGCAGATGGTGGTGGCGCGCCTGCTGCGGCTGAGCGGCCATGGCGAGCACGACGATGGCAACTACGTGCCCGGGGCGCTGCGCGGGAGCCATCTGGGGCGCGATTGCCTGGAGAACGGCATCGTCCAGATGATCCAGGCGGGATTCGCCACGGCGGAAGAAATCGAGCGCTGGAAGAGCGACTACACCGAAGAGATCCAGGCCGCGGTGGCGCAGGCGCAGCAAGAGCCGACGCCGGATCCGTGGGACGAGGACTGGCGGGCCTGTTCGTCCCAACCGGGAGGGCAGGGGATTTAACGATGAGCGTGACTTATGTCGATGCGATCCGCGAGGCACAGGCAACCCTGCTGCGCGAGGATCCGCGGGTCTTCCTTTACGGCCAGGATATTTCCCAGTTCGGCGGGGCCTTCAAGGCGACCAAGGGGCTGGCGGAGGAATTCCCGGGACGGGTGATCGACTCGCCGATCAGCGAGGACGCGATGATCGGGATGGCGGTCGGCGCGGCGATCGAAGGGATGCGGCCGATCATCGAGATGCAGTTCGCCGACTTCTCGTCGGTCGCCTTCAACCAGATCGTCAACCAGGCCGCTACCCACTTCTACCGGACCGGCGTGCCGGTGCCGCTGACCGTCCGCCTGCCCTCCGGCGGGACGCCCGGCTCGGGGCCCTTCCACAGCCAGAGCATGGAGGCGATCTATGCCCACTATCCCGGCCTGGTGGTGGTCACCCCGGCGACGGTGGCGGACGCCTATCACATGCTGGTCGACGCGGTGCGGCTCGACGATCCGGTGGTCTACTGCGAGCACAAGTTCCTCTACCGCTGGCTGAAAGCGCCGCGGATCAATGGCGACGGCCTGCCGATCGGCCGGGCCCGCATCACGCGCCCCGGCAAGCACGCCACGGTGATCGCCTACAGCGCGATGGTCCACGAGGCGGTGCGCGCCGCGGAGCGGCTGAAGGAGGAGGGCGGCTGGGAGATCGAGGTGGTCGACCTGCGGTCGGTGAAGCCGCTCGACATCGACACCGTGCTGGCCAGCGTCGCCCGCACCGGCCGCCTGCTCGCGCTCGGCGAGGCTTTCCCCTGGGGCGGGGTCACCGCGGAAGTCGTGGCGCGGGTCTGCGCCGAAGGCTTCCACCTGCTCGACGCCCCGCCGCGCCGCTTGAATTCCCGCGACACGCCGGTGCCCTACCACCCGAAGTTGTGGGCCGCCCACCGCCCGACGCCCGAGTCGATCTGCCTCGCGCTGCGGGAGCTCTTGTCTTTCTGATCCGCCCTCTCCGATCTGCCATCCAATATCTTCCCCGATGCCCACTGTTCCCATCCTCATGCCGCAACTCGGTGAATCGATCGCCGAGGCGACCGTCGTCCGGATCGGCATCACGGTCGGTGCCACGGTCCGGACCGACCAGGAGATCATCGAGGTGGAAACCAGCAAGGCGACGATGGGCGTCACCACCTTGTGCTGCGGCACGGTGAAGGAGATTCTGGCGAAGGAAGGCGAGACCTATTCGGTCGGCACCTTGCTTGGCTTGCTGGAGGTGAGCGAGGGGGAGATCGCCCGGACCGGCGTCGACACCCTGGAGGCCGCGGCCGACCGCCGGACCGCCGCCGCCTCTTCGCCGCAGGAGCAGGAAAAGAACCTGCACTTCGCGCTCGACGACGATTCGTATGAGGAAGCGCCGGCCGTGGTGCCGAGCGTGAAAGGCCTGCCGGTGCCCGCCGGAACCATGGGGGCGCACTACATTTCGCCACGGATGCGGGCGCGGATGAACGAATTGGGCCTGCGCGAGGCCGACATCTCCGCGGTCGCCGGGACCGGCGCGGGCGGCCGGGTGACGGTCGAGGACCTCGAGAAATTCCTCGATTACATCAACACCTGGCCGAGCAGCAACGCCTCGCCGATGCGGCTGGCGGTGGCCGACGCGATGCGCCGGAGCTGGAGCCGCCCGCTCGCGACCGTGGGTCGTCCGATCCGGCTCGACCGGGTGCTGGAACATCGCCGCAATCAGGATCCCAAGCCGGGGCTGACGCTTTACGTGCTGCGCGCCTTCGCCCTGGCGCTGGTGGAGGATCCGGCGACCGCGGGCTTTTTGATCGGCCACAAGGTGGTGCATCCACGGGCCTTCGACATCGGGGTGGCGGTACAGGTCGAGGACGGCGTGGTGGTGCCGGTGTTGCGCAAGGTGGATCAGAAATCGCTCCACGCGCTGACCAACGAATACGCCGAGATGGTGGAGCGCGGGCGGCGCCGGCGTTTGTCGGAGGACGACCTGCGCGGGGGAATCGCCACCGTCACCAATTTCGGAACCTTCGGTCTCACTTCCGGCACGCCGATCCCCTTGCCGAATGAAACGCTGATCCTCGGGCTCGGGGCCGGTGTCAAGAAGCCGGTGTGGAGCGAGCAGGTCGAGGCGTTCCTGCCGGTGACCGAGGCGGAGCTGGTGATGACCTTCGACCACCGCGTGGTCGACGGCGGCGGGGCCGGCATGCTGCTGACCCGGGTCGCCGAGCTGTTGCAGGAGCCGGCGAAGCTGTGAGCGCCGGCGTCAGCCGAGGAACAACTTGACCACCCACGAGGCGAGCAAGGCGGTCGCGGTGAGCAGCAAGAGCAGCAGCAGCAGGCTGCGGCCCTGGGTCCGGCGCTCGTTGCGGATCTGCTTGCGGGACATCACGTCCTCGAACTCCCGCAGCCGGCGCCGGTCGGCGAGGTCGTCGGGCGGGGGCAGCGTGTCGGCCTGTTCCTGAGCTTCGCGGAGGATCTTTTCGGGTTCCGCGCTGATGCTCTGGATCTGCGCTTCCAACGCGCGCTTCCGCTCCTCGAGGACCCGCAGTTCATCGAGGTCGGCCTGACCGCTGTCGCTGTGGTTCCGGGAGAGGCGCATGGAGATGCTCATTTCAGAAGGTAGGTGATCAGGGCGATGCCGCCGAGCACCAGGACCGGCAGATTGAAGGCGAGTCCGTTGCGGAACTGGCGGCCAAAATCGCCGGACATCACCCGCCGGGCCTTGACCCCGTTGAAGAGGTTGCCGCTGCGGGAGCGCGAGAAATGCTCGGCCGCCTGGGTGAATTCGTCGTCCGCGTGGTCGACCACCGCCATCGCCCGCTCCAGCGAGCCGGCCAGCTTGTCGCGGGTCCACGCGTCGGGATTGATTTTCTCGATCTTCGCGAGGTGACCGGCGAAGCAGGCGCGGCATTGCTCGAGGTCGTCGATCTCCTGGCGCATCTCGTAGACCTCGCGGTCGATGCGGGTGAGGGTCGAGGTGAGCCGCTCGCTGAGTTCCACCTGCGACGAGACGAACTCGCGCTTGCGGACGTTGAGGGCCTCGACCTCTAGTTTCTGGCGTTCAAGTTCCTCGCGCTGATGCTGCAACTGCTCCAGCTGCACCTGGGCGGCGCGGAGTTTGCCTTCGACATCTTCACCCTGACGGGTCCCGGCGGGAGTGTCGGGATTCATCTCAAGCTGGGTGCTGCGGATCTTGATATGGTGCGTGTGCTCGGTGGCGGGTGGCATTGCCGGGGGCGGGGATGCGGGACAGCGGCGGATTTTCTACGCGGCGTTGTTTGAAATCGCGAGAAAAATTATCAGGAACTATTGATTGGAAGCCTTTTCGATCGAATCCGCGGCGCTCCGGGGAGGCGGCGGCTATCGGGGGTACGCGGGAATGAATCGTTTCCCCGCAGGACCTTGCTTTACAGGAGGGCTGCGGCGTGTAGCCTCGACCCGTCCCCTCTACAGCCCCCCGACCACCCTGAAGATGCCGGATGAATCCCTCCAGCCGGATCCGGACGAAGACCTCGTGGCGCGCGCCCGAAGCGGCGACACCCGTGCGTTCGACGCCCTGATTCTCAAATACGGCGAGAAGCTGTACGGCCTTGTTTACAACATGACCTCCCACAAGGAGGACACGCACGACCTGTTGCAGGACATCTTCGCGAAGGCCTACCAATCGCTGCCGCGGTTCCGCGGGCAAGCGAGTTTCTACACCTGGATCTATCAGATCGCGGTGAACACGACTTTGAACTTCCTGAAGAAGCGCAAGCGCCGCGGGGGGATGAGTCTCAACGAACTGGACCCCAGCGCGCGGCAGGATCCCGCGTTGATCGATTCCAGCCACATGGCGAACCCCGAGAAGCAGAGCAAGCTTCACGAGCTCCAGAAAAGATTGAACGAAGCGATGCTGA
>CAMCYK010000249.1 GCA_945883695.1 Akkermansia muciniphila | reverse complement strand
CGTCGAACACCGCGCGGAATTCCGCCAGCGTCATCGGCTCGCCTTGATCATGGAAGCCGAAGGCCAGCCCGTCGACCACGTGCAGATAAGCCAGCCCGTAGCCGTTCAATTGCGCCGCCGCGTGGCTGTAGGTCTCGCGGAAATCCGGCGCACCCATGTCGTTGAAATTCCCGTTCGGCGAGAGCCGCACGCCGACGCGGTCGGCCGGCCAGACGGTGAGGATCGCATCGGTGATCTCCTGGAGAAAGCGAAAGCGGTTCTCGACGCTGCCGCCGTAGCGGTCGGTCCGCAGGTTGGTTTTCGAGTCGAGGAACTGGTTGATCAGGTAGCCGTTGGCGGCGTGGATTTCCAGCCCGTCGAAGCCCGCGGCCTTCGCCCGTTCGGCGGCCCGCCGGTAGTCCTCGACCACCGCCGCCACTTCCGCGGTTTCCAGCGCCCGCGGCACTTCGTAGGGCTGCTTGCCGGCGGGGGTGTGGATATACTCGCCGTCGATCTTCACCGCCGAAGCGGAGACCGCCGGCCGGCCACCGTGGAAGCTGCTGTGCGAGGCGCGGCCGCAGTGCCAGAGCTGGAGGAAGACCGGCGTGCCGCGCTCGCGAAGCGCCGAGGTGATCTTCGACCAGCCCAGCACTTGCTCGTCGTTGTAAATACCCGGCGAATCGACCCAGCCGAAGCCCTGCTCGGAAACCGTCGTCGCCTCCGCCACGATCAGCCCGGCCGAAGCGCGCTGCAGGTAATACTCGACCATCAGGTCGTTCGGGATCCGCTCTCTCCCGGCGCGGGCGCGGGTCAGCGGTGCCATCACCACCCGGTTGCGGAGCGGCAGGCCGCGCAGGTCAAAAGGCGAGAGCAAATGGGGCGAGATCGTGCGGGAGGCGGTCATGGCGATGGGGGCGGCAACTCACGCCACGCCCGCCGGTTCCGCAAGTCCCGATGACAAAGATCCGCCGCCCGGGGGAGTCTGGCGGACTCGCGGCTCACTCCGGCATCGGATCCTTGGCCTTTGCATTGGCCTCGCGGTCGCGGGTCTGGGCCTGGGTGCGGATCGCTTCCTTGATGGCGGCGAGGCGGTCGGGCCAGGCGAAGGTCGGGGCTTGCGACGGGTCGTAGCCGGCCAGGTGCCCATGCAGCCGGGTGGCCGGTTTGGTGTATTTGATCTCGGTGGGGCCGAAGACCTCGCGACACAACGCGGCGAGGACGGGGTCGTAGGCGATCAGCTCGGCCCGGGTGTTGACGTGGTTGTGGTCGTGGTCGTTCTCGCGATTGTCGTCGAACCACGACTGCACGCCTTCCGCGAAGTACTCGTGGTGGTTGACGCTGGCATACTTGCCTTTCCACAGGCCGGCTTTCATCGCCGCGTCGTAGGCCCGCTTGAGCCGGGGATCGAAGGTCGGATCGACGTTGTTCAGGCCGCGCAGGTGGATGTTGTGCGCGAACTCGTGGATCAGGATGCATTCCTTTTCGTAGGGGTCGCCGGGATATCCGAGCACGTTCTCCTCGGCGCAGGTGCAGTAGGGATCGGTCGCGCTGCCGCCGGTGCCGCGGGCGCGGGCGTCCCAGAAGTCCTTGCCGGAAAAGCTCTCGAAGCCGGGCATGGGCTCGCCGGCCATCCGTTCGAACTCCGGCAGGTCCGTGGTGTATTCGTCATGCGCCATGATGCACAGCCGCGCGCCGCTGAGGACCATCGCCTCCAGCACGTCGGGCCGGTTGGCGAGCATCAGGTTGCCGATGTAGGCGGCTTCTTTGAGGGCGTAGGGATTGACCTTGGCCGAAGCGACGATCGGAAAGCCGCGGAGCCGCTCGACCTGGGTGTAGAAGGCGGGAATCCCGTCCTTGCCGGCGGGGTCGAAGCGGAACGCCTGGTGCGGGACCCGGGCGGTGACCGTGGCTTCGGCCTGGTCCTCGCGGCCGACCAGCTGGAAGCGGTGGCCGGGACTGGTGGTGAAGATCGTGTCCTCGCCGGGAGCCACCGAGCCGTTCGGGATCCGCTCGGTGTCGGATTTCAACCAGAACAGGTCGACGGTCTGGGGGCTGCCATTGAGAATCTGGAGCCGTGGTCGCTCGGCGGCGCGGGCGGGAGCACCTGCCAGAGCGAAGGTGGCGAGCACGGCGAGGGGAAATCGGAGGGGCGGGAGCATGGAGGTGGGAAATGCGGCGTGGAAGCGCCCCGGTCGGGGGGGCGGCGGCAGGGCCTTACGCTTCCCGGCTCCTTGAGTCTGTCGCGAAATCGAGCCCGGGGCGGCCCGCCAAGGAGGTCGAGCCATCCCGGACTCCGGGCGGGTGCGCGGGACTCCGTCCTCAGGACCGCTGGATGAAGCGTTTCTCCAGATCCGCGACCGGAAGCTTGGTCAGGTCGCCGGGCTCGCTGTGGGCGAGCACCCGCAGGGTCGGCTCGGGAAGTTCTTTGCGCAGGGCGCCGAGAATGGTCGCGGGCGCGACCAGCTGCCAAGCCGGGTAGCCGGCGACCGAAACGATTTCGTCGATCTTGGCGGCGACCCGCTTCAGGGCTTCGGTCTCGAGCTGTTCCTCCAGTTCGTATTCATCGCCGTGGGACATTCCGGCTGGGCGGCCGGCGGCACCGCCTTGGCTGAAGCGTCCGGCGCGGTCGGTGACCGTCTCGTGGATCGACGCCGGTCTCATCTCGACCGGGCTGCCGGGTCCTTCCAAGAGGTGGGGTTTTTCCGCGGGATCGTCCCCGGTTTCTTTGAAAACAAGGAACCGGACTCTTCCGGAGTTTGCGAGCAACAGGAGTTTTTGCATGGAGTTGAGGGTTGTTCCACCGGGTAGGGTGGACGCATGGCTGCCCTGCGGCAAGCCGCGAGTGGCCGCCCGGCAGGCCGTGCCGAGGAAAGGGCAGGGAATGCGCGGGCCCGAGCCGCCATTTTGAAGGGCGCGGTCGGCGGGGTCCGCGCGTCGTGCAAATCGTCCCCGAGGTTTTTCTTGCGGGGTCCCGAAAGCGGGGTCTAGGCTCGCGGCCCGCCGTGGCGTCCTTCCAGCAAGGTGCAGGAAGCAAGCACGGCGGACTTTTCGCATTTCCAGCAATGAATCCGGACCGAGCGACGCTGAATTTCCTCAATAGCTTCCCCGAGGAAGCCCGCAAGCGCGGCGAACGCCTCCAAAAGGACGGCGCCGTCACCCAGATTTTCGGCAACCACCTGTTTATCCAAGGCCGGGTCGAGGATGAAACAGGCACTTTCCGCACCAGCCTGCGCCTCCAGGGCAACCGCTGGTTCGGCTCCTGCACCGCCGAAGACGAGATCATCGCCGCCGCCTGCCAGTACGCGACGATGATGGAGCGGATGCACCGCGGCGAGGACCTGCCGGAGTCGCCGAACGAATTCGACGACACCCCGGTGCTCGACATCATCGAGGAAAAACTGGGCCGCGAGCTCGACGACAAGGAGGCCGACTTCGTTTCCAAGATCGAAAAGCGCTACCGGCGCTACGTGATCGAAGGGGAACTGCACGACCACGACATGGTCCGCATCACGCCGCGCTGGGAGATCACCACCTACGAGCCGCTGGAGCTGTGGCCGATGCCGCCGGGCGACATCCTGGAGTTCTGGAACTACCTCGCCTACGCCTTTTACAAGAAGAAGCTCCCTTACCCGGACTTCATGAACGTGATCACCGATCTGGCCCACGTTCAGAAGAAAATGGCCGACTGGGAACAGGAGCGCGAGGTCGCTTCGTGGTATGACCGGATCGAGCAGGTCAACGAGCGCCCGCCGCAGGAGCCGCCGATCGAGGTCGCGTTCCGGCTGGTCGCGACGATCAACGAGGCCCGGATCGAGGCCAAGGAAGGCAACGGCCTGTGGACCCAGATCCGCGAGAAGAACGAGATCGAGCGCTTCGTCCAGATGCACCACCAGGCCGCGCTCCGGATGGACGCGCCGAGCCAGGTGCTGTGGGAACATTTCCTTTCCTACTACCGGGACCAGAACGAGACGACCTTCGACTTCGATGTCGAGGAAGCCTGCCGTTTCATGAACCGCGTCTTCCGCCAGCCGGCCTTGAAGGGCTACCTGGTCAATCTCGACGAGCGCGAGTTCAAGGTGGTCACCGAGGCCCTCAAGTGGGTCTGCGAGGACGATCCCTACGATCCCGGCAGCTTTGCCCTGCAACTCGTCACCGCCAGCGGCGAGAATGTCTCCCACTCGGTGCGCATGCTGCCGGGCCGCAAGGAACTCTATCAGTCCGACGAAACCGTGTTCCCCGGCCCGCCGCGCTGGCTGGAGGAGACGGAAGTCATGCCGCGCTACCTGATTCCCAAGCGGGTCATCGACTCGCTGGAAGGCGTGGAATTCCTCCGCAAGATCGGCGCCTCGCTGCCCGAGTCGCTGAAGAAGCGGGTGGTCGATCTGGAGCTCAAGCCGAAGTTCGAGCTCAAGCTGGTCGCCGGCCTGACCGCCGCGGAAACCGAGCACCTGGTGATCGACGTCACCGCGATCGAGTCCAAGGAACGCCGTACCGAGCGACTCACGAAAGAGGGCTGGGAACTGGTCGAGCAAGCCCCGCTCAAAGGCAAGCAGCTGCTCCGTTTCGCCCGCGAGGAACTCTATCCGGTCCCGCGCATCCTCGATGAAATGGGGCTCACCTACGATGAGAAGCTGCTGTCCTTCAAATCGCGCATCACCAAGCAATTCCCGGAGAAATTCGCGGAGTGGATCAAGGCGATGCCGGAATCGGTGACGCTCGACATCGACCTGCGCCTCAAGTCGATCCTCTCCGACCCGGTCACCGCCGCGGTCCGCTTCGAGGTGATCAACCAGGAGATCGACTGGTTCGACCTGCGGATCGTGATCGATGTCGAAGGCGTGAATCTTTCGAAAGCCCAGATCCGCCAGCTCGTCGCCGCCCGCGGTGGCTACGTCCGGATGGAAGACGGCTCGTGGATGCGCCTCGAGATCAAGCTCGACGCCGACCAGCGCGAGGCGGTCACCCGGCTTGGCCTCGATCCCTTCGACCTTTCCGGCGAAACCCACCGGATGCACGCCCTCCAGCTCGCCGACCCGAAGGCGGCCGATGTCTTCGACCCGAAGGCCTGGAAGCGGATCAAGGACCGCGCCGGCGACATCCAGATCGAGGTGCTGCCGGATGTTCCGGAAAAGCTCAACGCGACCCTTCGTCCCTACCAGGTCGATGGCTTCCGCTTCCTCGCCTACCTCGCGACCAACGGCTTCGGCGGGATCCTCGCCGACGACATGGGTCTCGGCAAAACCATCCAGTCGCTGACCTACGTCCTGTGGCTGATGGAAGAGGCGGAGAAGAACAACGAGTTGCACCGTCCGGTGCTGGTCGTCTGCCCGAAATCGGTGTTGGACGTGTGGGCCAGCGAAGCCGTCAAGTTCGCCCCCGGCGTCCGCGTCAAGGTCCTCCGCAACCGCGAGGATCTGGACGTCAAGGACACCCAGGAGAACATCGACATGCTGGTGCTCAACTACGCCCAGCTCCGCGTCTGCGGCGACCTGCTCAACGAGATCAAGTGGCTCACCACCATCCTCGACGAAGGCCAGCAGATCAAGAACCCGGACTCCAAGGCCGCCAAGTGCGCCCGCGAGCTGGATTCCGCCAACCGCCTGGTCCTGACCGGTACGCCGATCGAGAACCGCCTGCTCGACATGTGGTCGCTGATGGCTTTCGCCATGCCCGGCGTGCTCGGCAGCCGCGCCTACTTCAAGAAGCGCTTCGACAAGCGGAAGGACCCGCTTTCGCAGAACCGCCTGGCCGCCCGCCTGCGGCCCTTCCTGCTCCGCCGCACCAAGCTGCAGGTGGCCCAGGACCTGCCGCCGCGGACGGAAGAAGAAGTTTACTCCAAGATGGAGAACATCCAGCAGGAGCTCTACAAGGCCGAGCTCAAGCGGATCCAGAAGGCGCTGCTCGGTCTCGATTCGGACGAGGCGGTGAAGAAGAACTCCTTCGCGATTCTCCAAGGCCTGATGCGCCTCCGCCAGATCTGCTGCCACCCCGGCCTGATCGATCCGAAGTATTTGAAGGAGGAGTCGGCCAAGATGGAGTCGCTCTTCTACCTGCTCGATCAGCTCCACGAGGAAGGCCACAAGGTGCTCGTGTTCTCGCAGTTCGTCTCGATGCTCGACCTGATCAAGGCGCGCCTCGAACTCGAAGCGCGGCCCTTCCACTACCTCACCGGCCAGACCAAGGACCGCAAGGGCGAGATCGAACGCTTCCAGACGACCAAGGAAGCGTCCGTCTTCATGCTCTCGCTGAAGGCCGGTGGCGCCGGTCTGAACCAGACCTCCGCGTCTTACGTCATCCTCTACGATCCGTGGTGGAACCCGGCGGTGGAAAACCAGGCCATCGACCGGACGCACCGGATCGGCCAGAAGAACAAGGTCATCGCGTATCGCCTGCTCACCCGCGACACCGTGGAAGAGAAGATCCGCATCCTCCAGCACCAGAAGACCCAGCTCGTGACGAACGTCCTCGGCGACGAAGGCTTCGCCTCGAACCTCGGTCTGGAAGACCTGCAGTTCATCCTCAACCACGGCGGCGAGGAAGAGGACGGAAACTGAGCGGCCTTGGCCGGATCGTCATGTTGGCCTTGAGGTTCATTGCGGTTTTCCCCGCGGCAGGCTGGGTCGCGGTCGGAACGCCAGTCATCGCCTCCGGCGGACTGCTCGGCCTGCGCCACCCCGATGCCGCGGGCGATTTTCGCAGATATTCCTACCGAGTCCCCGTGGGCGATTGATGCGATGCCGCGGGTATCAGTTCCCCGGGAACGGATCGGCATTCAAGCGCAGCTGGATTTCCTCCATCGGGATCGCCGGCTTGGCGGGCGGGTCGGCGCGCTTGAGGACGGCCAAGGCCACGGCGGTGAGCGTGGTCAGCAACAGCAGCACGGCGAGCACGAAGGTCGAGCCGCGGGGGGAGTCGGAGAACATCCGGCGGACCCGCGCCTCGAGGCCGCTTTCGTGGGCCATCGCCAAGGCGGTGGCCGGGGAATGGGCGGGGGCGGCGAGGTCGCACAGGACGTGGGCGTAGCGTTCGGCCGGCATGCCTTCGGCGAGCAGCGCCTCGTCGCAGGCGAACTCGCACTGCTCGGCCAGGCGGCGGGCCATCCAACCCACGAAGGGATTGAACCAGTGCAGCGCGCAGGCCGCGGCGCCGATGGCCCGCCACAGCGGATCGCGGCGCTGGTGGTGCTTGGTTTCATGGGCCAGCACGGCTTCGCGGACTTCGGGTGTCCACCGGTGCCAGGCTTCGGGCACGAAGATCACCGGCTTGAAAATCCCGGCCGCGACCGGGCCGGCGAGGCCGTGCAGCAGGCGGAGGTCGATGCCGTCGCGGAGTTCGATCCGCTCCGAATTCCGCCGCCAGCGGATCAGCACGCCGAGCGCGACGAAGAGCCGGACCGAAGCGATCGCCACGCCCGCCGCCCAGAGCCAGGGCAGCCACTGCGAGAGGGCGGGGGAGACCGGTTTGAAATCGCCGGGGGGCAGCAGCGGTGCCTTCGGCAGGAAGAACAGCAGCGGGAAGACCGCGAGCAGGGCAAGGGCGAGCAGGGTCAGCCGCGGATCGCGGGCCGCATCGCGCCGGCCGGCCAGCCAGACGGCGGCGGCGGCGACGAATGAGAAGGCGAGGGCGGTGGTGAGCATGGGGAGAAGTGAAAGTGCCGAGTGATCAGTGATCAGTGATCAGGAAAGGCAGTCGAGAGTCGAAAGTCGAAAGTCGAAAGTCGGAGGTCGGAGGTCGGAGGTCGGAGGTCGAAGGTCGAAGGTTTACTTCTTGTGGATGAGGCTGCGGATTTTGGCGATCTCGTCGTGGCTGAGTTGCTGGTCCTTGGGATCGAGCAGGGCGGCGACGAGTTTTTCGGGGCTGCCTTCGAAGAAGGTGGAGAGCAGTTGCTTGAGGGCGGAACGCTTGGCCTTCTTTTCGGGGACCTCGGGGCGGTAGACGTAGCGGCGCGAATCCTTGCGGTGCGAAATGAGACCTTTTTCCATCATCGTCGCCAGCAGCGCGCGGACCGCGGAATAGGTCGGGGGATCGGCCATTTCGTCCATCACTTCCTGCGCCGTGGCCTCGCCCTTGCGGTAGAGGATTTCCATGACCTGCCGCTCGCGGCGTGCCAGTGTCTCTGCATTGCTCATGAGCGGAGAAATAAGGGATGCTGGAAAAGCTGCAATTAAAATGTTGGAAAAGCAGCACAAAATAATTGACCCCGGTTTTCTGAAATGCTGTTTTTCCAGCAGCATGAAACGCATGATCCACACGA
>CAMCYK010000248.1 GCA_945883695.1 Akkermansia muciniphila | reverse complement strand
CGGAGCGGAGATTGCCGTGCTCGTCGATGCCCCGGGTGAGGAGGTCCTGCATCAGGCCGGTCTTGAGCCGCTGCTGCTTGGTGATCAGGGCTTCCGTCTGCTCGATGGCCCGGTCCACAGTCGAGAGGATCTCGGCGATCTTGGTTTGCTCGGATTTGGGAAGCAGGCAAATTTCAAAGGCTAACAGTTGGTCAACGCTGATGCCTTTGACGGTCGATCCAATGGAAAGGTTCTCAATTTGAGGGCGGATGAAGTCGATCGAACTCACCACGTAATCGGTGTCGAAGTCATCCCGAATGAAGAGCGCCCTTACATCCTGATTGATTGCAACCGGCTCATTGGATCGGGCGATTCGGCCAACGGCCATCCGGGTGCAAATGATCGGAGTTCCAGCTGGGATCAAGTGGGATGCACTTCGGCGGAGACCTTGCTCACTAATGTTCTCCTTGGTCGAAGCGAGGCGGTAACTGCCCTCTTTGAAATCTTTGACGGAAGCCCACGGAATACCTCCATTCCAGAATTCCGGTTTGTCTCGCTCAGGTGTGCCGCCCCCCGCCGTTCTCACGACCAGTTTCGACAATGGCACTTTTTCAATAGCTCGACTCATTTCAAATACCCCAGTCCGGTGAGAAACCCGTCGAGCGCCGCGAGGGTTTCGGTTCGTTCGGCCTCCAGGGCGCGGCTGGAGACGGCGTATTTGTTCCAGAGGTTCTCGACCGTCTGGACGAGCTGGCGCTTGCCGGCGTTGAGGTAGCGGTTGAGCTGCTCGGTGGCGAGGTCGTGGAGCTTTTTCAGGATCAGGGTCCGGGCTTCCTCGTCGGTGAGCTTGCCGCCGATCCGGGCGAACAGGGCGTCGGTTTTGGCCAGGCGCGTTTCGAGCGCGGCCGCGTCCTTTTGCAGGGCACCGAGCTTCTTCTTGTCCTCTTTCTTGGTCGGGTCGAGGCCGTCAATCTCCGTGGCGACCTGTCGCAGCAGGACCTGGCTCTCCGCCTTGAAGTCGGCGTCGCCGAGGCGCTTGAGCTGGAGCATGAGGTCCAGTTCGTCGGCGAGGACCTTCGCTGCGGCCTTGGCGTCCTTGATCGACTTCTCCAGCGCGGTGATCGCCTTCTCCTGTGCTTGCAGGGCCTTCAGCTCCTTCCGGGCGGACTCGCCGGAGCTGCCCTTGAGGTCGTCGATGAGTTCCTTGAGCGCCTTCTTGATGACGGCGGCGGTGACGGTCTCGTCTTCCTCGGGCTCGTAGGCGGCGGTTTCCTGGGCGGACTCGACGGCCTCCGCCAGCTCGCCCTGGAGTTCACCGATTTTGGCCTCCAGCGCCTCGATGGCATCCGCCTCAGCCTGGAAGAAGGCGGCGACGAGGTAGGAGTCCGGGATCAGCGTGTGGTGCCAACCGGTGGAGACGATGGTTTTCAGGTCGAAGCGGATCTGCTGCCACCAGTTGACGAAGACGCCGGCGCTCTGGAACTCGTCGAGCACGCCGAGCGGGATGAAGCGGTCCTTCAGGGTGCCGAGCAGCTCCTGGCGGACCGCCGGCATCTTCTTCCCCTCGCGCAGCAGGGCGAAGTCGTCGCGGGCGATCTCCCACCAGTTCTCCAGCGTGTCGCGGTGGCGGGTGAAGGTGAAGCGCAGCGCGGCATCCGCCTCCAGCACCGCCTTGATCGCCGGCTTCGCGCCGATGGCCGGGAGGAAGGCGAGGTAGCCGGGGCGATCCGCCAAGGGGCCGAACAGCAGGTGCGGCGAGATCCCGAACTTGCCGAAGTGGCCGTGGCAGGCGGCAACCTCCGTCTCCGGGATGCCGCCGAGCAGATGGGCCTGCACGTCCTCCGGCTCCGGGTCGGGGGTGTTGTCGACGTAGCGCCGGATGTTGAGATTGAAGTCGTGCTTGTCGGCGATCTCCGCCTTGCTCACCAGACGGCTGTATTTCGGCAGCTCGATCTTGTGGGTGAAGACGTGGTCGATTTTCTCGATGTCCTCGGGCCGGAGCTTGTTCTGGTTCTTGCCCTCGGCGAACTCGCGGTCGGCATTGATGAAGAGGACCCGGTCTTGCAGGGAGTCGGGCTTGTTCTTGTTGATGACGATCACGCAGGCCGGGATGCCGGTGCCGTAGAACAGGCCGGGCGGCAGGCTGATGATGGCCTCGATCACGTCGTCCCCGATCAGCAGCTCGCGGATCAGCTTTTCCTTCCCGCCGCGGAACAGCACGCCGTGCGGCATGATGGTGGCCAGGTGGCCGTCCCCCTTGAGGCTGGCGAGCATGTGCTGGACGAACATCAGGTCCGCCTTCTTCCCGGTCTCCGGGCACCACTCGCGGAAGCGGGAGGGATACTTGAGCGTCGCGCGGCTGTAGTTCTGCGAGAACGGCGGATTCGCCAGCACCCGGTCGAACTTCCGCGGCGCGCCGTTTTCCAGGATCAGCGGATCCTCCAGCGTGTCCCCGTTCTCGATGGTGAAGCGGGTGATGTTGTGGAGGATCATGTTCATCACGCAGATCGACCAGACCGTGCCGTTGGCGTCTTGGCCGTGGAGCGCGAGGTCGTCCGAGTCCTCGCCCTGCTCCTCGACATACTGGTGGCTCTGGATCAGGAAACCGCCCGCCCCGGCGGTGGGGTCATAGATCGTGTTCCCGGCCTCCGGCTTGACGATCTGGACCAGCAACCGCACCACCTCGCCCGGCGTGTAGAACTCGCCGCCCTTCTTCCCGGCGCTGTCGGCGAAGTACTTGATCAGGTACTCGTAGGCCGCGCCGAGCAGGTCAGGGAACTCGAAGTTGTCGTTCACCAGCCGGAAGCCGGGCTGGCTGAAGTGATCCAGCAGGTCCTTCCACTTCTGGTCGGGGATCTTGGTCTTCCCCTTCACCGCGTTGAAATCGATGTTGTTCTTCAGCACCCCGGAGAGCGCGTCATTCTCATCCTCCACTGCGGCGATCGCCTTGTTCAGCATCCCGCCGATGTCCTGCTTCAGGTCCTTCAGCGCCGGCACCTCGTCGCCGTTTACGTCGATCCACGACTCGTTCCAGCGGGCACGGGGCGGCACGAAGAAGGTCTCGCCGTAGGTCGCCTTGTCCTCCAGCAGCTCGCGAAGAAGCGCCGGCTGACCGGCAAGGTGGGCGTAGTCCCGCCGGATCGCCTCGCGCTTCAGGTCGAACTCGTCCGACAGCCGCTTGAGGAACAGCATGCCGAAGATGAACTCCTTGAACTCCGAGGCGTCCATCTTCCCCCGCAAGATGTCGGCGGACTTGAAGAGGAAGGATTCGAGCTGGGAAAGGGTGATCTTTTCGCGGGTCATGGAAAATCGGGAGGCTCCGTCGGGCCGGAGGCGGCTGGAGCGCCCGAATCAGACAGCGCGGGGTAGGATTTGGCAATCCTCCAGCCCAATCGTCTGATGTTTAGATGCTTCTGTAGGAACTGGGGTTCCGGGAACGCGGACGCTCACGGAACCGGGGGCAACGCCGGACGGGCCGGGAAAGCACTCAGGCAGGTCCAGTACACCCACGCGATGAAGACGACTTGGAAGGGGAGCCGCACCCGGAGAATCCAGGGCGGAATCGAACCCGCGCCATGGAACGCGGCGTAGAGGTTGGCGGGGAATACGGCCACCAGGAGGGCGATCACTTCGATTCCATCTTCCAGATTCCCTTCCACCCCGACGGCGGCGCGGCGCCCAGCTTCGCGCAGCGTTCCGCCAACACGCGGCTGGGGCCGTCGTTGAATTCCACCACCAACTTCTCGAAGAGCGGTCCCGCCACCATGAAGCGTCCGCCGCTGTAATCCTCGAACGCCTGCGCGTAACTCTCACAAAGTCCTGCGAAGCCACCCGACACGCAGGGATTCTCGCACTCGAACAGCTCCACCGGCGCGCTCTTTCCCTTCACGATCACACGGTCCACAAGGCGCCGCGTCATCGGTCGGGTGAAGCCTGCGAGCGCCTCGCCCGAAACGAGCAGCTTCACGCCATAGAATTTCGTGAGTGCTTCGATCCGTGCCGCCTCATTCACCGAATCGCCGACCAGCCCGTAGTCCAGCCGCAACGCCGAACCCTTGTTTCCCACAAGCACGCTCCCGCTGTGCAAGGCCACGCCATAGCCGAACAGCTTCTGAACTTCCGGCGGGAGCGTGGCGCGGAGATTTTCCATCGCCTTGATCAGCTTGATGGCGGCGCGCCGGGCTCGATCCGCAGCATCGGGCTGCGGCTGCGGCGCCCCCCAGTAACTGAGGAACTGGTCGCCGAGGAAATGTTCGAGGTTCCCTTCCTCGCTCATGATGGCGCTTGTCTGAACCTCAAAGACCTGGTTGAGCATTTCAAACATCCCCTTCGGACCAAGCGTCTCCGCCAGCGGCGTGGAGTTCCGCAGATCGGTGAGCAACATCGTGACGTCCGCGCGCCGTGCGGTCATGGAGCCCGGATCGGCGAGCACCGCCTCCAGCACGCGCGGCGAAAAGTATAGACCCATGGTGTGACGCAGCTTGATGCGCTCCAGTTGCTCCGCGATGAAGTCGTAGCCCAGCGCCACCAATCCGCACGCGACCAAAGTGAGCAGCGGCGACACAACGGGCAGGATCAGATTGGCGTGATTGAACAAGGCATGCGCACCGAGCAGCCCGGCGACGCTCACCGCCATGATCGCCACCAGGCGTTTCACCGGCTGTCTCATGAACTGGCAGAACGCGGCCGCGAGCAAACCCGCGAGACCCATCACGCCAAAGTTCGCCGCCATGGGAAGTTGGCTCAGGAACTCCCCCTGCAGCGCGGCGTTGATGATGTTGAGGTGAATCTCCGGACCCGCCATCTGGGCCTTGAACGGCGTGAGGTGAGAGTCCTGGAAGATGTTCGCCGTCGGCCCGACGAACACGAGCTTGTCCTTGAAGAACCCTCCGCTGGCGTAATTCAGTTTCCAAATCTTCGGCGTCAGCACGTCGCCCACCGGATGCATCTTGAAGGCCAGCCCCGGCCCGGCGGCGAAGCGGAAGCGCTGGAGTTCGGTTTCAGCCGGGATGCGACCCGCTTCACCGAACTTCGTCAGCGCGCGGGAGGCGAGAGATTCAATCACCGCGTCCGGCGGAGCTTCGATCGCGTCGCCCAACTGGCGGTTCGTGCGCCGAAACGCGGCGTGACGAAACACCTCATCGCCATCCGGCCAGATGTTGACGAAGCCCACACGCGGATCGAGGGCCGCCGGCTTACCGGCTTGCCCCGGAATGAGCGAGGCGTTGGGAACGACAAGCTGGCCCAGGATGCCGCGATCCGTTTCCACGGGGCTGTAGTTGCTGCCGATGACGACGCGGTCCTTGAACTGGTCGAGCACTCGGCTCAACTCCCCGTCCCCGTCCGCTTCGGTCGCGAACACAAGATCGATTACGATGACCTTCGCGCCCGCGTTGGCCAGGCGTTCAATCAGCGCGGCCCAGACGTTTCGAGACCATGGGAAGCCCTCGCGCAAGGATGCGAGAACCGGATCGTTCGCAGCCTCTGCGGGAAGAATCTCGCCGTCATAGCTGGGCCGGTCGATGCCGATCAGCACAAGGTCTGGATGAATCGGAGCCTTGCGCCCAAGCCGCGTGAACCAGTCCTGCGCGTAGCTCTCCGCGTCTTCGTTCAGATGCTGTAACGGCACGAACCACTGCAACGCAATCACGATCATGGTCACCAGGCTGCAGATCCAAAGCACGGCCACCGTGCGACGTTTGCTTTGGTCTCCGGATGAGGTTCCAGTCATTGGTGCTGCGACGTGTCGTTGATTGTGGATGTTTGACAGCCCGCTGGCCGGGTGTTAAACAGACCCACCTTATTGATCCGTTCGCATGAAAACAATAATTCTTCTCGGCCTGCTCTTCACGGCATCCGGCCCGCTCACCCACGCGGCGCAACTCACCGAAAGCACGGTCACGGAAATCATCAAGGACGTCAACCTCCTCCCGTTCGGAGCGAGGACCGCCGCACCCGCGAAGATGAATGCACTTGTCAAGGCGCCGGACCGCATCCGCACCGGAGCAGCGTCGCGCGCGGAACTTACGGCACCGGACAAGACCATCACCCGCGTCGGCGCGAACACGGTCTTTTCGTTTGAAGGCAGGGATCGCTCGGTGAATCTGGAGAGCGGCAGCCTGTTGTTCCAGTCGCCCAAGGGCAAAGGCGGCGGAACCATCAGGTCCGGCGGAGCCTCGGCGGCAGTGCTCGGCACCACGCTCATCGTCTCGTCCGTCGCGGGCGGCGGGTTCAAAGTCGTCCTCCTCGAAGGGACTGGCCGCGCCACCCTGCCGAACGGACGTTCCAGGCGGTTGAAGGCCGGGCAACTGGTTTTCGTCCTGCCCGGCGGCGTGGACTTTAGCGAAGTGCTCGACATCAATCTCGGCAAGCTCGTCGCCGGTTCACAACTGGTCGGTGGCTTTTCCAAGGAGCTGCCGTCGCGCCCCTTGATCATCAAAGCCGTTCAGAAACAAGACAAGGATCTGGCGAACGGTCGCGCCACGGACACCGGCGTGAAGGCTGATGACTACGCCGCCGGCCGGATGCCCGGCAACGGCCTTGCCGCGATGGATCATGTCTCGCATGGAGCCGCCGTGCCCTCGCCGCTCACCCCGGAGCAAATCTTTCAGTTGGGCGGTGGGGGACAAGCCGGCGGTGCTTCCGGTGGTCCGGGCGGCGCGGGCATCGCACCGATCAAAAGAATCCGGTAATTGCTTTGCGCCAAACCAGAATCAGAACCAACCCATCCATCATGCGTTCCTCGACCTTCGCTTTCTTCATCCTCGGACTGGCGGGCACCATCCAGACGGCATTCTCACAAATCGGCGCGGTGCGCCAGGTGGACAGCGCGCAGCAACGCCGCGAGCTCGAAGAAACGGCCACGACTCTGGGCGAAGGCGAAACTGTTCCCGAATTGTTCGAGGGCGAAGCCAGCGATGTCGGGCCTCAGTCCGTGGTGAAGTTCAATACCCGCAAGACCTACTTCGAACTGTCTTCGGATACGCAGTATTTCCATACTGACAACATGTTCCTCGCTGACGGCGGGAAGGTGGGGACAGACGTGCTCGTCAACATGGTGCAGGCGGCGCTGGCTCCGGGAGCGTATTCACTGGGCGACGGACAATTCACGCCTCGACTCGGCTATCGGCACGAGTGGTATAACTACGGGCTGGCCAACTCGAAAACGATCGATGTCTTTGATTTCAACACCGGCGACTTCCGGAAGGCGAAACTGGGGGATTTTGATTTCAACGCGCAAACCCTCTTCACCGACGGTCGCTGGCGTTACGGGAACTGGATCATCGGCGCGGGCCTCGACTACCAGCGGCTCCTCGACTCCGATAACTACGATCAGTTCTACACCGAGTTTGTACCCCGTTGGGAAGTCCGGCGGATCATCCCGCTGCGCGACGCCGGCGCGATCGTCGTCGCCTACGAGGGAGATTACCGGTTCACCGATTCCGATCTTCCTCCTGTCGGAAAAGACAGCGGCCTCAGTGATCGCACCGACCACAGCCTCGTGCTCAATTACACCCATGTTCTCTGTGAGCAGGCGATCGTGCAGCCTTACTACCGGTTTCAATACACGCACTTCACCGGTGGACAGGATCGCAACGATTACCTGAACACCATCGGCATCGCGCTGTTCTGCCCGCTGACGCGACACCTCTCGCTTCGCGCGTTCGTGAGCTACGACATCATGCGCACCAGCAGCAACTTCGCGCAGGATTACAACCGGCTGGACGCTGGCGGCGGGCTCGGACTGGCGATAAGGTTTTAGTGGGAACCGAATTGGCAACTATTCGGCCCGGCTTCTCGTCTGCCGATGCCAAGCGTGAACCGTCCCGCGATCACGTCATCACGCTCACGCCATGGCGTACTTTCAAAAGCGCCGCCATTCTGGCAGATTGATCCCGTAAGCAACGCCGTCCCCCCGCGGCCGAGTTCACAAGGTCTCCCCCCGGGACCGAAACATCCCCCCGAACAAGTCCCCCCAAGGACAACCCGCTGCCTTCGTTCCCCCCGACGACGCCAGCGGGTTTTTCGTTTCGCCGACAAGGTCGATGATAGGAAAGGGCCGGAATCATGGAATCCTCTTTCTCCTTGAATACGATAATCCCTTGATTACGTTCCACCCATGATCACTACCGTCACGGGAAAAAACCAGATCACCATTCCCAGCCAGATCGCCCGGGCAGCCGGAATCCGCCCGGGAAGCAAGGTGGACTGGACGATCGTGAAACAGGGGACCGAGATCCGCTGCATTGTCCTCCC
>CAMCYK010000247.1 GCA_945883695.1 Akkermansia muciniphila | reverse complement strand
CACCTGCGCTCGCTGCTGGCGGGCAACGACCCGCGCTTCCTGGTGATCGTCGGGCCTTGCTCGATCCACGACACCGAGGCCGGCATCGAATACGCCCACCGTCTCGCCGCCCTGGCCGAGCGGCTCCGCGACAAGCTTTACGTGGTGATGCGGGTCTATTTTGAAAAACCGCGGACCACCGTCGGCTGGAAGGGGCTGATCATGGACCCGCATCTCGACGGCACCGACGACATCCCGACCGGCCTGCGGCGGGCGCGGCAATTCCTGCGCGGCGTGATCGACCTCGGCCTGCCGACCGCCACCGAGCTGCTCGATCCGATCACCCCGCAGTACATCGCCGACCTGATCTCGTGGTCGGCCATCGGCGCGCGCACCGCAGAAAGCCAGACCCACCGGCAGATGGCGTCCGGACTGTCGATGCCGGTCGGTTTCAAAAACACGACTTCGGGCGATCTCGCCGCCGCGATCAACGCCGTCCGCGCCGCGGCCAAACCGCAGACCTTTCTCGGCGTGTCGGAGGAAGGTATCGCGTCCTCGGTGACCACCACCGGCAACCCCGACTGCCACGTCATCCTGCGCGGCGGCGACCACGGGCCGAACTACGAGGAATCCAGTATTTCCGCCGCCCGCGCGGCCTTGCTCGCGGCGAAACTCGCGCCCTCGCTGGTGATCGACGCCTCCCACGCCAATTGCGCGAAGGACTGCGCGAGGATGCCCGGCGTCTTCCGCGAGATCGTCCGCCAGCGCGCCGCCGGCGACCGCTCGATCACCGGGGCGATGCTGGAAAGCAATCTGGTCGCGGGGAGCCAGTCCTTCCCCAAGCCGCTCGACCAGTTGGTGCGCGGGCAGTCGATCACCGACTCGTGCATCGACTGGGAGACGACGGAGGAGCTGCTGCATGAGGCGGCGGGGATGCTGTACGGAGGAGTCTGTTCGGGCGCCTGATGGCCGACCAAAGCCCCGGAGTCCCGGGGCGTCACGATGAGGGGGAGTGTCAATTCCGTCGCGGGGTCTTTGGTCCGCCACGCTCCGAAGGGATACCAGCACCCGCAGCCCGGGCGCGAAACATCGTCTGGTAGCCCGCGAGCGCCGGTCTGAACGCTGGCGGCCGGGGACCATTCGAGCCGGTCTGAAGACCAGCGGTCCCGGGGGCAGGCGATTCATGGTCTTCCCCACCGCCGCATAATTGGCGTGCAAATCTCCCCGTCCCCGGTTCCAAATCCACCCGCCATGTCCGCCGAGAAGACCGCCATCACCCCGACCCGCGCCCAGGATTTCCCCGAATGGTACCAGCAGGTCATCAAGGCCGCCGATATGGCGGAGAATTCCGAGACCCGCGGCTGCATGGTGATCAAGCCGTGGGGCTACGGCATCTGGGAGCTGATCCAGCAGCAGCTCGACCGGAAATTCAAAGCCACCGGCCACCAGAACGCCTACTTCCCGTTGCTGATCCCGATCGCCTATCTGGAGAAGGAAGCCGAGCACGCGGAAGGCTTCGCGACCGAGTGCGCGGTGGTCACCCACCATCGCCTCGAAGCCGTGAAAGACCCGGTCACCGGCAAGACCAGGATGATCCCCGCCGGCGAGCTGACCGAGCCCTACGTCATCCGGCCGACTTCCGAAACCATCATCGGCGCGGCCTTCTCGCGCTGGGTCCAGAGCTACCGCGACCTGCCGCTTTTGATCAACCAGTGGGCCAACGTGATGCGCTGGGAAATGCGGCCGCGCCTGTTCCTGCGCACCGCCGAGTTCCTGTGGCAGGAAGGCCACACCGCGCACGAGACGAAAGAGGAAGCGCTGGCGGAGACGCGGATGATCCACGGGCTGTACGAGGAGTTCCTGCGCAACCACCTCGCGATCCCGGTCATTCCCGGCGAGAAGACCGAGAACGAGCGCTTTCCGGGTGCCGACGTGACGCTGACGGTCGAAGCGATGGTCCAGGACCGCAAGGCGATCCAGGCCGGCACCTCCCACTATCTCGGCCAGAATTTCTCCAAGGCGCAGGACATTTCCTTCACCGGCCGCGATGGCACGATCCAGCACGCGCACACCACCTCGTGGGGCGTTTCGACCCGGATGATCGGCACGCTGATCATGGCGCACGCCGATGACGACGGCCTCGTGCTGCCGCCGCGGGTGGCGACCCAGCAGATCGTGATCATTCCGGTCACGCCGAAGGAAGACACGCGGCAGGCGGTGCTCGATGCCTGCCAGGCGCTGGCCGAGACGCTGCGCCGCGAGAAGAATTTCCACGGCGACCCGCTGCGGGTCCACGTCGACACCCGCGACCTGCAGGGTGGCGTGAAGAAGTGGGAGTGGGTGAAGAAGGGCGTGCCGATCCGGATCGAGATCGGTCCGCGCGACATCGAGACCCGCAAGGTCTGCGTCCAGCGCCGCGACCAGGCGGGCAACGCGAAGGAGTTCGTCGACAAGGAGGACTTCCTGCGCAACGCCACCGATATCCTGCAGGAAATCCACGACACGCTGCTCAAGCGCGCGACCGAGTTCCGCGACGCGAACATCGTGGCATGCGACTCGCTCGAGGCCTTCCACGCGCATTGGGCGCAGGACAATCCCGGTTGGCTGATCACCCCCTGGGGCGGCACGCCGGAGCAGGAGGACGAGTTGTCAAAGCAGCACAAGATCACCATCCGCTGCCTGCCGCTCGACAAGCAGGATGGCCAGGAAGCGAAGTGCTTCCTGACCGGGCAGGGGACCAAGACGCGGGCGATCTGGGGGAGGAGTTACTGACGTCCCGCCGGGGGCGCGGAGGCTTTGCGCCGCAGAAGCACCGGGTGGCCGCGTTTCGGCGATGCGGGCGGGAAGGGGCCGCGGGCTCGGGGGACCGTTCTGCCGGTCAGAAGACCAGCGCTCCCGGGGCGGAGGCTCTGCCACGCCGTCGAAGTCTGCCCGCGATCGAAATCGAATGGGGCTATGCCGCCGCCCGCGCCTCGCTGAAGTGACGCCGCGCCGGTCCTACCGCGACGCGTGGAGCGGGCAGGTGTGCTCGATCGCTAGCGGCGTCAGCGCGCCGGTGCCGAGCCATGCCGGCCGGGTGGGTCCGGCCGGGTCGCGGGTGTCGGTGAGTTGGAGGACGACCGGCCCGGTCTGTTTGGTCAACTCCAGCACGGCGCCGCCCGGGACCGAGTGCTTCCACAGGACCGGAAAGCCCCCGGACTTCCTGCGGTAGATTTCCATCCGCAGGGCCGACAGGGTGGTAAGCCGCCGCCACTGGATGCGCCGGTGATTCTCGCAGAACGCGAGAATGAACTCCGCTTCTTCCGGCGAGGCGGAGACCGGCTCGTCCAGCTCGGCGGGGATCTCGCCGACCCGCCGCGATGTGTTCCAATGCCGTGCCAGCGCGACCGTCGCCGGGGTGCCCCCGTCGAGGGCGAAGCCGTTCTCCGCCAAACGTCGTACTTGGGGATAAGCATGCCGCCAGAAGCGGGCGTCCGGCAGGGCGGGCGCGGTATCGCCTTCCGCCGCTTCCCCGGTGATCCCGAGCAGCCGCTCCATCCGCGCCGCGCCCCAGCCGCCGACCAGCAACAGGTTCTCCACCTCGGGCAGCGGGGCCTTGTTGAGCGCGCTCACGCGGGAATCCATCCGCCGCAAGGTGGCGGCATCCAGCGTGCCGGACGCCGACAATCTTTCGACCGCCTCCAGAGTGCGGAGTTCGGCGTTCCAAAGGAGTTCGCGATGGGCCAGGGTGAGCGCGGGTTCCATCACGCCAATCCCGTGCAGCAGCACTTCGGCCCGTCGCGTGGCTTCGGCCAACCGCCCTTCGCGGGTCGCCGACTCCAGCTTGCCGCAGAGGATTTCCAGCCAGACGGAAAGCACCGCCGGCTCGACCCCGTCGGCACGGTGGACGATCCCCGCCGCCGTCCAGTCGAGCTTGTCGAGCGAGGCCCCGAGGGTGGGGAGAGCCGTCGCGGCGATGGACGCGGGAGCGTCGTTGGCGACCGGGGTGTCGCCCGCCGCGGCCCGGGTGGCGGCGACCAGCATCTCGATCGCCCCGAGCTGCGCCTCGGTGATCGCGCGCTTTTCCCGCGGGAATGCTTCGCGGAACTCGACGCTGTCGGCTTCGTAGCGGCCGATGCTGCCAAGCCCGCCGAAGAGCATCAGCGCGAACACGCCGATCACCGCGACGATCGGCAGTCCGCAGCAAACCCAGTAGAGGGCCCCGCCGGTGATCCGGGTCAGGAAGCCCGGCCGCTTGCGCAGGACCTCGGCCAGCAGCACGTCGATCTGCCGCTGCCAATCGCTGCTGCGCAGGAAGCCCTCGTTCTCCTCGGCCCGCACCCCGTGGAAGATCCGCCGCAGCGCCTCGTCCTCGTCCTCGATCGAGCCCGCCCAGCCGAGCCGCCGTCCGCCGCGGACCACCCGGATCATCCGGAGGTCCCAGATCAGCCCCGCGAACATGCCGATGGCGATCACGCGGATCGCCTTGGAGTGGACAACGAACGAAGCAAGCAGGGTGCTGATCGCGGAGATCGCGGTGAAAAGCGGTCGCAGCAGCGGGAGGTCGCGGAACACCAGCAGGTCGACGATTTTTCCGCCGTCGAGCGGCAGGAAGGGCAGCAGGTGGAAGGCGTTCAGCACCACCGCCAGGCCGCCGAGATCGAGCAGCCAGAGCGGCATCCGCGGCAGGAAAAACCCGGCTGTTAGAATGCCGAGCCCCGCCAGCAAGCCGGGCACCGGGCCGGCGAGGATCACGAAAATCTGCTGCCAAGGCGTGGCATGGAGCTTCCGCCCGCGGTCGATCGGGCCGAGGAAGGGCAGGAAGAGGCGGTCCATCCCGCGGTAGCCGAAGACCTTCATCGCGAGCCAGTGGCCGAACTCGTGGACGGCGATGATTCCCAGCAGCATCGCGACGGTCAGGACCGGGGCCTCGCGGCCGAAGGTGGCGGTGAAAAAGATCAGTGTCGCGGCCAGCACCAGCAGGCGGAGGAACAGGTGCTTGCCGCCCGGCGGCTGGTCGGCGTGCTTGCGGTAGCGGAGCAGATCGCGCTCGACCAGCTGGTCGGGCGACAGGGTCATCGAGGCGCCGACCGGGGCGATGTCCTCCTCCCCGGGTGTGCTGTCGCGGGCGGCGCTGGCGACATCCCTGCGCCGGCCGGAGGGGAAAGCGCTGCCGGTGAAAAGCGCCGCGAAGTCCTGCAAGGCGAGCCGGGGTAGCCGCGCCAGCGCGGGACGCAGGGCATCGGGACCGCAATCGGAGTAGTCGCCCGACGATTTGAGGGCATCGAATTCCGCCCGCTCCTCGGCCGCCAGCCGCGCGGGAAGTTCGAGCGGCTGGGGGAGGACCGCCGAGGCCCCATCCGCTTCGGCGGCGACCCGTTCGCGATGCTCCCGCACCTGGCTTTCCAAGGTGTCGAAGCGCCGCTGGACCAGGCTCCAGTGAGCCGGCGGGCGGCGGGTGGTCAAACGGTCGGTAGTGACGATGACCCGGCCGTCGAGGAGAAAGGTTACCAGCCGGAGCGTGAAAACCGGCTTGCCCCCGCCGCCCGGCAGGGTGCCGGTGAAAACACCGGTCGCGCGGTTCTTCGCATCCGCCAGCAGCCAGCGGACCGACTCGTCGGCGGCATCGTCGGGCGGACGCAGGACCCGCACCACCGGCAGGCCGAGAAAGGCCAGACGTCCGATCCACGGCTGGCCGAGCCGCGCGAGATCCCGCGGGACCGAAGTCGCGTCGGCCGGCGACCATTCCTGCCAGATCCGCTTTTTTCCCCGCCGCCGCAGGGCGAGATATGCCATAAGGAAGAGCGGTGCGGTCGCGATCCCTCCCAGATACGCCGCCTTCCACCACGCGGGGAGCAGGAGGTCGAAGAGCGGCAATGCGGTCAGGTTCACGGCGACGCTTTTAGCGGGAACCGTGCGTTTTACAACGTGTAATCAAGAACTACGGAATATCAGGAACGCCCGATGAATTGACTCCTTGTCACTTCTGATTTCCCGCGCCATCAGCCCGATTCTGGTTCCTCGCCGCGCTGACCCGTTGCAGTTGCTGGTTGAACAGCTCTTCCTTCGCCTCGAGGGTCTGGAGTTGCAACGCGAGCATGAGATAAGCGTCGAACGCCTCTTCCTCGCCTTCGATGAGGCTGCCACGGGCGACCCCGGGACGGCTGATATCGATCGTCAACCCGCAGGATAGACCCTCGTCAGCTCCTTCGACTTCGCGAGGTCGCGGGGGGTGATCATTTTCCGGTCGAGCGGCAGGTTGCCCGGGCCTTCGATGGCCTCGATCACCGCTTGGTAGGGCTCCCAGTCCAAGTTGCCGAGCGGCACGGCGGTTCCGAGTTCCCTGCCGGTGGCCGCTTTCCAGCCGCGCCAGATGAGTTCCGAGCAGTAGATCGCCTCGTCGTCGAAGCGATAGCGCGGATCGTAGGGCTTGCCGAGGTCCATCTTCATCGCCGTCAGGGCGGCCGGGACCTTTTTCCTCACGCTCTCGTCGAGGCGATAGGCCCACACCTTTTTGCCCCGGCCGCGGGCGAGGTAACGGTCGAGCGGAGTGATCTTCACCGGGCCGATGGCTTCGATCACCTTCCAGCGGCCGTCTTCCTGGAAGACCATGCCGCAGTGGGAATAAGGAGAGCCGGTCGAGCCCTCGATGGCGTCGACCAGGTCCATGCCGGGGGGATTCGGCAGTGACTGGAAGAGGATGTCGCCTGCCACGGGTTGGTAGGTGGTAGTGCCCCCGGTCTTGCCGGCGAAGCCACAGGAGGAGAGGGCGAAAGCGATGGCTACAACAAGAAAGCGGAACATGCTGAAGAACTACCCGGCGAAGGCAGGGTCGGCAATTCCGGGGTGCACGAGCCCGCGCTTCTGCATCCGCTCCCAGAACTGGAAGAAGCCGCCGGTAGCCAGCGGGCGGAGGACGAGGTCGCGCGGGCGGTCGACCAGCGCGAGCTGGATCCCGGCTCCGGCGAGCGCGGCGGCGACCATTGGCAACGCGTCGTCCAGCGGGCCGACCTCCGGCCGCAGCGTGACGACCTGCTCCAGATGGTGGTCTTTCGCCCAAGTGGCCAGGGTCCGTGCGAGATCGGCCGGAGTATCCGTCGATGCCGGTGTCTTCCAATGCTCCGTCGCCCGGCGCGCGGTGTCGTCCAGCGCGTCTAACAGCCACTGCCGTTTCGATGCCGGAAAGCCGTGCTTGTCCCAAGCCGCGGGGTGGCCGCTGACGAGGATCGCGGAGAACCCGTGTCCCGCGAGCGGCGAGCTTTCCGGTGACAGGTCGTCCTCGTGGATCCACAGTCCGCGGGTGGCGGCGGGATGGAGCTCTGAGGCCGGCAGCTCCGCCCGGGTGACCGGCTCCTTCGCGGGGATGGCGGGCAGGTGGGGTTGCGGATGCTCAAAATCGGTCAGGCCGTCGGCCAGGGTTTCGAGCAGGCCGGAATCGAGATATTTTTCGAGGTTGGAACGACGGGCGAGATAGGTCTTGCCCGGCGTCTGGCGGCCGGCGACCCAGCGCCACGACAGCGTGTTGGCGGCCGGATCCCCGTCGAGCAGGTGCTTGAAGAAAAACGCGGCACCGAGTTGCCACGGCAGTTTGGCTTCATGCACCCACCACGCGGCGAACCACATCCGCGCGTGGTTGTGGAGGTAGCCGGTGGCGACGAGTTCGTACGCGAAGTGATCGATCACCCCGTTGCCCGATTCGCCGGCCTCGACCCGGCGGGCGGGATCGCTCTCCGGCAGCTCGGCGAGCGAGTCCAGATAATCGCACCAGACCTGCGGCCGCAGCGACAGCCAGCCTTTCCAGTAGCGCCGCCAATAAACTTCCTGGACGAACTTCTCGACCCGGCCGGCCGCATGCTTGCCGAGGATGGCCGCCGCGACCTCGTCCTCGGAGATCAGCCGGTGGCGGATCGCGGGGGACAGCCGCGACACCGCCGGGTGGCCGGGGCGGACGTGATTGCGGTCGCGGGCGTAGAGCGGGGCTTTCGGGAGAAAGGCCGCGAGCTGGTCGAGGGCCGCCGCGCGGGAGGATGGACAAATCATGGCGGAATCTGGCGGTCATCGGGCACCGCGCAAGGCCGAGGGGAGTGTCGATTCCAAAGCGACATCCGCCTGCGTCCCCTCCCGTAGCGGAACAGCTGCGCCGTTCCTCGGGGGGCGGCTTGAAGGGTGGCAAGCGGCGGCGAATTCAGTTCGAAGCCCGCCCCGCCGGAAGGTCGCAGACCTTCCGCTACCGCCTGGGTCCCCTCCCGTAGCGGAACGGCTGCGCCGTTCCGCGGGG
>CAMCYK010000246.1 GCA_945883695.1 Akkermansia muciniphila | reverse complement strand
AAGCCCGCATACAAGCCCGAGATCGGCGGCACCCCGGCCACGAAAGCAAAGGCGATCGAACCGGGAACCAAGGCGAGCGCCGTCGTGAGGCCCGCCAGCGCGTCATCCTTCCAGGTGCCGCGCTTCTTTTGAAACAGTTGGGAGAACATGACGAGACAAGAGACAGCCACCGGGCGTCCCTGGGCGCGCACCAAGCGGCGCATCCTCCCTGGGGTCAAGCCTCGGCTGATTCGATCGCGGACCTCCGGGTCGGTTGATCAAACGCGCAACCATCGCCTCGCCCCGCCGTGGCATCCTGCCATCGGCGCGGATCACCACGACCTCTCCCGGCGGGAGCTGCCTGCCGGTTCCCCCTTCTGATCGTCGTCTCCCGATGGCCGGGCAGCGGCCTGAAGGCGGCGTCAACCCACGTCCCTGTAAAGTTCGGCGAGGGAAATGGAAATGCCGGCCTCCGGGAGATCGAGGATGGCGTCCGGCCCGGAGAGGATTTCCCGCCGGAAGCCCGCACCGTCCCGGCGGTGAAGCGTGAGGACGGGTGACTCGGTTTCCGCGAGGATGTAGGTTCCCAAGGTCGGAATCGTAAGGTAGTCGCGGAATTTCTGGACCTCGTCGTTGCGGCGGGTGTGCGGGCTGAGGACCTCGAGAATCACGCTCGGGGAGCCGGTGAAGAGCGCGTCGCCCGGCACCGGCACACAAATGATCATGCCGTCGGGGTAGTAGAAAGCCTCCTCGCCCCCGCCTAGCGGTACCTGGAGTTTGAAATCACTACCGGTGGGAAAACAGGGCTTCCCGGCAAGCTGGTTTCCTGCGACCCGGAAAAAATTCCCGGCGACCCGCTGATGGTTGAGGGTGCCGCCCGACATGGCGTAAACATTTCCGGCGACGTATTCGTGACGGATCTCCGAAGCAAGTTCGCCTTGGAGATACTCGTCCCGGGAAATGCGAGGGTGCGCGAGTGCCAGTGCCATGGGGAGACAGGTAGCGGAAAACATCGGTGCCCGCAACCTCTCCGGCCGTTCACCCGGACATCCCCCGCAAGGATCGCCTTGCCCCGTTCCCGCATCCTGACATCGTCGCCCAGCGCCATGGCCTACCTCGACGACGAATCCTTCCTGCTCCACTCGCCGACCGCCCGCCGCCTCTTCCACGAGGTGGCCAAGGACCAGCCGATCTACGATTACCACTGCCACCTTTCGCCGAAGGAGATCGCGACCAACCACCGCTGGGAGAACCTGGCCGACCTCTGGCTCGGCGGCGACCATTACAAGTGGCGGCTGCTGCGCGCCAACGGCGTCGACGAGGACTCCATCACCGGGGCCGCCACCCCGCGCGAGAAGTTCCAGGCGTGGGCGGAGACCGTGCCCTACACCTTGCGCAACCCGATCCACCACTGGACCCACCTCGAGCTCCGCCGCTACTTCGGGATCGAGACCCTGCTGGGTCCCGACACCGCCGACGAGATCTGGGAACAGGCGAACGCCCGGCTGGCGGAACCGGATTTCTGCGTCCACGGGATCCTCGAGAAGTTCCGCGTCATGATGGTCGGCACCACCGACGACCCGGCGGACCGCCTGGCCCACCACGAGGCCATCGCCGCCAGCCCCCTCGCCACCCGGGTCTGCCCGACTTTCCGGCCCGACAAGGCCTTCGCGGTCGATCAGCCGAAGGCCTTCGAGGCCTGGATCGAGAAGCTGGAGGAAGTCACCGACACCAGCATCCACCACGTCTCCGACCTGCTGCAGGCGCTGCAGCAGCGGCACGATGACTTCCACGCCGCCGGTTGCCGCCTCTCCGACCACGGACTCGACCGCTGCCCCGCCTTGCCCTGCGACGATGCCGATGCCTCGATCATTTTCGACAAGGCGCGCCGCGGACTCCCGGTCACCCCGGAGGAAAAGGAAAAGTTCTGTTTCTTCCTGATGGTCTTCTTCGGCCAGCAGGACGCGGCGAAGGGCTGGACCAAGCAGCTTCACCTCGGGCCCTTCCGCAACGTCAACCCGCCGATGTCGGCGCGGCTGGGGCCCGACAGCGGCTTCGACACCATCGGCGACGAGCGCCAGGGCGCCGCGCTGGTGACCTACCTCGGCACGCTCGCCGAACGCGGCTGCCTGCCGCAGGTCATCCTCTACAACATCAATCCGCGCGACAATTACCTCTTCGCCGCGATGACCGGCGCGTTCCAGGACGGCACCGTGCCGGGCAAGATCCAGTTCGGCTCCGGCTGGTGGTTCCTCGACCAGAAAAACGGGATGGAGCAGCAACTCGACGCGCTTTCGTCCACCGGCCTGCTGTCGCGATTCGTCGGTATGCTGACGGATTCGCGCTCCTTCCTGTCCTTCCCCCGCCACGAGTATTTCCGGCGCATCCTCTGCAATCTCATCGGCAGCGAAGCGGACCGCGGCGAGCTGCCGGACGACTTCGAGGCGCTCTCCACCCTGGTGGCCGATGTCTGCAGCGGAAACGCGAAGCGCTATTTCGGATTCTAACAGGCGAGCGGTCGCCGCCCCCATCCCAATAGGTAGCGGCGCGTCTGCGACCGCCGCAAACTATCCTCCTTGTAGCGGCGCGTCTATGACCGCCGCACTTTGTAACCGAAGCCACCCCGACCGCCCGTCGCCTTCCCAAGGAACGAGCTGCCAAACCCACCCGTCACCCGACCGCTCCGCCGTGAATCCCGCCCGCTTCCTCTCCCCCACCCCGACCTCGCTGAAAATCTGCGGGGTCACCACCGCCTCCGACGCCGAGCAACTGGCGGCACTGGGAGTCGACGCGCTTGGCGCCAACTTCTGGCCCCATTCGAAGCGCTTCCTGGCTCCAGAGCGGGCGGATTTCCTCCGCGGGCTGGCAGGCCGGATCCTGCGGGTCGGCGTCTTCGTCAATGCCGGTCCGGATCTCCCGCGGCGGCTTTTCGACGAGGGTCTGATCGACGTCGTCCAGCTCCACGGCGACGAACAACCCGGCGACGCGCGCTTTCTCACCGAGACCGGCATTCCTTTCCTCAAGGCGCTCGGGGTCCGCGGGCCTGACGACCTCCGCCTGGCCCGCGATTTCGGGGCCGCCGGCATCCTACTCGATGCCCATGCCCCCGGAGTTTACGGCGGCACCGGGCAGACCATCGACTGGACGCTTGCCCGCAGCTTCGTCGAGCAGCAGCCGGACCTCCCCCTGATCCTGGCCGGCGGGATCACCGCCGACAACGCCGCGGCCGCCATCGACGCCGTCCGCCCCGCCGCCCTCGACATCGCCTCCGGGGCCGAGTCCGGCCCCGGCATCAAGGATTTCGCCAAGGTCGCCGCGCTGCTCGCCGCTTGCCGCGCCTGAGACCGGAACCGCAAACCGCTTGCAACTGCGAGCCTCCTGCGCCAAGGGTCTTCCGCCGATGCGCGGATCCCCACTGTTCCGGACCCTGCTGGTCCTCGCCGCCTTGCTGATTGCCGCTCTTGGCTTGGCACGGCTGACCGCGCCCGCCCGCAGCGCTTCCGTCACCGTGAACCCGCCGGTCCAGGCACCGGTCGAAAAGTCCGCCACCACCTTCGAGCTGCTGCTGTCCGGCGCGGCGAAATCGGTCACGCTCGAAGCGGGAGGCGCCCCCTTCCTGCAAAAGGATTCCGCGGGGCCGCTGGCGGGTAGCCTCGAGATCGCCGGCGAAGCGCCGCTCGTCACGCTGCGGATCGAGTGGGCCGATGCCGCCCCCGGCCACCGCTTCGCCAAACTCCGGCTCGACCGGCCCGGCAAGGACAGCCTCGAGCACGTCTTCAGCGCGCCCGGGGACATCGACGACATCTGGGAACCATGAGCGAGGAACACCACGACTGCTGCGCGCATCATTCCCAACACCACGAGCTGGTGATCGATTCCCTGCGCGTCACCTACCGCAACACGCTGGCGCTCGACGCGGTTTCCTTCGCCACCTCCTGCGGCAACCGGGTCGCGCTGGTCGGTCCGAACGGCGCCGGCAAGAGCACGCTGCTGAAGGCCATCGCCGGCCTCGTCCCCCGCGCCGCGGGCAACATCCTGTGGCGTGGCAGCGCGGTGAAGCGCTGGTCCCGCGAATTCGCCTACCTGCCGCAGCGCGAGGAAGTCGACTGGTCGTTCCCGATCACCGTCCGCGGCCTGGTCGAAATGGGGCGCTACCCGCAAACCGGCATGTGGCGGCGATTCCGCGCGCAGGATGACCAGGCGGTCGACAAGGCGCTGGCATCGCTCGGCCTGATGGAGCTCCAACACCGTCAAATCCGCGAGCTGTCCGGCGGCCAGCAACAGCGCAGTTTCCTCGCCCGCGCCCTTGCCCAGGAAGCCCACGTCCTGCTGCTCGACGAACCCTTCACCGGGCTCGACCGCAATGCCTCGCGCCAGCTCGGCGAACTGCTCCACAAGCTCTCCCACGAAGGACGGCTGGTCATCGCCTCGCACCACGACCTGGCCAGCGTCCCCCGCCTGTTCGACCAGGCCCTGCTCCTCAACACCCGCCCCCTCGCCTTCGGCCCCGCCGCCGAAGCGCTCTCCGAAGCCAACCTCGACCGCGCCTTCGGCCTCGTCAGCGACCACGACGACCGCGCCTCCATCACCGCCCCCACCGCCTCCCTCTAGCGTTCGAAGTTCCAAGTCTCAAATTTCAGTTTTCAGCTTTTCAGCTTTCAGTTTTCAGCTTTCCAGCCTTGCCCCGTGGACCTCCTCTCCAACCCCTTCTACCAGCGCGCCCTTGCCGCCGCCCTGCTGATTGGCTTCGCCAACGGCTTTTTCAGCGGCTTCGTCGTGCTGCGGAGGAACGCCCTCTCGGTCAGCGCGCTGTCGCATACCATGCTGCCCGGGATCGCGCTCGGGATTCTGATGACCGGCGTGCTGACCCAGGCCAGCGCTTTCGTCGGGGCCTTGTTCGCCGCGCTGATGGTCGGGCTGGGATCGGTCGCCGTCGCCCGCGGCAACCGCATCGCCCAAGGCACCGCGCTCGCCGTGATCTACACCACCGCCTTCGCCGCCGGCGTCGCCCTGCTGCCGCGGCTCGACACCCGCCAGGAACTCGAGCACTGGCTGTTCGGCGATATCATGGCGGTCGGAAATAGCGACCTCTGGATCGCCTTCGCGATCGGCTCCGTCACCCTGATCGTCGCCAACCTGCTGATGCGCCCGCTGCTGCTGACGATGTTCGAGCCGAATGTCGCGGCGGCCCAGGGGGTGCCGGTACGATCGATGCAGTACTTGCTGTTCACCCTGCTGGTCCTCTCGTTGGTCGCGTCCCTGCAAGCGGTCGGCTGCGTCCTTTCGGTCGGCATGCTGGTCGCCCCGGCCGCCACGGTTTCGCTGCTCACCGACCGGACCCATGCCCTGTTCTGGGGCGGCGGCGCGCTCGGTGCCGCAGGGGCCGCGGCCGGCGTCCTGCTCTCCGCCACCCTCGGCCTCGCCCCCGGCCCCGTCATCGTCATGCTCCTCGGCATCTGCTTCCTCGCCGCCTGGATCTTCAGCCCGCGCTACGGGGTGATCGCCCGGCGGATGAAGTGAGGACCCCGGCTTGTGTCACGGTTTGTTGGGCTTGGCCCAGGGGAACGGAAGCGAAAAGTCGCACGGGCCGGAGAGGTAGTAGATCGCACCTGCGCCACCCGATGAAATCCCCGCTGCTCTTCCTTTCCCTCGCCCTCGCCTCCCATGCGGAACCTTCGAGCTACCGGCACTTCCGGGTCGAAGACGACGGGAAGCGTGTCGCCGCCCTGACGCCGCTGGCCGATGCCAACCCTCCGCGCTGGGCTCGCGACGTCGATGCCGAGCCGCACCCTTGGCCGAAAGCAAAGTCCGTTCCCTTCTTCGCCGGCCCCGTCCCCTTCGTTCTTCCCCCTGCCGATCCCGGCGAGCCCTTCCACGCCCACAACCACCAGCCCTCGATCACCTGGCTCGCCAACGGCGACCTGCTCGCGATCTGGTACAGCACCCGCGAGGAAAGCGGCGGCGAACTCACCGTCCTCGCCAGCCGGCTGCGCGAGGGGGCGAGCGCCTGGGATCCCTCCAGCGAGTTCTTCAAGGCCCCCGGGCGGAACATGCACGGCTCGTCGATCTTCCACGACGGCAAGGGAACCCTCCACCACCTCAACGGCATGGCTCCCGCCGGGGCGAAGGGCTGGGACAAGCTCGCCCTGCTCCACCGCGCCAGCCGCGATCACGGGGTCACCTGGACCGCTCCGGTCGCGGTCGGCGCGGCCTACCAGAACCGCCATCAGGTGATCGCCGGCACCCGGATGGATCGCGACGGAACCTTGATCCAGCCCTGCGACGCCGTCCCCGGCGGCGAAGGCGGCACCGCCCTGCATTTCAGCCGCGACGGCGGCAAAACCTGGTCCGACCCCGGTGCCGGCAAGCCCGCTCCTACCTTCAAGCCGGAAACTCCCGGCCAGGGAACCATCGCCGGCATCCATGCCGGCGTGGTCGAACTCAAGGACGGCAGCCTGCTGGCTCTTGGCCGGGGCGACAGCATCGACGGCCGCATGCCAATGAGCCGCTCGGCCGATGCCGGCCAAACCTGGACCTACTCTGCCAGCCCCTTTCCGCCGATCGGCGGCGGCCAGCGGCTGGTGCTGATGCGGCTGTTAGAAGGCCCGCTGCTGTTCGTTTCCTTCACCAACACCGACCGCCGCCAACCCCGCAGCGGCGGCCTGGAATTTCCCCGCGCCGACGGCGGCACCTTCACCGGCCACGGCCTCTTCGCCGCGATCTCGGAAGACGAGGGCAAGACCTGGCCCCTCCGCAAGCTCCTCACCCCCGGCTCCGGCGACTTCGACGGCGGCGCGTGGACCCGCAAGTTCACCGCCACCCCCGACCAATCCGAACACGCCGGCTACCTCGCCAGCACCCAGTCGCCGGACGGCACCATCCATCTGATCTCCAGCCGCTTGCACTACCGCTTCAACCTTGCCTGGCTCAAGCAGCCGGCTCCGTAGCCTCGCGGAATCGCAGGATTGCGGCGCGTATTGACGGCGGACCCCGGGGGGAAAGGCCGGCAGGCGGAACGCCCGCTGCTCATTCCCGGGGAATCGCCGCCATGCACAAAGCCTTCATCGCCATCCCCGGCTCCGCCCTGCTTTTCGGCTTCTGCTGTTACGTTCCACCCAGGTCGGGCTCCAGACCGCGGGCTGGCACCCGGTCGTCGTGGGGTCTGAATGGGGTCAGGTCTCGCGCGCTAACATCGCTTGAGCTGGATCCGTGGAGAGACACCTTCCGAGGTGGGTGGCGAGGTAGCAGGATGCATCATAGTGGAGCCCGGAGCAGGCCACGGGTTGTTACCTGCCCCTTTCAGGTCGGGCTCGATGCGCCGGCCCATGAACGGCCCGGGCAGTGCTCCGGGCAGTGGGCTTTGGGTGTCGAACAAACAATCCCGCGTGTAGAGGAAGATCGTAGTGGCGTCAAGTTTCGAATGAAGGAGCGGGACACCGGAAAGGCAGCCTCCAAGAATCCAGATGACCCGGACGCCCGGGCGTCGCAAGCTCCCACCCACCCGCATGACTCCCCTCACCCTGCCCACCGGCTACCCGCGCCTCCGGGTCGTCGATTCCTTCGAAGCCCTGCTCGCCACGCCCTTCGCCGACGGCATCAACGCCCTCTGCTGGCCGCGCGAACTGCCGGGCGATTTCGCCGAGGTGATCGCCCTGCTCCCCGCCGCCGACGGCATCCTCCCACTCGACGAAGCCACGCTCGAAAACCTCCCCGTCAGCCCCGCCGGCCGCGTCGCCATCGACTTCATGCTTGCTGACCTCCGCCGGCTCCGCGAGCACGACCGCGATCCCGTCCTCAACCGCATCGACGGCTATCCCCGCGACGAGGACCCCGGGCCGGTCGCCACCGACGTGATGTCCTTCCACGCCGACAGCGCCCCGGTCGAGGCCGACACCTGGCTCTGCACCTACCACGGCGCGTGCAGCGAAGGCCTGCGCAATGACGAGGCCTTGCGGAAAGTCGACATTCCCGAAGTCCGCGCGGCGCTGCTCGCGGAGTTCGGCGGCGAAGACGACGCGGACTTCGCGGAGTATCTCAACGAGCTCCACTACGACCTCCACTACGCCGCCGCCCCCGGCACGCGGCCCTTTTCCTTCGGCATCGGCCACCTCTGGCGCATCGCCGTCGACTGGCCCGGCAGCCCCGTCCAGCCCTGCGTCCACCGCGCTCCGGACACCCGGCCCGGCGATCCGCCGCGGCTGCTGCTGATCAGTTGAAGCTTTATTTACCCCATAGAGGGTATGCGACATCCTCCTTCCCCGGTCCCA
>CAMCYK010000245.1 GCA_945883695.1 Akkermansia muciniphila | reverse complement strand
GCAATTGGAGATTCTTTAGCGCGGCGACTCCCGGGACCTCCAATCCCGGTGCGGGCCTGGGAGAAGCGGTGGCGGCACCGGTGTTCGGGGTTGCCGGCGGCTTTCACGGTTCCGCGGTGAACCTGGCCCTGTCCACCGCGACCGCGGGCGCGCAGATCCGCTACACGACCGACGGCCGCGAGCCGTCGCCGACGACGACCCTCTATCAGGGGCCGATCCTGGTGGCGGCGAACCTGATCATCCGGGCGCGGGCTTTCAAAACCGGCGGCGTGCCTTCGCCGGTGGTGACCCACACCTACCTGATCGGCGCGTCGGCGGCCAAGCGGTCGCTGCCGGCGATCCTGCTCGGCGGCGATCCCGCGCTGTCGTTCTACGGGCCTAACAGCAGCGGCGGACCCTCCAATGGATCGGGAATTCTCGCGATCAAGGGCGGGGTCTATTCCGGCGGGGTCTGGGGCAACGGGGGCGACACCTCGGCGTTCCATTTCCCGTCGCTGCGCGGGCGGGCGTCGGAGAAGCCGGCGACGCTGGAGTATCTGCCGCTGGCCGGCGTGCCGCTGCGGACGGACTTCGGATTGCGGATTTCCGGCAGCCCGTATTCGCGGCCGCGCTATCTGCTGACCGACGCGCCGACCGCGCGCTTCCTGCCCACCAGCGCGCCGCGCAAGCCGTCGTTCAACTTCTTCTTCCGCTCCGAGTTCGGGTCGCGGCCGGTGGAGTATCCCTTCTTCGAGGATTCGCCGCTGACGCAATTCACCGACCTGCGGGTGCGGGCGGGCAAGAACGACATCGCGAACCCGTGGATCACCGACGAGATGATGCGGCGGATCTACAAGAACACCGGCCAGGTGAGCGCGACGGGAAGTTTCACCAGCCTGTGGATCAACGGGGTGTTCAAGGGTTACTACAACCTGACCCAGCGGCTCCGCGAGGGCTTCATGCGGGAAAACCACGGCGGGGTGCAGGCGTGGGACGTGCGGCAGGTCGGCGAGTTCTCCGACGGGGACCCGATCCACTGGAACAAGATGATGGCTTATCTGCGGGGGGCGGACCTTTCCAAAACCGCCAACTGGCAGGGGGTCTCGGACTACCTGGATGTCGACAATTTCATCGACTATCTGGTGGTCAACAGTTTCGCGGGAACCTGGGACTGGCCGAATAACAACTGGGTGGCGGCGCGCGAGCGCTCGGCGGCGGGACGCTGGCGGTTCTACATGTGGGACGCGGAGGGTGGCTTCGGGGTGAGCGGCGGTCGCAACACCTCCTACAACTCCTTCACCACCGATCTGGTGATCACGGACCCGAAGACCACCACGACGCGCTTCATCCCGGCGATCTACACGTTGCTCAGCGCGTCGCCGGAGTTCAACCTGCGCTTCGCGGACCGGGTGCAGAAGCATTTGTTCAACGAGGGGGCGCTGGTGACGTCACGGATGTCGGCGATTTTCACGGAGCTGCGCGACCGGATCAATCCCTTGATGATTGAGACGAGCGGCAGCCCGGTGAACGAGACGTTCCACAACAACTGGATCGTGTCGGACATCCGGCGGACCACCTATTTCACCCAGCTCGCGGCGCGGAACCACTGGCCCGCGGTGCTGGCACCGGCGCTGTCGCGGCAGGGTGGCAACGTGACGCCGGGCTTCCAGTTGACGATCACCAATCCGAACGGCAGCGGGACCGTTTACCTGCGGACCGACGGCGGGGATCCTCGGTCGCCGGGCGGCGGGATCAACGGGACCGGCTACTCGGGTCCGCTGAGGCTGGGCGCTACGACCGTGGTGCGGGCACGGGTGCGGTCCGGCGGCGGCGTGTGGAGTCCTGAAATCGCGGCGACCTTCACGGTGCCGCCACCGCGGCCGACCTTCCTGCCGGGTGGCTCGGCGGACTGGACGACGAACGCGAACTGGTCGACGAAGCCGGCGGCCTACCCGAACGCGGCGGGCGTCCTGGTGACGGTGCCGCCGGCGCTGATGGTGGAGCGGAACGTGAACCTGCGCGCTCCGGTGACCATCGGCGGGATCGAGTTTCCGCAGGCCGCTTCGGCGTTCCGCAACCGGCTGCGGGACCAGAACACCGGCAACGTGCTGACCTTCTCGCGGGCCCAGGGGGCTCTGGTCGAAGTGACGGGAACCGGCGCCGGCCACGTCGAGTTCGAGAACCTGGCGGGAACCGTGCTGGCGAGTGAACTCGAGCTGCGGGTGGATCACAACGCGGGGAGCGATGAGCACGGGGCGATCCGGCTGCGTGAAGCGTGGACCGGACCGGGCGGGCTGACCAAGACCGGCCCCGGGGTGGCGAGCTTGACGGGCGAAGGGAAAACCTACGCGGGAGCGACCCGGGTGCACCAGGGCGTGCTGCAGATCACGCAGCCGGCGACGCCGTCGGCGAGTGTCCTGCTCAGCGTGGCACCGGGCGGGCAACTGCGCCTGGTTTCGGGGAGCGATCCCGGCGTGCCGCGGGTGCATGCCTTCGGCGGACCGCTGTCCTTGCAGGGCGAAGGCCGGGGCAGCGAGGTGCCGGACGGTTCCGGGCAGGGGAAGCGCGGCGCGTTGCGCTATGACCCCGGTGATGGGGTGAATCACGCGGTGATCTCCACCGCGGTCGCGCTGGGCGGTCCGGCCGCGATCCACGTCGACGGCACCGACAATCGCTTGGAGCTCGCGGGCCCGGTGTCGGGCCTGCACGCCCTGGTGAAGTCGGGCGGCGGGCGGCTCGCCTTGAGCGGCCATCTCGCGGGTCTGCAGCAGCCGGTGATGGTGGAGAACGGGACGCTGGAGTTGTCGGCGCCGCTGGGGCCCGGGGTGACCGTGGGGCCGGCGGGAATTCTGGCTGGAAGCGGGTCCTGTGGGCCGGTGGCCGGGGATGGCACGGTGGCGCTGGACCGGACCCGCCTGCGGGTGCCTTCGGCGGCGGCGGCGCGGCACGCGCTGGTGTTCGGCAGCAGCGGGACGGCGGATTTCCCCGCGCCGACGGGAGCGGGCAACGGGTCCCTGCTGATGGACGAACCACCACCGGCAGGCACGGCGCTGGATCTGTATTTGAATACGCCGGCGGGGCCGGGCGCGGTGTTCCGCGGCGGCTGGGTGGTGCCCCACGGAAGGAATCTCGGGGCTTCGCGGGCGGCGGCGATCGTCCGAGTGCTGGCGGCGGATCCCCTCGGCACCGAGGTGTTCCAAGGGCGGACCTGGTCGCTGGTCCCGGATTGGAGTCTCACCACCGTCGCCGCCGTGACCGGGCTGGAAGGCGCGCTCGCCACGGCGCGGATGCTCGAGTTGCAGCTCGGCGGGAGCGGGCCGGCCGACTTCGCGGAGTGGCAGGCCCGGCATTTCCCGGATCCGGCGGATCGGGCTTCCCCAGCGGTTTCCGGAATGGCGGCCGATCCGCGCCAGAGCGGGATTTCCAATCTGATGGCTTACGCGCTGGGCGCGGCGCCGGGACCCGCCGCGGTCGAGGCCCTGCCGCGCCTGGTGATGGTTCCCGGGCCGGGGCTGGAATTCCCTTTCGACAGCCGGCGCGACGACCTCACGGTGATCGTCGAGGCGTCCGCGGATCCGGGCGATTGGCAAGGCGGGACGGTGTTATTCAACTCCGATGTCGATTTTCCACCGGCCGCGGATCCCGTGGGCCGGATCACGGTGATCGACCCGGCGCCGGCGCGGGACCGGAAATTCTTCCGCTTGCGGGTCGTGCCGCGCCAGCCCTAGCGCGTCTGGGCCGGGAGAGGAATCGGAAGGAAAAGGAAGAAGAAGAGCGAGAGGCGGTCCGGCGGCGGAACGACAGTGCGGGCGGCGGAACGGGTGGGGGAGTATTCGGCTGAGTTCAGCTCCGGGTGAGGCGGCGGCGGGTCCGCGTGATGGCTTGCCCGTGCGATTGCCAGCGATGCGATCCGGTGCTAGGCCTTCTGTCGTGTTACGAATGAAAGTGGTGGTTCCCGGTCTGTCGGCAGTGCTGTTCCTGCTGTCGGGAGCCGCCCGTGCCGTCGATCCGCCGGGCGAGGCGCTCGGGTTTTTCCTGGCCGACCCGGACGCGGCCGCGCGCTGGCAAGCCGTGGTCGGCCAACTGGAGTCGGATGCTTTCGCCGAGCGGGAAGCCGCGAGCCGCGAACTTGGTGGATTGCCCGCACTGCCGGCCTTCCTGCGCCAGTTGGCGGCAAGCGAGCGACAGCCGGAATCGCGGATGCGCCTTGGCGAGTTGGTCGCCGCCTTTCCGATCGAAACTGAAAACCACAGGCTGAGCGCCCTCCTTGGCGAGATCGAGGCCGCGGGGAGCAAAGGCTTGCTCGACCCGATCGTCCGCGTGATGCGGCGCGGACTGTGGTCGCCCGATAGCGCCGCCTTGCACGGGGCCGCCCGTGCCACCGCCACTCCGGCCGATTTGCCGCTGATCAACGACTGCCTTGGCGATCCTTCGCCGGTGATCCGTCGTACCGGGGCCGCGGCCTTGGGCGGGCTGCCGGCGGAAGGCGCGGACGGTCCGCTCGCCGCTCTGTTAGACGACGCCGACGCGCCCGTCGCGATGCTCGCCGCCGCGGCGCTGGCGGCGCGCCGCGACCTCCGTTGCCTGCCGGCCTACGCCCGCTGGCTCGACGCCGGGGATTTCCTGACCCGCTACCAGAGCCACGCCGCCCTGCGCGGATTGAGCGGACGGGATTTCGGATATGATCCCTCGCTGGAAGCGGACGACCGGCGGGCCGCCACCGGCAAGTGGCAGGCATGGGCGGGCTCGGCAGAGGCGGCGATCACCGGCAGCCTTCCGCGGGATCGCGGCGTCGTGCTCTTCAATGGCCGGGACCTCGAAGGCTGGGAAATTCGCGCGGTTGGGAAAGTCCTCGCGGAATCCGCCGCGTGGGAAGCCAAGGACGGCGAGCTCCATTGCACCGGCAGGGAGACCGGCGATCTGTGGAGCAAGACCCGCCACGCGAATTACGTGCTCACCCTCGACTACAAAATGGAGGGGCCGGCGGGCGACAGCGGCGTGGGTTTGCTGCTAACCGAAGCCGGCGAGCGCGGCCCGGCGGGTCCCGCTTATCTGGAAATCCAATTGCTCCCCGGCAAGGCGGGGGATCTCTATCAGATCGGCGGGATTCAAGTCGAATCGCGGGACGCGCCGATCCAGTTCCTGAGCCCGCGCACCGACGAGGTCGCGGACCCGGCCGGCCAATGGCAGAAGCTCAAGCTGACCGTCCGCGACGGTGCGGCGACCATCGAGATCAACGGCATCATCGTCAGCCGTGCCGCCAAGGGGCCGCGCGGCCCGGGGCGCGTTCTCCTGCGTAACGAAGGCAATCCGGTGGCCTTTCGCGGGATCGTGTTGCATCCGCTTGATCCACCATGAAACGATTTCTCAATTCCCTGCTCCTTTTCCCCCTTCTGGCGGTGACCGCCTCGTCGGCCGCCCTCCCGGCGAAGCCGAACCTGATCGTCATCCACACCGATGACCACGGCTACGCGGACCTCGGGCTCCATGGTGCGGTCGATGACATCAAGACTCCGAATCTCGACGCGCTGGCCCGCGGCGGGGTCCTGGCGAGGCACGGCTACAGCACCGCGCCGCAGTGTGTTCCATCGCGTGCCGGCTTGCTAACCGGCAGATTCCAAGGGCGCTTCAATCTCGACTCGAACGGCGGGTCGCTGGCAGGTTTCAACCGGCAGACCACCATCGCCAGCCGCCTCCAACAGACCGGCTACCAGACCGCCCAGTTCGGGAAATGGCACCTCGGCGCTGCGGCAGAGATTCCCAAGCACGGATTCAAGCATGTGTTCTCCCAAGCGGTCCAGCGCCCTTTCGCCGCGAACCTCACGATCGATGGCAAGGACCGGCCGATGGGGAGCCTCGCGCCGGAGATGTATCACATCGACGCGTGCAGCCGGGCCGCCGCTTCGGTGATCGGGCGCTACCGCAACGAGCCCTTCTTCCTCTACCTCGCCTACCGGGCTCCGCACACGCCGCTCGACGCCCCGAAGTCGTACACCGACCGCTTTCCCGGCGCGATGCCCGAGCGCCGCCGCCAGGCGCTCGGCATGATTTCCGCCATCGACGATGGCGTCGGGCTGATCACCGCGACCCTGAAGCAGCATGGCCTCACCGAACGCACGCTGATTTTCTTCATCGGCGACAACGGCGCGCCGCTCAAGATCCACAAGACCGACTCGCCGCTCAAGGGGGATCCCGGTGGCTGGGACGGCAGCCTCAACACCCCGCTCAACGGCGAAAAGGGGATGCTGGCCGAGGGCGGGATCCACGTGCCCTTCGTCGTCAGCTGGCCCGGCACGATTCCGGCGGGGCAGACCTACCCGCATCCGGTCAGCGCGCTCGATGTCGCCGCCACCGCCGCGGCCATCGCCGGCATCGAGGTCAAGCCCGGCGAACTGGACGGCGTGAACCTGATTCCCCATTTGAAGGGCGAGAAAACGGCCGCACCGCACGAGGCGCTTTACTGGCGCTGGGTCGCCCAGTCGGCGATCCGCGAGGGCAATTGGAAGCTTTTGCGCGGCGGGGACCGCGAGTACCTGTTCGATCTTTCCGCCGACCTCGGGGAAACGCGGAACCTCGCCGCGAAGCATCCCGAGATCGCCACGCGGCTCCGCGGCAAGCTCAGCGCCTGGGCCAACGAGCTCGATCCGCCCGGCCTCGCCCTCGCGCCGATGGCAAAAGTCTGGACCGACTACTTCGATCATTACCTCGACGGCAAGACCCTGCCGCGAGGGGATGGCGGGGAGCCGGAGACCGCGAGGGCGGCCACCGGCTGGCAAGCCCGCAACGGAACCGTGACCGAAAAGGATGGCATCCTGCGGCTGGTCCCGGCGGGCGGTGCCAAAGACGGCAGCGCTTTTCTGACCCGCACCGGGCTCCAGCTCAAGGGGCCGGTCACCGCGAGGATCACGCTGCGCGGTTCCACCGCCGGTGCCGCCGCGGTCGCTTGGCGGACGAAGGAAGAGAAGGATTTCCTCCCGGCCCACCGCGCGACCTTCACCGTCACCACCTCGGACGGCTGGCAAACCCACGAGGTCCCGCTGCCGGCCCGCGGCACCATCATCCATCTCCGGCTCCACGTTCCCGGCGGCCGGGTGGAGCTGCGCGAGGTCGGGTTCGAGAACGGGGTGGAGTGAATGCGTCCCGGGCCGGCGGAGCTCGAGTGCCCTCTTGAAATCCGCAGACTTCAAAATTCACCTCGCGCCAAAGTGGACTGCCCGCATTGTCACCGTCTCCTCTACAGCCGCCAGCATCCACGCTGCGGGCACTGCGGCGGATTGCTGCCGGAGGAGCTTCGGCTGGCAACCCACGAGATCGATGCGATCAAGGCGGAGATCCGCGAGATCGATGCCCGTCGTGCCAAGGCGAAAGAAAAGGAACAAGAAGAGCGCGAAGCGGCCCGGCGGCGGAACGACGGAGCGGGAGGCGGCGGCGGACTTGGCACGGGATTCGGCTGAGCCCGGGCTTGCCGCTCGGGCGTCCGCCTGCCATCACGACCTGCCGATGATCGAAACGATCGACCTCATCCTGCCCCTCGAAGCGTCCGGGGACGAGGCCGCGTGGAAGGATGCCGCGGCGAAGAAGCTCGGCCTTGCCCCGTCGCGGGTGAGCGGCGTCAGGCTGCTGAAGCATTCGCTCGATGCCCGTCAGCGCGCGGTGAAGGTGCAGCTCCGGCTCGAGGTGGCGGTGGATGAGCCGCTGCCGGCGGAAGTGACCCCGGTCTGGTCCGCGCCGCCGCTGCCGCGCGACGCGAAAACGGTGGTGATCGTCGGCTGCGGCCCGGCCGGCATGTTCGCGGCGCTGCGCTGCCTGGAGCGCGGGCTCAAGCCGGTCGTGCTCGAGCGCGGCAAGGACGCCTCCGCCCGCCGCTTCGACCTCGCGCCGATCCTGCGCCAGGGGACGGTGATCGAGGACTCCAACGACTGCTTCGGCGAAGGCGGCGCGGGGACGTTCTCGGACGGCAAGCTCTACACCCGCGCCACCAAACGCGGTCCGGTCGCCCGGGTCTACGAGATCCTGGTCGCCCATGGCGCGCCGACGGCCATTCTAACCGACGCGCATCCGCACATCGGCTCGAACCTGCTGCCGAACGTGGTCAAGGCGATGCGCGCGTCGATCCTCGAAGGCGGCGGCGAGGTCCGCTTCCAGACCAAGGTGGTGGATTTCATCACGAGCGGCGACCGCTTGCGCGGCGTGGTGACCGCGGCGGGCGAGGAGATCACCGGCGACGCCGTGATCCTCGCGACCGGCCACAGCGCGCGCGACATCTACCGCTTGCTGGCGGCG
>CAMCYK010000244.1 GCA_945883695.1 Akkermansia muciniphila | reverse complement strand
TCCTCGCTTTCAGCCCGGCGCGTCACTGCCTCCTGATCCGGGCTGAGATCACAAAGCACCCACGGCGCGTATCGTTCATCTGCCAGCCAATCCGGTGCCCCGGGAAAATCCGCATACGTTAATCCTTCGAAGAATCCATGGGCGACATCGAGGGACGGACCGCCGATAAGACGCTCGATTTCCGCGTCGAGGTCCGCGGTCAAGGCCGGATCCTCCGGACTTGCGGCCTCCAGGTACAGCAACAACGCTTTCACCCGGTTTTCAAACTGCTCGCGATCCTCGGCCAGCGCGGCATCCAAGCGCTCTTTCAGCACCTTCCTTTGAGCCGGATCCAGCCTCAGTCCGTCGGCCAGCGCGTCTCCATACCATGCTCTTTGAATCCGGGCACATTCAAGGCTGGCCGTCGTCAGTCGCGCGGCCAGTTCGGCATTTGCTTTGCCCTCGGTCTCCCGGGCCGGATCCTTGAGCGCGTGCGCGATCTTTGCGTCATCACTCAATGGAACCTCACCCAACCCCGACTTCTGGAAATCCTCCACGATCCACCGCACCTCCCGCGCCGTCATTCCCTTCTTGCAGCGGGCGAGGTAGTCGTCCGCCATGTTCACCGGCACCTCTCTCATCATCGTCCGCTGCGAGACTTTTCCCGGCAGCCGTTCTCCCGCCAGCGCGGCGGATTTCGGCTTTTCCTCCGCGCTCCCGCCGCTCGCCCGCAGCGCCAGCCAGCAGGCGAGGACCGCCAGCAGCAGCGCGGAAACGACCCACAGCGGGTTGGCGCGCTTCTTCGGCGGCGCTTCGGGCTCGCGGAACTGTTCGAGCAATTCCTCGAGGTCCGCGGCGGGTTCTTCGACTTCTTCCGGGAGCGGCTCCGACACGCCTCGCTTCTAGGTCGGCCGGGCGGTCCCGGCAAGCGCCGGGGTCGCGGCGGGATCGGAGTGTCGCCTTCAAGGCGACACTCCATGCATCCGCCCAAGAAAAACCCGCTGTCACCGTCAGGGGGAACGAGGGCAGCGGGTGTTTCCGTGGGGGTCAGGGGGAGCTTTTCGTCCGGGGGGAGACGCTATGCAAGTTCCGCCGGGGGGGACGGTGTGGCTTGCGGGATCCATCTGCCCGGTTTTGCCTCGTTTCGCCATTACGTCATGGCGTGAATCTTGAAGCGACCCGCCGCCGTGACCGCGGCGCAGCCGCCCACGGGCTGCTGCGATGATTCGCAGCTTTCGAGTGCAGGGTGAAGCGCGCCACTCGCGTGGATCGAGGCGACCTTCCGGGACCGCCGCGTCCCGCCCCAACCGCCCGCCGCACCCTTCATTCCCAGAGCGGCGAAGCATCGCAGCAGTCCCAGAGCCTCCGGCGGCGCGCGGCCAGCTTCACGGGCCCGCGAACTCCAGCGCACCGAACTTCGCCGGCCGGTGGAAGTCCGGCTCGCCGCCGCCGAGGTCGACGGCGCTGAGAAACCGCTGCTCCGGCGAGCCGAGGATGAACGCGACGTTCAGCCGGCTCTTCGCGCCGAAATCCAGCCGCGCCTCGAGCAAATCGAGCGGGATCGCCAGCGCCGCGACCCAGCCGCCGTCGGGCGCGAGCTCGGCGAAGGTCGCCACCTCGGGGAAGGCGATCTCGACCTGCTCCGCCCGCACCCGCGGCGCGGTGAATTCGCAGCTCCACCACGCGCCGTTGGGAGAAAGATTGAACTCAAAATACCGGCCGCTTGTCGGATCGGTTAGAAAAAGTTCGGCGACATCGTGCTTCCAGAGTTCCGGCGTGAAGCGGCCGGGCCGGGCGGCGGGATGGAGCCGGGCGGGCTGGCCATGGGATGCGACGAACCACAAACTGCGGGAATCGACGGCGACGCAAAATGCCGCTTGCGGTGTCACCGGCTTTCCATACCAATCCTTCGAAAGACCGAAAAGCGGAACCTCCAGTTCGCCCCAGACCCAAGGTTTCGCCCCGCGAATCAACGTCATGACGAAAGAACTAGGAGCCGGCCGCCGCAGGGTCGAGAACAGGATTTCTAGAAAAAATTTGCTGCGACACCGGATTATTTGTCGCATTCACCTCGTGGGTTTGTTTTACTTTTCCTAATCGAATCATGGCGAAACGCCGTCCCAGCCAACACCTAGGCACCATTGAATACATCGGACCCCGCCCGCAGGCCAAACCGCTGCGGCGGCCCGCCAATTTTCTTGGCGGCTGGGTGGTTTTGATGATCGCCGCCGGGGCGGTCTGGTTCTTCGGCAAACCGCTGGTCCCGCTGCTCCGCGCGCAGCAGTCGGTGGCCTCGATCGAAAGCGCCGACGTCCTGATCGGCGAGCTCGCGCCGTCGCCGAATTTCGGCGATCGTCTGGCGTCCGCCGCCCTGCAGCGGACCAAGATGCCGAGCGTACACGACACCGCCTACTACGGAATTTCCTACCCCGGCGGCGACATCCCGCCGACCCCCGACGGCCGCTGGAAGGGCAAGGCGGAGGATCTGATCGTCCGCAGCTACCGCAACCTCGGGATCGACCTCCAGGAGCTGGTCCACGAGGACATCAAGAAGCATTTTGCGCTCTATCCGCAGCTTTGGCCGGAGCGCGCGCCGGATCCGAACATCGACCATCGCCGGATCCAGAACTTGCAGCGCTTTTTCAAACATGGTGCCGCCGAATTGCCGGCGACCCGCCAGGTCGCCGACTACAAGCCCGGCGACGTCGTGGTGTGGATGCTCGCCCAAGGCGACCTGCACTGCGGGATCGTGGTGCCCGGCCCCGGCGAGCGCCGCAACGAGGCCTGGATCGTCCACGACATCGGCTCGGGCCCGAAATGGGAAAACGTGCTGACCGACTACCAGATCCACGGGCATTACCGCTACGCAGGGCCGCGAGGCGAGGTGGCCGGAAACTGATGCCGGGGGCGGCCGCGGACTCATGAGCGGTCCCCCGCGCTGGCTTCTCCGCTGGTCGCTCGCACGGCTGCCGGAACCTTGGGCGATTCCCGACCGCCCGGCGGATTTCCCGGTTTTCCTGCTGCTCGGGCAGTCGAACATGGCGGGCCACGGCGGGATCCGTCCCGACGATCCCTGGCAGCCCGGCGATCATGCGCCGGTGCCTGGCGTGCTGGTTTTCGGCGGGCAGGGCACGGTCAAATCCTCCCGTCCCCGCGGCTGGTGCCGCTGGCGGCCGGCCGCCCACCCGCTCCACCTGAACCAGCGCAGCGCCGGCTTCGGGCTCGGGCTGCCCTTTGCCAGCAAGCTGTTGGAGGATCGACAGGCAACGCGGATCGGCCTGGTCCCCGGGGCCTGGGGCGGCGCGGGGATCGATGTCCTGGGCCGCGGCAGCCCGCTCTATCGGAATGTCATCCGCCGCGCCCGCCTGGCTCGCCACCGCGGCCACCTGACCGGCGTGCTGTGGCATCAGGGGGAAACGGATGCCAGGAGCGAGGTCCTGGCCGCCTCCCACGCTGCCAAGCTGGTCCGGCTGATCGCCGATCTCCGCGGCGACCTCGATTGCCCGCGCCTGCCCTTCCTCATCGGCGACCTCGCGCCGTTCGGCGACGAACGCCGGGCGCCGGAGGCGGTCGCCCGCCGCGCCCGCGTTCGCGCCGGCCTGCGCCAGGTGGCGGCGGACGACCCGCACGCGGCCTTTGCGGAAAGCGAGGGCCTCACCGGCAGCGACAATGTCCATTTCGACCGCGCCTCGCTCATCGAGTTCGGCCAGCGCTACGCTGCCGCGCTTCCGCCGCAGGCGAAGTAGCGCGACTTTACCAGTTGCGCCCGGGTGCGGCGGACCTCACCCAAAACTTCGCAGCCTCCCCGGCGTGGCGAACCGCCCCCCGCACAACGTGCAACGTCGTGCTACCTCCGCAGGCGAAGTAGCGCGACTTTGCAAGTTGCGCCCGGGTGCGGCGGGCCTCACCCAAAACTTCGCAGCCTCCCCGGCGTGGCGAACCGCCCCGCGCACAACGTGCCACATCGCGCGCCGCATGGATCCGGCGACGGGCCGGCGCGCGTCCGATGGCTGAATGCATTGCCCGCCGCGCTGGCCGCCCGCGAACAAGGCGACCCGCTGGCCGAGGTGGCCACGATCCCGACGCAGAAGCTCGACCTGAGCGCGGCGAAGCGGGAGATTCTTCAGGAGCCGTCACCCCCATGAATTCTTCCCCAAAAAAGCGTCTGATCCGGCGGATCGGTATCGGGGCGCTGATCCTGCTGCTCATCTGGTGGATCCCCTTGCGACGTGTCTATTACAAGGAGGGGATGTGGGTTACGCTGAAGGGAATCGGGGTCGATGGCGCGGTGACCTTTGTTGTCAAAGGGTCCAGCGGCGCGCCGGTCGCAGGTGTCGATGTCATGGTCGAAACGACTTCAGGCGTCGACGGCGGTGGCATCACCGACGAGCATGGAATGGTAGTTCGCCGGGTGGGCGAGACCGAGATTGTCTCAGTCATGATCGACGGAATTGAATGCGAATTCTGGAAGATCCCGTTGATTGACGGGCTGTTGCTGCCGGATTGCGCCTCGGGTCTGACGGTTGAGGCGAAGCTAAAGCGGCAGCCTTGAACTCTGGCAAGGGCTGCTCGTGCGTAGCCCGGCATTCGGCCGTCCTGGACCGCGGACTTCAGTCGACTCGCGGCGGAGCCGCTTTTGGACTGCTGCGATGATTCGCAGCTTTTCGCATGAAGGGTAAGGCTCGCCGCTCTGGCCGGCAGAAGCGATCCCGGGAGGGTCGCCTCATGTCCACGGGAGCCGCGACCTCCACCCTACATTCGAGAGCGGCGAATGATCGCAGCAGTCCGAGAGCCTGCGGCGGCGATGGGCCTGTCGGAACCCCGCGGACTTCAGTCGACTCGCGGCGGAGCCGCTTTTGGACTGCTGCGATGATTCGCAGCTTTCCGCGTAAAGGGTGGGGCCCGCCGCTCGGGCCGGCGGAGGCGACCCGGGGAGGTCGCCTCATGTCCACGGGAGCCGCGGCCTCCACCCTGCATTCGCGAGCTGCGAATCATCGCAGCAGTCCGAGAGCCTGCGGCGGCGATGGGGCCGGCTTCTGCCGACTCGGAACTTGTCCGGTCCGCTTGAGCTCCGCGGACTGAAGATCCGCGGTCCAGTACCCACCCCGGTGCTTCGGTCCCGCCCCACTCCAAGGCTTTACTCGCGGAGGCCTTTCCCGCACCTTCGCCGCCCTTTCCGCCTCAACGACCCATGACCGCAGCCGAGATCCGCCAGTCCTTCCTCGATTTCTTCCGCGAAAAGCAGCACACCATCGTGCCTTCCGCCTCGCTGCTGCCGCAGTCGCCCGGCCTGCTGTTCACGAACGCCGGGATGAACCCGTTCGTCCCCTACTTCCTCGGGGTCGAAAAGGCCCCCTACGATCCGCCGCGGGCCGCCGACACCCAGAAATGCATCCGCGCCGGCGGCAAGCACAACGACCTCGAGGACGTCGGCTACGACACCTACCACCACACCTTCTTCGAAATGCTGGGGAACTGGTCCTTCGGCAATTACTTCAAGCAGGAAGCGATCGCCTGGGCCTGGGAACTCGTGGTCGAACGCTGGGGCCTGCCCGCCCACCGCCTCCACGCCTCGGTTTACGCGCCGAAGCCCGGCGACCCCGGCGAATTCGACCAGGAGGCCTACGACCTGTGGGCCGCGCTGTTCCGCTCGAAAGGCTGCGATCCCGCGGTGCAGATCGTGAACGGTAACGTGAAGGACAACTTCTGGATGATGGGCGAGACCGGCCCCTGCGGCCCCTGCTCGGAACTCCACGTCAACCTCACCCCCGAAGGCGATCCGGCGACCGGCCGCGAGCTGGTAAACAACGACTCCGACCTCTGCATCGAGATCTGGAACCTCGTCTTCATCCAGTACAACGCCGAGGCCGACGGCTCGTTCCGCGAGCTGCCCGCCAAGCACGTCGACACCGGCATGGGCTTCGAGCGCGCCTGCTCGATCATCCAGAACACCAAGGGCTTCACCGATTTCTCGATCAAGCCGAGCAACTACGCGACCGACGTCTTCCAGCCGATCTTCCGCAAGCTGGAAGAACTGAGCGGCAAGAGTTACGTCAACATCTACCCCGCCCCCGGCGCCGACCGCTCGGCTTTCACGGAAGAGATGAAGGACGCCATCGCCTTCCGCGTGATCGCCGACCACCTGCGCACGCTCAGCTTTTCGATCGCCGACGGCATCATGCCCGGCAACAACGGCCGCAACTACGTCCTGCGCCGCATCCTGCGCCGCGCCGTCCGCTACGGCCGCCAGCTCGGCTTCGCCGGCGACAAGCCCTTCTTCGGCGCGCTGGTGGCAACGCTGGTGAATGAGATGGGCGGGGTGTTTCCCGAACTCAAGAATCGCCAGGCTGTCGTGCGGGCGACGCTGGAGCAGGAGGAGGCGAGTTTCAACCAGACGCTGGACCGTGGGTTGAAGCGCTTCGAGGACGCATTGACTGACGTGAAGGACGGTGCGCTATCCGGCGATGTCACGTTCGAGCTTTACGATACCTTTGGGTTCCCGGACGACCTCACCGAGTTGCTTTGTGCCGAGCGGGGACTGTCATTCGACAAGGGTCGCTTCAAGGAGTTGATGGAACAGCAAAAGGACCGCGCCCGCGCCGCCCAGAAGTCCACCATCGTCCGCGCCCTCGACATCTCCACCGAAGCCGCCACCGACTTCCTCGGCTTCGACGCCGACGAGACCGACGCCACCATCCTCGAAGTCCATCCGCAGGAAGACGCGCTGTTCATCATCACCGACCGGACGGTCTTCTACGCCGAAATGGGCGGCCAGGCCGGAGATACGGGAACCCTCGTAGTTGGCGGCGTCGAAATTCCGGTCACCGGCGTCCAGCAAGTCGGCAAGGCCCGCGCCCACGTCATTCAACAATCGGCAATCAACAATCATCAATCGTCAATCTCTGCCGGCTCCACCGTCACGCTCCGCCTCGACACCCAACGCCGCCGCCCGATCGAAGCCCACCACACGGCCACCCACCTGCTCCACTGGGCACTGCACGAGGTGGTCTCGAAAGACGCCGCGCAGCAGGGATCGTCGGTCGATGAAAACCGCCTGCGTTTCGACTTCAACAGCGCCGCCGTGACGCCGGAACAGATCGCCGCGATGGAGGAGAAGGTGAACGCGTCCATCAAGGCCAACGACGCGGTGTCGTGGCAGGAAGTCCCGCACGCCTCGATCAAGGGCCGGCCGGACATCATGCAGTTTTTCGGCGACAAGTATGGCGACCTGGTCCGCGTGGTGCAGATCGGCGGCGGTCGCGGCGACCTGAGCGGCTACTCGATGGAACTCTGCGGCGGCACCCACGTCCGCAACACCGGCGAGATCGGCCTTTTCAAGATCAAGAGCGAGGGCGCGATCGCGTCCGGCGTCCGGCGGATCGAGGCGGCCTGCGGCGACAGCGCGTGGGCCTACCTCAACGAGGCGGTCGAGAAATGGGACGCCGAGCTCGACGCCGCGGGCGACAAGCTCAAGGCCGCCAACGCCAAGCTGGCCGCGCTCGGCGAAGCGCCGGTCACCGTGAACGAATTCCCGCACATCATGGGCGCGATGCTGGTCGAGCGGGCCGACATTTCGCAGCTCAACGCGACCTTCGCCCACGGCATGCGGACGCTGGAGGAAACCAAGGAGGCCGCGATCGAGGCCGAGAAGCGGGTGAAGAAACTACAGGCCGGCGCGGCCGCCAAACAGGCCGACGCCGCGCTGGCGGCGCTCATCGCCGCCGGCGGACCGATCGTCGCGGCCTTCGAGGCCGATGCCTCGCTGCTCCAGGAACTGCTCAATGGCATGAAGAAGCAGGGTTTCGCCGGCGCGGGCTTCGTGATCGTGGATGACGGCGACAAACTGCACCTCGGTGCCTACTGCGGGGACGAGGCCCTCGCGCAAGGTCACAAGGCCGGCGACCTGCTGCGCGACCTGGCGGCGCTGGCCGGCGGCAAGGGCGGCGGCAAGCCCGACCAGGCGCGCGGCGCGGCTCCGGAGCGCGGCAAGCTCGCGGAACTGGAAGCGGCGGCGAAGGTGAGGCTGGAGATTGGAGTGTCGCCTTGAAGGCGACATGACGAGGGTCGGGCGCTTTCCAAGCGCCCGTTCTCGCGGGGCCGGTCCGCGCACGGGCGGCAGAATGCCGCCCTTGGAGTGTCGCCTTGAAGGCGACATGACGAGGGTCGGGCGCTTTCCAAGCGCCCGTCCTCGCGGGGCCGATCCGCGCACGGGCGGCAGAATGCCGCCCTTGGAGTGTCGCCTTGCAGGCGACATGACGAGGGCCGGGCGCTTTCCAAGCGCCCGTCCTCGCGAGGCCGATCCG
>CAMCYK010000243.1 GCA_945883695.1 Akkermansia muciniphila | reverse complement strand
GGGGTCAGGTCTAGCGCGCTGACATTTTGCATCCTCGAGCGAATGGCAGCCGGTACGACTCCCGGATATCACGAGAATGGGGTCAGGTCTAGCGCGCTGACATTTTGCATCCTCGAGCGAATGGCATCCGGTACGACTCCCGGATATCACGCGGCGGGCTTGACCCCTGCCTCAATGCGTTTGCCGGGTTCGATGCGGGCGCGCTGCATCTCGCAATTGAGCTGGAGTCGCAAAAGGAAACCCGGACCGTCTTACCTCCCGCCCGCCCCGCCGATCTGGCTGAGGATCCCGGGATCGGTGATCTTGTCGTCGTTGGCCAACAGCAGGATCTTGGAGAAAATTTCCGCGATCCGGCGGTCGTCCTCCTCCACAAAGGGCAGGAACAACTTGGCCGGCCGCTTCCAGGAGGCCGCCGGGACAATGCAGAGGTGTCGGCAGTCCCCCATATGCACGGCACCGGAGGCCAGGTGCACCCGGTAGCGGCAGCGCTTTCCCTCGATCAGCGCATGGTGCCCTTCGACCGTCACTCCCTTGATCCGCAGCTTGCCGACCAGGCCCTGGAGCAACTCCACGCGCTGCGCCACGAGTTCCTTCGAGGGGACGCCGCCCTCCGTGGTCTGGGCCACCGACACGAACAGATCGGCATCGCGCATCACTTCGGAAAAGACCGTCTCCGGCACGGCGTCGAGCGGCAGCTTGGCACCGGTCCGGTCCTGGAACGAAACTCCCGCCGACCGCACGCGGTCCGTCTCGGTCAGGTAGTGACCGCATTCCTCCAGATCGAAATGACCGGTGATTCCGGCGGATCCGAAGGGCTTGCGCGGCTCGGGACCGTCATGCCCGACGCAATTCCAGCCCCGGGATTTCAGCAGGCCCGACAGGATCCCGCCGGCGATCCAGTGGCCTGCGAACCGGAACGACACGGGCGAACTGGCGAGCTCGGCCGGCGTGATGGTGTAGAACTCCCGGAACACCTGGCGCAGCGCCTGGACCACCTCGCGCTCGAGGCAATGCTGGCGCCATGCGGCAAGCACGCCCAGCCGTTCGAGCACCACCGGATGGGCGATCCTCAGCGCGCGGCCCTCCAAGGCGACCCGCGTGCCGTCGATCACGGACATCGTTTCCCCGCTTTCATCGACCATCCCCGACGTCCCTTCGTCGTCCACGAACACCAGTGTCGCCAGCAGGCCGCGCAACAAGGGAGCCTGCCAAAGGGCTTCGAATGGCTTTCTTTCGATCACCGCCGCCACCGCCATCCGTTTCTCCAGCGCCCGCCGGAAACGGCGGGACTGCTCGCGCAAGGCCTCGAAGGTCTCCTTCAGCTCCTTGTAGCCGGCCGACTTTTTCAAAGCCGGCGGTAGGGACTTCAACGGCTTGCCATCCTTTTCCACCACGATCGACGGCCCGGCGGCGGCGAACTCGAGACCGGCCCGGTAGCCACCCGACGAGAAACCCGCGCCGGCGGAATCCGCGGCAAGCCGGGACTCGACCTCGAAGAACAGCTCGTCGGCATCGTCGTAGCCGGCGTTGAGCGCCAGGTTGCCCAGCGCGATCTCCGCGCAGGTCCGGTTGTTCGCCTGGCGCTGGACGCCGAATTTCCGCGACGACTTCACGAAGCCGTCGATCACCAGATAGCGCTTCCTCACCTCCTCCGTGCGATCCTCCCCCTCCTCGGGCAAGGGCAGCAGGGCGAGGCACTTCAGCGCCATCTGGGAGTGATGCTTGAGCGACTTCTCCAGCTTCTGTCGGTTGGTCCCGAGCAGCGCGTCGAGCACGATCGCCATCGACTCCGCGACTTCTCCGGCGACCAAGGAATCGCGGAACCACTGATACAAATCGGCCGGGACCGCAGCGATCCGCTGCCTCATGTCCGTCGCGTCGAACTCCCCGCTCGCCGGAGCTTTGGCCGATTCGCCAAACTCGCCGGGCCGCATCAAGCCGGCGATCAGCGCGTCTTTCAGTCGCGGCAACTCGACGGCTCCGGGTCGCGCCGAAAGGATGGCGCGGATCATCGGTCGAGCTGGATCGGAAAACTCCTCGACCATCATTAAAGTGCTGTCCCGGAAGCCCTCCAACTCTCGTGTCAAAGCCGCTTCGTCATCGACCTTAAAGCGGGACTTGGTCATCCGGGCCAGCACCCATTGCAGGTTCCGGTCCCCGTATGGATCGTAGGTCAATGACGTGACTTCCAAGGCCTCGATATGCCGGCAGGCCTCGATCAGGCGATCCTTTCCCTCATACTCCAGCGACGAGAGCAAGGGCCAGGAGGCGGGAGCAAGAGTTTCGAGGGCTGCCTCGGCAACCCGGTTGAAACGCGCTGCCAAGGCCTGCCGGGTCTCCAGCACGTAGGCATCGGCGGTTCCCTTGGCGGGTTCCTGGCCCTTGAAGTAGTCCCGCACCAAATCGGCTCGCCCGTTCCCGAACAGCCCTTGGTAGGTCCATGAATCGTAGGCCTTCCGCACCACCCGCCCGAACAACTCGTCATCGAGCAACCCCGCGTTCTCCGCCAGCGAACACCAGCGGAGCGCGGAGTCGCTCAGACTCCACCGGTTAGCGCCGGCCTGCTCGGGAGACGTCGCCGCATTCAGGAAATCGCGGGCGATTTCAGCAGGCCCCTCGATCCGTGGCGGCCCCTCGGGGTAGTTGAACGTTTGCCCGAATCCGGCCAGTTTCCAAAACTCCTCCTCCAGCGGCCGGTTGGTCGGTCGCGCTCCTTCACCGGGTGTCGACGTGGTAAAGGAAAGCCAGTAATTCCTGAACGTTTCGGCAGTTGTCATCGGAGGGGGAACGGTGCGGCCCGAGAAACACTAACCGCCGACCATTGGCAACACGCGGATGAACACGATCCCCTCCTCCGCCATGTCCGCCGGGATCCACTGGTCGAGGTCCTCGACCGGAACTCCCCCGGCCAGCATCGCGAAGGTCCCGCGGGCAAAGCCATCGACCGCCTCCTTTTGCCGGGCCGCGATCTTGGCAGGCGTCGCGGTCAGGCCGCGCAACTCGAACTCCCGCGCCACCGCCTCCCGGATCAAGTGCCGGGCGCTGCGGCTTTCCCCGTCGTCGAGCATGAACTCGACCGCCCCCGCCCCGCCGCCGGAGGCCCCCACCTCTTCGATTGAAATGCGGAACATGCGGACAGCAAACCGCCCCTCCTCCAGCCAAGGCAAGCCAATCCATCCGCAATCTCATGCCCGGGACCGCCAACCGGAGCGCAGCGAAGATGGTCGGCCAAGCCCCAACGATTCCCGCCGACAATCTTCAGACCGGCCCGGCTGGCAAGGTCCTAGCATGTCGCGGCTTTACCTGTTCCCGCCCTCACCCAAAGCCATAGCGACGTCGTGCCGTCGCACTCGATTGGGACGCGACCCCAACGCCGGCTTCCGGGGGGGGGAAACAACCCCACCCGGCAAATTCTCCCTTTGCGTCCTTGGCGTCTTGGCGGTTCATCTCCCCGCAGCATGGCCGCCCCATCCCTCCAGCCCTTCTTCCGACAGCGCGGCTGGAAGCCATTCCCTTTCCAAAGGGAAACCTGGGCCGCCTACGCCGCCGGCAAATCCGGCCTGCTCCACGCCCCCACCGGCCTCGGCAAGACCCTCGCCATCTGGGGCGGCCCCGTCATCGAGCAGCTCTCCCTCCCCAAATCAAAAATCAGCAATCCAAAATCAGCAATCGTCAATCCTCCCCCCTGCCGCGTCCTCTGGCTCACCCCGCTCCGCACCCCTCGCCCTCAATGGGGCCTCAATGGGGTCAGTCAATGGGGTCAGTTCTATCCGATTCACATCAAGCTCCAGTTTCCCGGACTCCATCGTCTGCTCCGGAAGAGGGTGGTTTCAGCCACGGACCCGCCAGCAGGCTGGCGGAGGGAAAGCGGCAGCGGGCTGCACGCAGTCCAAGGGGCGGCGTGGCGGCCCGCGCCCTGGAATTGCCGCTTGAATGGCGTCGGCACGCCGCTGCATGATGAATGCGGCCGGCCGGCCGGGATATCACGATGCGCCAGCGATTTCGAGTTTCAGGGGCTGTTTCTTTGATCCTGCTGGTCATCACGGCGGCCATTCACTTCACGCGCGGCCCGGAAGCCGGCCTGCCGTCTCCCCCGGCTCCGACCCCTCTTCGGAATCCGGATATCCAAGCGGCCCCGGCATCACTTCCGGCCAAACCGCGGCCGGAGGAGACCGGAATCGCCCGGTCGCCGCTGAGCCAACTCCGCCACGCCGGGACGCTGGCGGAGGCATGGACCGACCCGGTCCCGGACGAACACGGCATCCGCCGCCGGGTGAGGATCGCGAAAGCCCCGTCCGACGGGGCGCTGCTGCGGATCGAGGAAGCCGTGCATGGCACCGGCGACACGCCGGCGATCCGGGTCGCCGGCGCGATGTCCGCGCGACATATCCTGGTCGGCTCGCGCCATGCCGATCTTCTGGCCAAGGAACGACTTGTGGGCGAGCCCGCGTCGAGCCCGGCCTATCTCCGGGTGCCGGTCGCGGACCCGGAAAACCCCTCGGCGATCCCCGACCTGATCGCCCGCCTGAAATCGCGGGGAATCGATGAAATTTCACCCGACGGCTTCGCGGAAGCGGCCGGGCTGCCCGGCGAGCCGTCGGTCGGCACCGGCCTCGCCTGGCACCTTGAGAACCTCGGACTGTTTCCCGGGCACAAGGCCGGCGCCGACATCGGCGCGAAGGAGGCCTGGGAGCATCGGACCGATGCCCGGCCGGTGATCATCGCGCTGCTCGACGGCGGGCTCCTCCACGGCGAACCGGAACTGGCGGAAGCGCTCTACAGCTTTCCCGGCGAGACCACGGGCGACGGCATCGACAACGATGGCAACGGCTACATCGACGACGTGCACGGCTACGATTTCGCCGACAACGACGCCGATCCCTCGCCGCAAAACGCGCACGGCACCGCCTGCGCCGCCTTGATCGGCGCCAGCGGCGGCAATGGCGCGCTGTCCAGCGGGGTGGCGTGGAAGGCATCGATCCTGAACTGCAAGGTCTTCTCCCCCACCAGTCTCGCCACCCTCTCCGGGATCATCAACGCGATCGACTACTCGATCGCCGCCGGCGCGAAGATCCTCAACCTGAGCTGGACCTACCCGGGCGGCTCGCCCTTGCTCGAGCAAGCTCTGGTTCGCGCCAACAACGCGGGCGTGATCATCGTCTGCGCGGCCGGCAACCGCGACACGGCCCACCCGGTGGTGCCGCTGCCGGTCAATATCCCACCGCCCGCGTCGCTCGACCTGCCGCTGATCGTCTCGGTCGCGGCGTCGGCGCCCGACGACACGCTGGCTCCCTTCACCCTGGTCGATCCGCGGAAGGTCGACCTCGCCGCGCCGGGAGTGAACCTCCACATGCCGCTGGCCGGCGAGGGATCCCGCCTCGACTACAGCCCTTCGTCGCTGTCCGGGTCGAGCTACGCCGCCGCGCTGGTCAGCGGCAGCCTGGCGCTGGCCATCTCGAAGTATCCCGATGAAAGCCCGCGGCAGATCATCCGTCGTTTGTTAGAGACGGTCGACCCGCTCCCCGGCGGCGCGGCGGTGCTGGCATCCGGCGGCCGTTTGAATGTCGGGCGGATGCTGAGCGCGGAGCTGCCGGAGGTGGCGCACGACACCTTCGCCGACCGCCGCTTGCTGGCCGATCCGGGCGGCCAATGGAGCGGCGGCAACCTCGGCGCGGGGACCGAAGCGGTGGACCAGGGATGGGCCCTGAAACCCGCGCCGCTGCGGACCTTGTGGTTCGAATGGACCGCCGCCTCCACCGGCACCTTGACCCTCTCCGCCAGCGCGCCGGCCGGCGCGGTCACGCTCCGGGTGTTCCGCGAATCGGCGGGGCAGCCGGCGGCGGTGGCGGGCCAGTTCCTCAAAGGCAAGCCGCTGGCGATCCCGGTAACCCAGGGCCAGAAGTTGTTCTGGATGCTCGACAGCGCGGCCCCGGTCGCGGCCGGCTTGCGGATCGCGTGGAACTTGCCGCCGCCCAACGATTCGCTGGCCAACGCGCCGCTGATCCCCAGCCTGCCCGCGCTGCTCACCGGCTCGACGCTGGGAGCCACGCCCGACAAGTTCGAAGGCAAGAAGTGGCACGCCGTCCACTTCCCCGGCCAGAGCATTTGGTGGAAGTTCACCGCGCCCCGCGACATGGAGGCCGTGATCTCGGTCAGCGGCGAGAACTGCGCCGCCTACCTGCTGCCCGCCAAAGGCAAGTCGGTATCGTTCCCCAAGAACTATCATTACCTCAACTCCGCCTATTCGATCGTCGCGCTCGAAGCCGGCAAAAGCTACGCGGTGCTGGCCGTCCCCGCCAGTGTGTCGTCGGGCGGGACCGTCACCCTCAGCGTCACCGAAAAAAGCCAACGGGTCCTCTACCGGCAGCCGCAGGACGTTGCCGCGCTGCCCGGCGAAACCGTCGCGTTCTCCTTCGGCGAGCTCGGCCACCACAGCGCGCCGGCCCCCGAGGTCCAGTGGTTCAAGAACGACCAGCCTTTTCAAACTTGGAACTCCGCCAGCTTCACCGTGAAGCCGGAGGACTACGGCACCTATCACGTCGTCTTGAACCGCGGCGGCGTCACCGAAACCTCGCGCAAGGCCACCCTGTCACCGCGCGCCGAAGCGCCGCGGCTGGTGCACGCCACGCTCGACCACCGGCTGATCCACGGCCAGAGCCTCGAGCTCGCGCCCCGGCTGGCTCACCTCGGGAACGCCACTTTTTCCTGGCTCAAGGACGGCCAGCCGATCCCCGGCGCGAGCGGCCCGACCCTCACCCTCGACAACCTGGCACCCGCCGATGCCGCCGGCTACCGCCTGCTGGCGACCAACAGCCACGGCACATCCCGCCATGACTTCACCGTCTCTGTGCTGGCCACTCCGTGGCAGCGCTGGCTGCAGCGCGGTGCCGGCGACAGCGGCCGCGGCGCCATCCTGCAAGTCGCCACCGAAGGCCCGCTCACCACCGCCCTGACGGCGAAGGAGTGGCTGCGTTCCACCGACGGCGGCGCGAACTGGTCGTCCGAGCCGATGCCGCCGAATTTCAACGCGACGCTCGGCGCGGCGCTGCCCGACGGCACCCTGCTGGTCAGCGGCACGCCCTTCGGCTCCAGTGATTCCACGATGGCCACCTGGCGCAAGCCGCCCGGCGCCCGCTGGTCGCGGGTGACGCTTTCGGCGCTGTTTCCCGACGGAACGACACGCCTGTTAGAGCCGGCGCGTGTCCTGAGTTTCGACGGCAAATTCTACGTCATGGGTTCGCACGGCTACGGCTCCTACCGGGTGCTGGAGTCCGCCGACGGCATCGCCTGGACCGCGCTGACCCTGCCCGGCCAGCCGCTGCGGGTGCCGGACTTCACCGCCGCGCACCGCTTTTCCGACTCGCTGGTCTTCCGCCACTGGCAAGGCAGCAACCTCCAGCCGGCCCTCGTGCTGAAAGCCGGCGGCATCCGCGAAATCCTCCCGGACCAAGGCAACCGCGACGTGTGGCAAATCGACGGCGTTCTCCGCACGGATCTGAGCTCCTACACGGGGGACTTCGTCGACATGCTTTCGGCCCCTTCCGGCCTGCTCCGCGGACTAACCGACAGCGGCCACTTGGTCTCCGGCATCGACACCGCGCTGCTCACCCACAAGCACCTCCGCTTCCAGTCCTTCGCCCGCAGCGGTTCCCGCTGGGTGATCGGCTACCCCGACGGCACGATCTGGTCGGGCGACGACCTGTTCGAAGCGCCGGAAGGAAGCCCCGCCCCGGCGAGCGCGGGCACCCTCACCGCCTACGCCGACGAGTTCATCGCCGGCGACCGGCAGTCGTCGGACGGGATGCGCTGGCAAACGCTCGGCCCGGTCAGCGGCGAGATCCTCGGCCGCGGCGGCGACCGCTTCTTCCTCAAGCACGCCATCCCGCTGCGCCACTCCTTCGACCGCGATGACAACGTGGAGACCCCCTTCTCCACCACCGTCCACCCGCTCGCGGAGACCGGCACCAACCAACTCGCGCTGTTCGACAGCAACTTCTGGAGCGGCGGCGATGCCGTCCTGCGAACCCGCACCCGCTACGGCATTTCGAGCCCCAACCACATCGTCCAGTTCTTCCGTCCGGGGCCGACGGGAACCACCGTCCAGGACGCGGACATCGGGGTCGACTGGCTGTGGATGCACGGTGCCACCCAGGCCGGCACCCACTGGTATCTCAACGGGTCCGCCTACGCGTTGGACATCCCTTTCCTGGTCCGCTCCGCCGACGGCACGAACTGGGAACGGATGCACCTGATGCCCGGCTACCGGGTCACCGGCCAGGCCGGCTTCCATGTCGCCGGCCGCTACTCCAACCGCGCCTTCTCCTCGTCCGACGGCGTGCGCTGGAAGCCGCT
>CAMCYK010000242.1 GCA_945883695.1 Akkermansia muciniphila | reverse complement strand
AGTCCGCGGTCCAGTATATCGCCCGTGGTTCATTTCGTGACGTGTTCGTCGAGGTTGAGGAACTGGTTCGCGACCATCGTCCAGGTGGCGATGTCCGACGGCGGCAACGGCCACCGCTCAATTGCTCAAAACTCCCTCTCCATCGCGCGGTCCGCCCGCTTGCAATGGCCCGGATTTGTCCGCCGGTCCCGAGCCCCATGTCATCCTCGGTCAAGACGCCCGGGGTAAAGTGACGGGTATGACCCGCGTTTGCGACCGCATCGACCGATGCCGCCAGTTCCGCCCCGACGACCACCAGCTTCCCGCCGAAGCGGTCGAACTCGCGCGCGAGCTGTTGCAGGAGGCGACCCGCGGCCAGCGCTGGAGCGAGCGGCTGCAATCCCGCCAGATGGCGGCGATGATGCATGACGCGGCGGGCAAGGCCTTCACCTTCGCGATGGCCGACCAGGTTTTCCGCGCCCCGGGCGCCGCCCGCGCGGCGAAGCGCTTCCGCGACCTGGTCGACGACTACGGGGTGCCGGAATACCTGCCGCTCGGCGCCCGCGTCGCGATGCGGGTCGGCGGGATCGCCTCGGCCGCCGCGCCGGAGATCGTGATGCCGCTGGTCGCCGGGCGGATGCGCGGGGAGAGCGCCGCGGTCATCCTCCCGGCCGAAGAGCACAAGCTCCGCCGCCACCTGCGCCGCCGCCGCGCGGCCGGGATGCGGATGAATCTCAACCAGCTCGGCGAGGCGGTGATGGGCGAGGAGGAGGCCGGCCACCGGCTGGAGGCCAACCTCAAACGGCTCGCCGACCCGGACACCGACTACATCTCGGTGAAAATCTCGGCCATTTTCAGCCAGATCCACCTGGTCGCCCTCGACGAAACGCTCGACGCCATCAAACAGCGGCTGCGCCGCCTCTACCGCGCCGCGATGAGCGCGTCGCCGGCGAAGTTCGTGAACCTCGACATGGAGGAATACCGCGACCTGCGCCTGACCTGCACCGCCTTCCGCGAAGTACTAGAGGAATCGGAGTTCCACCGGCTCGAGGCCGGCATCGTGCTCCAGGCCTACCTGCCCGACGCGTGGCCGGTCCAGCGCGAACTCAACGCGTGGGCGCTGCGACGGGTCGACGCCGGCGGCGCGGGGATCAAGATCCGGATCGTCAAGGGGGCCAACCTCGCGATGGAGAAGGTCGATGCCGGGACCCACGGCTGGCCGCTCGCGCCCTATGGCACGAAGCTCGAGGTGGACGCGAATTTCAAGCGGATGCTGCACGAGGGATGCCGGCCGGAGAACACCCGCGCGGTGCGGCTCGGGGTGGCCAGCCACAACCTGTTCGACATCGCCTACGGGTTGTTGCTGCGGGCGCGCGAGGGGGCCGGGGAGCGGGTCGAATTCGAGATGCTGGAAGGCATGGCCAACCACCAGGCGCGGACCGTCCGCGACGCCGCGAAGGGCCTGCTGCTCTACGCGCCGGTGGTGAAGCGCGAGGATTTCCACAGCGCGATCGCCTACCTGGTGCGGCGGCTCGACGAGAACACCTCGCCGGAGAATTTCCTGCACGACCTGTTCGGCATGCAACCCGGCGACGCGGCGTGGGAAAACCAGCGGCGGCGCTTTCTCGACGCCTGCGCCGTCATCGACGGCACCTCGTCCGGGCCGCGCCGCGTTCAGGACCGGGGGAGCGAGATCCGCCTGCCGCTTGCCCTCGACGTCCCCTTCCGCAACGAGCCCGACACCGATTGGTCCCTGCCGGACAATGTCCGCTGGATCCGCGAGCGGGTGGACGCGCTGCGCCGCGGCGAGGTGCCCTTCGTCCCGCTCCAGATCGGCGGCGAAACGCCGCGCGGCGCCGCGGAAGCCGTCGCTAGCGACCCCTCGCGGCCCGGCCACGCCGCCTACCGCCACGCACTCGCCGGGCCGGAACAAATCGAGCGTGCGCTGCAGGTCGCCGTCGCGGCCCGCGCCGCCTGGCGCGACCGCGGCCACGCCGGCCGCGCGGAGATCCTCGCGCGGGTGGCCGCCCGGATCGCCGCCGGCCGCGGCGAGGCGATCGCCACGATGGTCCTCGACGCCGGCAAGTCGGTGATGGAAGCCGACGCCGAACTCAGCGAGGCGGTCGACTTCGCGGACTACTACGCCCGTAGTTTTTCGCGCGCGGGCACCTTCGACGGCCTCGCCTGCGAGCCGCTCGGCACCGTGCTGGTCACCCCGCCGTGGAATTTCCCCCACGCCATCCCCTGCGGCGGCATCCTGGCCGCGCTGGCCGCCGGCAACACCGTGATCCTCAAGCCCGCGCCGGAGACCGTGCTGACCGCCCGGGTGATGGTCAACTCGCTGTGGGACGCCGGGGTCCCGCGCGAGGTGCTGCAATTCCTCCCCTGCCCCGACAACGAGATCGGCCGCTCGCTGGTCACCGACCCGCGGATCGGCGCGGTCGTTCTAACAGGTGCCTACGAGACCGCCCGGATGTTCCTGTCCTGGAAGCCGGAGCTGCGGCTCTTCGCCGAGACCTCCGGCAAGAACGCGCTAGTCATCACCGCCGCGGCCGATCCCGACCTCGCGGTGAAGGACCTGGTGAAAAGCGCCTTCGGCCACTCCGGCCAGAAGTGCTCGGCCGCGTCGCTGGCGATCCTCGAGGCGGAACTTTACGATGATCCCGGCTTCCGCCGCCGCCTGCGCGATGCCGCGGCCTCGCTGAAAGTCGGGCCGTCGTGGGACTACGACTCGATCGTCACCCCGCTGATCCGCGCCCCCGGCGAATCGCTGCACCGCGCGCTGACCGCCCTCGATCCCGGCGAGGAGTGGCTGCTCGAGCCGCGGATGCCCGACGGCAATCCCTGCCTCTGGTCGCCCGGCATCAAGCTCGGCGTCACCCCGGAGAGCTGGTTCCGCCGCACCGAGTGCTTCGGGCCGGTGCTCGGGCTGGTCCGCGCCCATGACCTCGACCACGCGATCCGCATCCAGAACGACTCCGAATTCGGCCTGACCGGCGGCATCCACTCGCTCGACCCGGCGGAGATCGACCAATGGCGCGAGCGGGTGGAGGTCGGCAACGCCTACATCAACCGGCCGATCACCGGTGCGATCGTCCAGCGCCAGCCCTTCGGCGGCTGGAAGCGCTCGTGCTTCGGCCCCGGCGCGAAAGCCGGCGGCCCGAACTACGCCGCGCTTTTCGCGACCTGGCGCGATGACGGCCTGCCGCAACTCCGCGCGCCGCACTCCGCCGCCGTCGAGGAGCTTTTGCAATTGCTGGCCGCCCATCTGCCGCCGGCCGACCTGATCGACCTGCGGGCCGCGGCCGGCAGCGACGCGTGGTGGCTGGCGCGGGAATTCGCGGTCGCCCACGATCCCTCCGCCCTTGCCTGCGAGTCCAACCGTTTCCGCTACCGGCCGCTGCGGCGCACGCTGATCCGCGCCGGCGAGGCCACCGGCGACGCGCGGATCGGCCGCCTGCTGCTCGCCGCCCGCGCCGCCGGGGTGGCGGCCGAGCTTTCGCTGCCGCCGGCCCGCAGCTTCCCGGGCGTCGGAGTTCCGGTCTGGCACGAAACCGACGAAAACCTCGCCCGGCGGCTCCCGGGAACTGGCTACGAGCTGCTGCGGGCACCCGTTTCCGGGCCGGTTCTGGCCGCGGCCGCCACCGAGGCCGGGATCCGATCCATTACCCATTTGCCTGTTTTATCCGGAAAAATCGAGCTTCCAGCGTTTTTTCGGGAACAATCCGTCACGGAAACTCTTCATCGGCATGGATCGGTATTGCCCCTTGCTCAAGACCTGCAATAGTTCAGCCGCTTCGCCTCGGGTCTGAACCTGGGTGATCTGGGGGGAGAATCCGGGCTCGCCGGGGCGAGGCACCTAATCCACCACCGTGGTTTTCGCCCGGTGGAGGGATTCCGTCCGGCTTTTTGGGGGCATTCCACCGACTTGCCGCTTGCCTGCCGCGAAGACCTCCTCTACATCCCCCGCATCGAAAGGCGGCTTGGCGGAATTGGTAGACGCGCTCGACTCAAAATCGAGTTCTAACGAGTGTGGGTTCGAGTCCCACAGCCGCTATCTTTCGGGACTTGCAATGCCACGCGCCCGCCCGCCTCACGGCAGCGGGGTGAAGTGCTCGACGTAGCCGATCATCATTTCGTCGTAGGTCTGCTCGCCCCAGCGCACGGTCTTGCCCGGGTCGGGATTCGCCGGGTTGCCGCTGCTGTTGTCGAAGACCGCGGTGATGGTCATGGTGCTGCCGCGCGGGATGAAGCGCGGCTGCGCGCAGTCATACTGGAGTTGCCAGTTGAAATCATAGCGCGGGATATCAAGCAGCGTCTCGGTTTTGCCGTCGGGCGTGGTCAACTCGTACTTGAAGCTCTTCCCGCGGAAATGCATGTGGGCCATGAAGGCGGTCACGTTCATGTTCACCGGGATCACCTGGCGCTTGGTTTCCACATGGTTCGCGGCCCCCGGCGGGATGTTCAGCCTCGGCTGCGCGACCGCGGCGACGTGAACCTCGTTCCGCGGCTCCTCCTTCGCGAAAATCAGGCCGATCTTCAACTGGTCCTCCGTCGCCTTGCCATTCGGCGTGTAGTGGATCTGGAAGCTGAGCCTCGACCCCGCCGGCAGCCGTTTGGCAAAGCCCGTCGGCAACATCCGGTAGCTGTTGCCGGGCACGTAGGCGGCGAAGAACCCGTCGTCGCCCTCGCCCCGCTGGCGAACCGACGAGCCCTTGGGATGGACCTTCACGATGACGTGGTGCACCACCTCCGGCGCGGTCGGCAGGATCTCGTACCCCTGCACCCAGCGGTCCTCCGCGAACACCGTTTCCACGACCCGGTTCTGATAGGGCATCGTGCCCTCCGCCTTGATCGCGACCGGCTCGGGAAGTTGATAGACCACGTCGGGCGTTCCGACCGACCAGCCTGGCGCGAAGACCCGCGGCAAGGGGGCCTCGGCGGGATCGCCGAGCGGGCGGCCGGATTTCAACCAGCCAAGCAGCGCGGATTTGTCGGACTCCGGCAGCGAGCGGTCGTTGGAGAATCCCGCGTGGGTCGCCGGTGCGGCGAACCACGGCGGCATGGCCCCGCGCTCGACCTGCTTGCGGATCATCCCGGCGTGCTCGGCAAGGTCCTCGTGGCTCTCCAGCGGGAAGGGCCCGAGCCCGCCCTCGCGGTGGCATTCCACGCAGTGCGCCTGCATCAGCCGGCTGATCTCGCGATGGTAGGTCGGGGTGGCCGGCGTGGCCGCCACCGGCACTTCCAGCTCGAGCGCGCAACCGGGGGCGGTGGTCGCTTCGACCGGCGGGCTTTCCCCGCGCAGCACCGCCTCGAGCGCCTCGCGGAGGTAGTGGCGGGCCGGCGCCGGCTTGCTGTAGCCGAGTCCATACTGGTCGTTCAGCGCGCCGCGGAAGACCAGCGTCCGCGCGGCATCGAGCACGAAAACCTCGGTCGTGGTGCCGGGCCGCAACGCCGCCGCCAGCCCGTTGCTGGTCCCGGCGACGACGGGTGAGGTCAAGCCATGGGTCGCCGTGAATTCCCGCAGGTCGGCGGTTTTCGCCGCGTCCACCGGGCACCAGAACATGAAATCGACCTGCCGCGCGCCGAACTCTTTCTCCAGCCGGGCCAGCTCCGGGCCGAACTTCCTGCTGATCGGGCACGACGCGCCGAAGCACACGATCACCGTCGCTTTCGCTCCCTCATTCTCCTTCACCGGCTTGCCCGCCAGGTCCTGCAACGCGAGCTGCGGCACCCGCCGGCCGACCCCGTGGTCGCTCGCCTTGAGCACCTGCGGCTGCTCTTTCAGCGACTCGTCGGGCGGCTCCGCCTCCGGCGCGGGCACGCCGTGTTTCTCGACCAGCGCCGACAGCCGCCGGACCGCCTCGTCGGGCGTGAGCTGTCCGTCCCGGTTCTCGTCGCCGTGGTCGAACCACTTCGCGTCGCGCGATTCCTCGCGCGTCACCTTGCCGTTGCCGTCGCGGTCGAGGCGCTTGAACGATGCGGCGATTTTCTCCGCCGCCGTCTGCGAAAGCGCGACGGGGAGCAAAGCGAGCGGCAGGGCGATCAGGAGCAAGCGGCGTTTCATGGGGGTCCGGGTTCGATGGTACGGGCGCGGAGAACTTCAGGTTACAAGAAACGAACCCGCCCGCCACTGCAGAGTCGCGCGCCGTGCCGTCGGCGTTAAGGAGCAGGGACACTCCTGTCCCGTCGCCCGTCTCTCGCGGCACCTGCGAACCAACCGTCCAACACGACAGGAGTGTCGTGGCTCCTTACTTTCAGGGTTGGCCCCCCGCGCCGCAGCGTCCATCCTCCCCGCGTGACCGGTCCGCTTTCCCAGAAACTCTTCGCCGCCGCCAAGGAAGTCATTCCCGGCGGCGTGAACTCCCCCGTCCGCGCCTTCCGCAATGTCGGCGGCGAGCCCTTCTTCGTCCGCCGCGCCAAAGGCAGCCGGATCGAGGACGTCGATGGCAAAACCTACATCGACTACATCGGCTCCTGGGGCCCGAACATTCTCGGCCACGCGCCGACCGTCATCACCAGCACCATCCACGAGGTCGCCAAGGACGGCATCTCCTTCGGCATCCCGAACCCCTACGAGGTCAAGATGGCGCAAACGATCCGCGACTGGGTGCCCTCGGTCGAAAAGGTCCGCATGACCTCGTCCGGCACCGAGGCCACCATGTCGGCGATCCGCCTCGCCCGCGGCTTCACCAAGCGCGACCACATCGTGAAGTTCAACGGCTGCTACCACGGCCACTCCGATTCGCTCCTCGTCGCCGCCGGCTCCGGCGCGCTGACCCACGGCGAGCCCGATTCCGCCGGCGTGCCGAAGGCGTTCGCCGAAAAAACCATCGTCCTCTCCTACAACGACCCCGCCGCCCTCGAGGCCCTCTTCGCCGCCCGCGGCGAGGAAATCGCCGCGATCATCGTCGAGTCCTACCCCGCCAACGCCGGCCTCGTGTTCCCGAAACCCGGCTACCTCGACCTGCTGGTTTCGATCACCAAAAAGCACGGCGCGCTCCTCATCTTCGACGAGGTGATGACCGGCTTCCGCCTCGGCAAGGCCGGCGTGCAGGGGATCGAGAACCTCACGCCCGACCTCAGTTGCTTCGGCAAGGTGATCGGCGGCGGCCTGCCGGTCGGAGCCTTCGGCGGCCGCGCCGACGTGATGGACATGGTCGCCCCGATCGGCCCCGTGTATCAGGCCGGCACCCTCTCCGGCAACCCGCTCGCGAGGGCCGCCGGCCTGGCCCAGCTCAAGCAGCTCGCCGGCACCGACGGCATGCCCAACGGCTACGACCGCCTGGAGCAACTCGGGGCCCATTTCGAAGCCGGCCTCCACACGGTGATGCGGGCCAAGGGCATCCCGTACCGCTTCAACCGCACCGGCTCGATGTTCTGCCTCTACTTCACCGACCGCGAGATCGTGAACGTGGACGACGTGATGAAGCAGGACCTCGAGTTGTTTAAGAAGTTCTTCTGGGGCTGCCTCGACAAAGGCATCTACATCGCGCCAAGTCCCTACGAAACCGGGTTCCTCAGCCTCGCCCACACCGAGGCGGACCTGGACGACACGCTGTCGGTCTTCGGCGAGGTGCTCCAGAAAATCTAAACTTCACTTCCACCGGTAATGTCCGGTCAGCGGATAGGTGAACAGCACGTCTTCCTCCCGCGCTCCGCGGCCGATGTTGTGGATCACCAGCGGCACGCCTTGCGCGGACTTCCTGTCGCTGACGATCAGCCATCGCATCGCACCAATACTCCGCGGATCTCCCGGGCATTTCACCCCCCGGGAGCGGGCAGCGCCTGCAAGCCCGATCTCCCGTTCCGTCTTTCGGCATTGCGCGCTGACCCGGCGCTGCCTAGACAAGGCACCATGTTATCTCGTCGAAGCGCCGCCCCCACCGCTTTCCTCGCCGGCCTGCTGGCCGCCACGGGCGCTCTCGCCGATCCGGCGGACCTGTGGACCTTCGACCAGCCGGGCGACCCGTCGCCCGGATTGACCGGCGGAAGTCTGGTCGGCGGCGCGGTTTCCGGCAATGCCACCCAGCGCCAGATCGGCGCGGGATCCTATTTCGGCAACAACGGGGCCTACGTCTCCGCCTTCGGCCATCGCCCCGACCCCACCCGCGCCTGGAGCCTCAGCACCTGGGTCCGCAGCGACACCGACACCGGGACCACCGACGCGATCTGCGCCTGGTATCCCGCCGCGAACGGGGTCAACGGTCACGTCCTCCGCAACAACTCCGGCCGCGTGCTCTTCGAAGTCGGCAGCACCGGCTACCAATGGACCCCGACGACCGTCTTCAACCGCCAGTGGCACCACCTCGCCCTGACCACCCGGACCGGCGGCGCGCCCTTCACCCTGTACATCGACGGGGTGGCGGTCGCGGCGCCCACCACCAC
>CAMCYK010000241.1 GCA_945883695.1 Akkermansia muciniphila | reverse complement strand
CCACGGACCATCTGGTCGCTCTTGCGGGGATCCACGCCGAGGTGGAAGGACACGGTGACGGTCGGATCGAACTTCGGTGCCGGGAATTTCTTCACGGTGCCGACAGCTTCTTCCAAGCCGTAGGACTTGCCGGCCGGCACGAGGGCGGCGGCTTTTTCGTAGCGCTTGCTGCGGGTCTTCATGTTTCGTTTTTGCAGTGCTGGCGGACCCGTCCGAATGACGGACCCTCCTGCGGTTTCAGAGTCCCTGCCCGGGGGCGGGGACGGAAAATCACATGCCTTCGATCTCGAGGCCCATCTGGCGGGCGGTCCCGGCCAGGATGCGGGCGGCGGCCTCGGGGTCCTTGGTGTTGAGGTCGGGCATCTTGATCGCGACGACTTCCATCAGCTTCTCCTTGGTGATCTTGCCGACTTTGATCTTGTTGGCTTCTTTCGAGCCCGAGGCAAGGCCGGCCGCCTTCTTCAGCAGGTTGCCCGCAGGGGGCTTCTTGGTGATGAAAGTGAAGCTCTTGTCCTTGTAGACCGAGATCACGACCGGGAGAATGTCACCGGCCTGGCTCTGGGTGGAAGCATTGAACTCCTTGCAGAAGCCCATGATGTTGACCCCGGCCTGACCGAGTGCGGGACCGACGGGCGGGGACGGATTGGCGGCTCCGGCGGGAATCTGGAGCTTGATGACTTTAACGACTTCCTTGGCCATGGTGATTTAAAGGTAGATGCTGAAAGACTGGGTTGCTGAAAAACGGAGAGGGATCAGGCGCGTTCGACCTGCCAGTATTCAAGTTCCACCGGGGTGGAGCGGCCGAAAATGGTGACCGCGACGCGCAGCTTGCCGCGCTCGGGGTCGATCTCCTCGACGATGCCGTTCTGGCTTTGGAACGGCCCGTCGGCGACCTTGACGGTGTCACCGACTTCGAACGTGATGGCGGGGCGCACGCTTTCCTCGCGTTCCTTGATCTGCGAGAGCATGCCGTCGACCTCGCTCTGGCGCATCGGGGAGGGCCGGTCCTTGGTTCCGGCGAAACCGATCACCCCTTCCATCTCCTTGATGAAGTACCAGGTCCTTTCGACGAGCTGGTTGTCAGGGGTGAGCAGGTTCATGTTGACGATGATATAGCCCGGGAAGAATTTCCGTTTGGTGGAGGTCTTCTTGCCGCGGCGGATCTCGGAAACCATCTCGGTGGGAACCAGCACCTCGAAAATATAATCGCCCATTTCCTCGGATTCGCGCTGGCGGAGGATACGGTCGCGGACCCTTCCCTCTTGTCCGGAAAGGACATGGACAACGTACCACTGGTTCTCGGGAGACGGGGCAGGCATGGCGGGAAGAGAAAAAAGCGTGCGGGGAAAACAGGGAAACCTCAGCTTCCGAAGGAAGTGATGAAGTCGACGACGTAGGTGCAAATGAAGTCCCACATCGAGACGAAGCCCGCGAGCAGGATGGTGGCGATCAGCACCACGATGGTCGAATCGACGAGCTCCTTGTACTTCTTGAAGCCCTTGATCTTGGGATCGGATTCCCAGGGCCAGTTGGCCTTGCGGAGTTCGCCCTTCACCTCGCCGACGAAGCGTGAGACCAGGGCGGCATTACGCAGGGCCACGATCCCCGCGATCGCGAGAATCGCGAAAACCACGCCCGTGACGATCCAGCTGTTGCTGATCTTGAAAAACTCGAGGAAACTCATGCTACGAACGACTGGAGTGAAAGGATGGCACGGAAGGTGGGACTCGAACCCACAACCAACGGTTTTGGAGACCGCTACTCTACCAATTGAGCTACTTCCGTTTTGATGCTTGCGACCGGCTGAGGCGATGGCGGGGCACCCCGGCAAGTTGCCGAAGTGCCCCGAGAATCGTCCCAGCCGGATGTCGCGGAGCGACAGACTGAGGCTCCGCGTGAGGATTAGTCAAGGATTTCACCCACACGACCCGCACCGACGGTGCGGCCACCCTCGCGGATGGCGAAGCGCATGGTCTGCTCCATGGCGATCGGAGTGATGAGTTCGACCTCGAGATTCACGTTGTCGCCCGGCATCACCATTTCGACACCATCGGGCAGCTTGATGCTTCCGGTCACGTCGGTGGTCCGGAAGTAGAACTGCGGGCGGTAGTTCGAGAAGAACGGGGTGTGGCGCCCGCCCTCGTCCTTGGACAGGACGTAGATCTCGCCCTTGAACTTGCGGTGGGGCTTGACCGAACCGGGCTTGGCGATGACCTGGCCGCGCTCGATGTCGTTCTTCTTCAGGCCGCGGACCAGCAGGCCGACGTTGTCACCCGCGCGACCTTCGTCGAGCAGCTTGCGGAACATTTCGATGTCCGTGACAGTGGTCTTCTGGGTGTCGCGGATGCCGACGACCTCGACTTCTTCCATCTTCTTGACGATACCGCGTTCGACACGGCCGGTGCAGACCGTTCCGCGACCTTCGATCGAGAACACGTCTTCCACAGGCATCAGGAAGGGCTTGTCGATGGCGCGCTCCGGCTCCGGGATGTAGGCGTCGACGGCGTCCATCAGTTTGAAGATGTTTTCCTTTTGAGCCGGGTCGCCTTCGAGGGCGAGCTTGGCGGATCCCATCACGATCGGGATTTCATCACCGGGATATTCGTAGGTGGAAAGGAGGTCGCGGACTTCCATTTCGACAAGTTCAAGGAGTTCCGCGTCATCGACGAGGTCGACTTTGTTCATGAATACCACGAGAGCGGGAACGCCGACCTGACGGGCAAGCAGGATGTGCTCGCGGGTCTGGGGCATCGGGCCGTCGGCCGCGGACACCACGAGAATGCCTCCGTCCATCTGGGCGGCACCGGTGATCATGTTCTTCACATAGTCGGCGTGACCCGGGCAGTCGACGTGCGCGTAGTGGCGCTTCTCGGTCTCATACTCCACGTGGGCCGTGTTGATCGTGATACCACGCTCGCGCTCCTCGGGAGCGGCATCAATGTCGGCGTAGCTTTTCTTCTCTGCAAATCCTTTGTCCGCCAGCGTGTTGGTGATCGCAGCGGTGAGTGTGGTTTTGCCGTGGTCGACGTGACCGATGGTGCCGATGTTGACGTGCGGCTTGTTGCGCTTGAATGCTTCTTTGGCCATGGTGGTGGTGATTTTCGCTTTGGCTGCTGTCCGGTCATGTTGCCGCTGGAGCTCGTGGGGGGAATTGAACCCCCGACCTCGTCCTTACCAAGGACGCGCTCTACCCCTGAGCTACACGAGCCTGACGGCTTTTTGGATGCTTCCTCCGGAGTTCACCGGGAAATCCGGAGGGGCTTCGTGAGACGAAAAACCCCCGCGAATTTCCTGGCCGGTTCCGGGAAAAGCGGGGCGCAAGCTGACCAAAGCCGTTCAGAGTGTCAAAAAAAATATCAGCTGGAAGTAGATTTATCGGTCATCGCTCGAAGATTATTGAGATCCAATAATTTACAACGATCCCATCACCCCTGCGGCGGAGTTTCACGGCCTTCGCCGCCAGGCAGCAGGCGATTGAAGCGGGCAATCCCGAGGCAGCAGCCGCTCGCCGGGTCGATCTCCGCCACCAAACCGCAGAGCCGGACCGGACCGCTGGCGATCGGGAAGCGCGTCGGCATTCCGGTGCGGAAGCGCCAGACCACGGATTCCACCGAGCGGCCGAGCACCGAGTCGTCGGGACCGCACATCCCGGCGTCGGTCAGACAGCCGGTGCCGCCCGGCAGCACCCGCTCGTCGGCGGTCTGGACGTGGGTGTGGGTGCCGGCGACCACCGAGACCAAGCCGTCCAGCGCCCAGCCCATCGCGATTTTCTCGCTGGTGGTCTCGGCATGGAGGTCGACGAAGATCATCTGAATCCCCTCGGTCCGCAGCCGCTTGGCCTCCGCTTCGACCGCCAGAAAAGGATTCTCCAGCGGTGGCTGCATGAAAGAGCGGCCCTGGGCCTGGATCACCGCCACCTTGCCTTTCGGGGTCTCCAGCACCACCGATCCTTGGCCCGGGGTGTCGGGCGGATAGTTGATCGGGCGCAGCAGGCGCGGCTCGGTCGGAAAGTAATCGACGACTTCCGGCTGGTCCCAGACGTGGTCGCCGGTGGTGATCACGGCGGCACCGGCGCGCAGCAGGTCGATGGCGATGCGGGGCGTGATGCCACGGCCTCCGGCGGCGTTTTCCCCGTTGACGATGATGAAATCGAGCAGCAGTTCCTTGCGCAAACCCGGCAGATGCTCGATCACGGCCTTGCGACCGGGTTCACCCACGATGTCACCGAGGAAAAGTATGCGGAATGGCTCCATGGAAACGGTAAAAGCCGGCCGCCACGGCAGCGTCCCGGCGAGCGAGGCTTACCCCCCCTGCGAGCAGCACGCCAAGTCAAATCCCCCGCCCGCACCGCAATGACCCACCGTTCCCTGCCGCTTTGGATCGCCCTGCTGCTGGCGGTTTCCGTCGCGCTGGCCTGGTTCCTCCGGCCTGCGGGGAGGTCCGGCGGACCCGCCGCCGGACCCGTGGCAGCTTCGGAGCCGCTCTCCGACCTCGGCACCCCGCCGGATTGGAGCCGCCTGAACCGCTTCCAATCCACCATCACCCGGTCCGATTTCCTCCGACAGATGGACGAGGTGTTCACCACCTCGCCGGCCTGGCGCGACTGGTTCCACGTCGGCGACGAGGAGGTGATGATCCGCAGCTCTTCGGACCCGGCGGCGGATTTCCGGCTGCGCTTCGCCCCGGAGGGTCTGGCGAGCCGGCCGCCGCGCTACTGGCGGGCGGCCGGCGAACTCCCGCCCGCCACGCCGGAGCGCCCGCTCGAAGGGTTGAAGATCGCCATTGATCCCGGTCACATCGGCGGCCGCTGGGCGACGATGGAAGAGCGCTGGTTCCAGATCCCGGGCCATCTACCGGTGACGGAGGGCGACATGACCCTGCAAGTGGCCAAGCGGCTCAAGCCCATGCTCGAGGAACTGGGCGCGATCGTCACCTTGGTGCGGGACGACACCGAGCCGGTCACCGCGTTGCGGCCGGAAGCCTTGCGCGAGGCGGCGGGCTCGAGCCGCAAGGGCGGCGACATCGTGAAGCTGGCCGAGCGCCTCTTCTACCGCACCGCCGAGATCCGGGCGCGGGCCGCGCGGGTCAACGAATCGATCCAGCCCGACCTCGTGCTGTGCCTTCACTTCAATGCCGACGCCTGGGGCGATCCCGCGTCCCCCACCCTCGCTCCGGCGAATCATTTCCACATGATCCTCAACGGCGGCTACACCGACGACGAGATCGCGCTCGCCGACCAGCGCCACGACCTGCTCAGCAAGCTGCTGCAGGGTGTCCACGAGGAGGAAAAGCAGCTCTCCGCCCAAGTCGCGGCCGCCTTCGTGGAGCGCAGCCCGATGCCCCCCTACCGCTACAATCCGCTGGCCCGCAATCACCGCAGCGTGGCCGGGAATCCCTACCTGACGGCCCGCAACCTCCTCGCCAACCGGCTTTACCAGTGCCCGGTCATCTATTTCGAGCCCTATGTCATGAACTCGGCCGAGGACCACGCCCGCATCCAGGCCGGCGACTACGAGGGCCTGCGCGAGATCGCCGGTAAACCCCGTCCGTCGATCTTCCGCGAATACGCCGAAGCCGCCGCCCGCGGGGTGGAACGCCACTATCGCGAGCAGCGGAAGCAGCGGTAGTCGCAGGCTCCCGGTATCGGGTGCGGCCAGCCCGTCGTCATTGACCTGCAGCTGCGCTGGCGAAGTAGCGCCACTTTGCAAGCTGGGTGCGCGGGGCGGATCGCCACGCCGGGGTATGGCCCACGGGGCGAAGTAGCGCAACTTTGCAAGTTGCGTGCGGGGAACGGGTCGCCACGCCGGGGAATCCCGAAACTTCCGGGGATGATCCGCCGCCCCGGGGTGCCTGCGGAGCCGCGGATTCGATCCGCCGCACCCGTCACCCCTTGCAAAGTTGTGCCCCGTCCGCCGGCGGAGACCCGCCTCCCCCTGCCGCCAGGCGCACGACCAGCTTGTCGAGATCACGCCGCTCCTCCAACAAAACCATGCGCTCTCCGGCGGCTTCCCTCACTCCCGATCTTCCGATTTCCGACCAATCCACCGCTTCTCCCGTCGCGGGTCCCTGCCCGAACAAGCGGAGGTCGTCGATGACCAGCACCGCCTCATGCGTGAAGCAGCGGGCGATCACGCCGATCTCTTCCATCAGCGGCACGTCCTGATTTCCCCGCGCGGTTACGCCGCAGCTCCAGTGACCGTCGAGGAAGAAAATCGCCCTTCGTGTGATCGTGGGCAGCAGCTCGCGCAGGACGCACGGCGAGTCCCCGAGGTGGAACCGGATCCTCTCCCCCCGGTAGCGGCCCTTGACCCGCGACCAGAGATCCTTCCCGAGTTCGATCGTGTGAAGCTCGTCAAACCAAGGTTCCATCGCGAAGATCGTCTCTCCGCGCAGGGTTCCTGTCTCGATGAACACCGGCCATTCTTCGGGATCCGCGACCAGAAGTTTCAAGATATCATATTTCAGGGCAGGCATGTCGAATCGAAGGCATCGGTTGTTGTTGTAGAATGGAGAATCCATTCCTTCGGGTAGATGCTGTGGAAATCCCCGGGGCCTTGCGGGCCGAACCAGCGGTCGGGCGCATGGATCTCCCGCTTTGTGGTGCCGAGGACCATTGCCCACCACGCGAAGGTGGAGTTCGAGATGATCCCGGCGTCGCAGTGCGCCATCGCGGCGAAGTCCAAGGCATCGTCCCCCGTCGCGAAATGGTGATCGTGCGGAACTCCTTCCCTCCTCGCGGATTCAACATCATCCGTGAAGAGCACGATGAGATACTCCTCCCTCAACGCTGCCAAAGCCCGACGGAAGTAAGTCCCGCCACATACCGCGTGCTTGCCGGGATAGCGCAGGTAGTCCCCACCCCGGTAATGGATGGCGCACAGCGGCTTGCCCGAGGCCCTTCGCAAGCGCTCAAGGGATTCCCCGCCGTCCCACCAACTCAAATCGAAGGCCGCCCTGACCTCCGCGGCGCAATGTTCCCAGTAGCGCGGGCTCTGCCAATATCCGGCCATCGTCCAATCGGTCTTCAAGCGGGGAACGCGGAGCCAATGGTACGCCGTGCGCCTTTCACGCAGTTGCAAGGAAGCCCCGGGCTGCCGGAACGGCAGGTACCGATAGAGGTTTTCCCGATAACACTGCGGCAAGCGACCCTGGCCGTAGATTTCGCCCCCATCCCGCGGCACGGCCCATTCGCATCCCAGACGATTCGCCAGCCCGATCGCGGCAGCGATCTGGAACATCTGGTTCCCCAAGCCGCCTGCCAGCCGTGGAAAAACAGTGCCGGCGTCCTTCATCGCACTTCCTCCTCCACGGCGGCGGTCGTCAAAGCCGCGAGCTGACAACGCATCCCGGCCTCGAGCCGCTTCACCAGACGGGGATGGATCAACTGGCGGCCGTCGTCGCCATACGGGCTGCGGACCATCTTCTTCAGATCTGAGAAGCCCGCCGCCTGCCATGCCAAGTTCGGGTAGCAGGCATACATCGGAATCTCGCCGGAAAGCCGGGTGAGGGCGACGTCGCAGCCCGGCACCCGGCCGCCCGGGTCCGGCTTGCGCATCGCGGCCAGCACCCGGTCGTACCACTCGGCCCGGATCGCGTAGGCATGCATCGAGTAGGCCGAACTCACCCTCACCCAGCCGGGCGCGATCACCACCGGATCCTTGACGTGCATGCACCCGTAGAAAAGAACGCCCCAGTCCGGCGGCGGCGCGTGCGCTTCCGCGATCCGCCGGAACTCCGGGTGCAGCACCGCGTCGTCTTCGAACACCAGCACCGCCGGCACTCCGCGCTGCCGCGCCTGCCGGATCACCAGACGGTGGGAAAGCGCGCAGCCGTACTGCGGCTTGCCGACGTGGCCCCGTGTCCGACGCACCCATCTGGCATCCACCGCGGCGAAGCGTTCCACGTCCAGGCCTTGCAGGGCGAAGGTGTACTCGATCTCATGGCGCCGGTCCTCCCTTCTTCCGAGATTGATGTAAACCCGCATCGGGAAGGTCTTCTCCAGCACCAGTCGCCGCTCCGCTCCGTCGAGGAACCCGTAGCCCAATTCCCCGGATTCCGTCTCCGGCGCCACTCCCTCGGCGACTACCGCTTCCACCTCGCCCTGCCCGTCCGCCCAAGCCTCCTCCGCCGGATCCTCCTCCTCCGCCGGCACGATCGCGGGCTCCGCCAGCGGCGGTGCTGGCGGAGGAAGCGATGGCGACCCAGCAAGAGCCGCCATCTCCGCCTCCAGGCCGGCGACCGCCGACGTGATCGACTTCTGGCGACCGGTCGGGCCGTAGTGAGTGAGGGAATGCCCGGAATTGTCGGAGTGCGACCACGCTTGCCACGCCAGGTTCGGGTAGCACGCGTAGGTCGGGATCACCCGCTGGACGTCGGAGG
>CAMCYK010000240.1 GCA_945883695.1 Akkermansia muciniphila | reverse complement strand
GTCTGGCCGCTGCGCTCGGACGTCCGCTGTTTCGATGCCGCCGGCCGCATCCCGACCGACTTCGACGTCACCCTCCGCTCCGGCGGCAGCGAGAAAAAGGCGCGCGTCGAAAAGGGGCGGCTCCGCCTGCTGCGCGGCCGTTGGAAAGAACTCGAGGTCACCGATCCCTTCTACGAAATCACCGTCCATCCCGTCCGCGGGCGGAACATGAGCTTCACCGTCGCGCGCAATCTCCGGCTCCGCCTCAAGCAGGCCTCCACCGGCCAGGCCTCCGTTCCGCAGCGCGGCGATCCGGATCCGCGGGAGGATTGATTCCCAGATGTTCCTCGACGGGGTCACCACCTACACCGCATCCTCGGCCCCGTGATCGCACGACGCGTGATATTCGAGGGCCGGGTCCAGGGTGTCGGCTTCCGCTACACCACCAAGGACCTCGCCAAGGGCTTCGAGGTCTGCGGCACCGTGCGCAACTTGCCCGAAGGCACGGTGGAACTGGAAGTGATGGGCGAGCGCGAGGAGGTGGAGTCTTTCCTCAAGGAGATCGCCGAGGAATCCCCGCTGGCCCAGCTGATCAAAGGCATGCACGTGAAAACCATCCCCCCGCTCGAAGGGGTGAAGGGCTTCACGATCGAACGCTAGGAGCTTGCTTCAGCCACCGTTTGAGCACCGACCAGACGATTCCGCCGACCACGTAAATCGCCCCGCAGGCCAGGGTCACCGGGATGGCGGTTCTCAGGTTGAGGATCGCCCCGACCGTCGAACCCAGCGCGAAGGCCACTGCCAGCGCGAGCGGCGTGGTGAGCTTCCACGTCTCGATCGGATGCCCGCGCAGGCGCATCCCGAGCAACTGGCCGAGGTCGGTCAGCAGCCCGGTGATGTGGGTGGTCCGCAGCACCAGGCCGCGGTAGCGGGTGGCCAGCGCGTTCTGCATCCCGCAGGCCCAGGCGGCGACGAAACAGGCGAGCAGCACCGAGACGCCGGCCAGCGGCTGGGTCGACATCAGCAGCAGCCCGACGAAAACGATCGAGCGCCCGTAGGGCCGGCTGAGCTGGAGATTCGGGTGGTGGATGAAGAACCCCGCCGTCGCCGCCCCGCCGACGAAGCCGCCCACCGACACGCAAAGGATGGCCGCTTCCCGCGACCAGTGCCCGCCGGTCTGGACTGCTTCCGAAGTGATCCGCGACAAGTCCCCGGTCAAGTGGCTGACCGAAACGCCGAGCCGCAGCATGAAGTCCGCGTTCACCGCCGCCGCCAGAAAGGCCAGGATGCAGCCGCCCGCAAGCACCCACCGCGGCTTCGCCTGCATCGTCTCGCCACTGGTTTCCTCCACGGGGGGAACATGGCGAACGCAAACATCTGCGGCAAGGAACGAACCCACCTTCGCTTGGGCTACGGTGGGCAGGCCGCGGAGGCGCGGAGGTCGCGCAGACAAGCGCAGAGAGGGAAGAACAACGAAACGAGCGAAAATGGCGAAAGAACAGCCCCTGTTTCCCTGACCTGTTTCCCTTTCGTTCGTTTCGTGAGTTTCGTTGTTCCCATTCCGAGCTGCTCTCCGCGTTTCTCTCCCCGACCTCAGCGCCTTTGACCGATGATTGAAATTGGGTTCAGTCGGTCCATCTCCGCTGCGCTCAGGCTGCGGTTCGCCATGCTACCTGCGCGACCCGATTTTCCCTTGCCCCGCGCCGGCCGGTAGCCGCTACTCCCCGCCGTGATTCCGAACGTCCTCGCCGAACGCTACGCCTCCCCCGCCCTCCAAGCCATCTGGTCCGCGGAGGGCCGCATCGTGCTGGAGCGCGAATTCTGGATCGCCGTGATGAAGGCCCAGCGCGAGCTCGGCCTCGACATCCCGGCCGCGGCGATCGCCGCCTACGAGCAGGCCAAGGACCGCGTCGACCCCGCCTCGATCATGGCCCGCGAGCGGGTCACCCGCCACGACGTGAAGGCGCGGATCGAGGAGTTCAACGACCTCGCCGGCCACGAGCACATCCACAAGGGCATGACCTCGCGCGACCTGACGGAGAACGTCGAGCAGCTCCAGGTCTTCCGCTCGCTGCTGGCGATCCGCGACAAGTCGGTCGCCGTGCTTTCCCGCCTGAAGAAACGCGCCGAGCAGTGGAACGACCTCGTCATCACCGCCCGCACCCACAACGTCGCCGCCCAGCCGACCACCCTCGGCAAGCGCATCGCGATGTTCGGCGAGGAGATGCTGTCGGCCTTCCACGCGCTGGAAGACGTCATCGCCCGTTACCCGGTCCGCGGCCTGAAAGGCGCGGTCGGGACCCAGATGGACCAGCTCTCGCTGTTCGATGGCGATGCCTCGCAGGTCGCCGAGCTGGAGCAAAAAATCGTCGCCCACCTCGGCATGCCCGCCGTGTGGACCAATGTCGGCCAGGTCTATCCGCGCTCGCTCGATTTCCGCGTGGTCGCGGCTCTCACCGACCTCGCCAGCGGACCGTCTTCGTTCTGCCGCACCCTCCGCCTGATGGCCGGCCACGAGACGGCGAGCGAAGGTTTCGCGCCCGGCCAGACCGGCTCGAGCGCCATGCCGCACAAGATGAACTCGCGTTCCTGCGAGCGCGTCAACGGCTTCCACGTGCTCCTGAAAGGCTACCTCGCGATGGCTTCCGGCCTGGCCGGCGACCAGTGGAACGAGGGCGATGTCTCCTGTTCGGTGGTCCGCCGCGTGATGCTGCCGGATGCCTTCTTCACCATCGACGGCCTGTTCGAGACCTACCTCACGGTGCTCGACCAGATGGATGCCTACCCCGCGGTGATCGCCAGGGAGAACGGCCACTACCTGCCCTTCCTGATGACCACCACCATCATGATGGAAGCGGTGAAGGCCGGCGTCGGCCGCGAGACCGCGCACCAGGCGATCAAGGAGCACGCCGTGGCCACCGTGAACGACCTGCGAAGCGGCAAGTCCACCGTGAACGACCTGGTCGAGCGCCTGGCCGGTGACGAGCGCATTCCCTTGGACCGCGCGCGGCTCGCCGCCATCGTCGCGCAAGGCGAGAGCAACGCCGGTGCCGCGGTCTCCCAGGTCGCCGCCTTCGCGCGGTCCGTGGCTGACCTCGAAACCGCCCACCCGCAAGCCGCCGCCTACGCGCCGGGGTCGATCCTCTGACCGTTTTCCTAAAACGGCAACGCCGTTCCCTCCTACAGCCCGGGGCTGGTCCGACAACGGAGGACCTACCCCGCGGTCATTCCGTATGAACTGCCAACCCCGAAGGCGGTTGCCTCGGGCCCGGCAATCGGGTGGTGCGACACCCACAGTAGGGCCCCGCCGAGGCAACCCGCTTCGGGGTTGAAATCCATCGCGACGTCAACCCGGGGTAACCGCTCCTTTGTTGCGGCAACCCCGGGCTTTACGAGGCAACCGCGTTGCGGTTGATGCGGCTTCAATAGACCGTTCCGCTCGGCCGAGGGCGGCCATCACCACTCGATTCCCACGCCCTCCTCCGGAATCAGGATCTTCTCGCTGATCCCCAAGCGGTCCGCCTCCGTCAACAAGCGCTCGACCGGTTCCCCCAGCGGTTCGTTGCCGAGCGGGAAGGTGCCGTAGTGCATCGGGATCATCACCTTGGCCCCGAGCTCGGCGAAGGCCCGCACCGCCTCCTCCGGATTGAGATGGACGTCGCGGCCGCTCGGCGCCTCGTAGGCGCCGATCGGCATCAGCGCGACGTCGATGTTCCCGAAGCGGCGGCCGATCTCCGCGAAGCCGTCGAACCACGCGCTGTCGCCGCAATGGAAGACGCTCTTGCCGCCGGACTCGACCAGGTAGCCGCCGTAGTCGCGGTGGATGTCGTGCAAGTAGCGCGCGCCCCAGTGGTGGCTCGGCGTGTGGACGACGTTGAGGTTGTTGAACTCGATGTTGTCCCAGACTTTCATCTCGTGGACCGCTGGGAAGCCGAGCTTCTTCACCAGGCTGCCGCTGCCGCGCGGCACCACGATCCCGCCGCGCGCCTGCAGCACCTTGAGGCTCGGCTTGTGCAGGTGGTCGAAGTGCGCGTGGCTGACCAGCACCAGGTCGAGCTCCGGGATCGCCTTCAGCGGCAGGCCGGGCTCGCGCAGGCGCTTGACGAAGCCGTGCCAGCGCGCCCAGTTCGGATCGACGATCACCGAGTGCTCGGCGAACTGCAGCAGGAACGACGCGTGGCCGATCCAGGTCGCCCGCACGCAGCCGCTGTCCGGCACGGTCAGCACCGGTTCCTGCGCCTGGCCGCCGCGCTTGCAAAACATGCCGGGCACGATCCGGTGCCGGAAGAACTTGTAGTTCCGCCCCGGCCAGCCCTTGTGCGGCAGGAGACCGGAATACTGGGCGCCGGGTTGACCGGTTTTCGGATAATCGTCGTTCGACATCGGAGCGGCAAGCTAAGGTGCTCTCCGGATCACGCGACCGCTTCTTCGTAGGCGCGTGAAATTCGCTCCGCCCACGATTTCGCCCGCTCGCCGAAGCTCGCGCCGTCGTCGGCGTAGAGAATGCCGCGGGAAACGTTGATGACGTCCGGTGCGGATCGTCCGGCGGCGGCCAGCGCGGCCAGGTCGCCGCCCTGCGCGCCGAGACCGGGGACCAGCAGCGGCGCGTCCGGGATCTTCGCCAGCACCCCGGCGGCGTTGGTCAGGCCGACCACGTAGCCGACATCGGTCGGCAGCCCCTTCGCCCGCCCGCCGAGCGCGGTGACCAGTTCGAAGACCTGGCGGCCGTCCGCCAGCGGCTGCCGCTGGAAGTCGGCCGAGCCGGCGTTCGAGGTCACCGCCAGCAGGTAGACCCCCGTCCCTTCCCAGCCGAGGAACGGCGCGATGGAGTCGTAGCCGAGGAAGGGATTGAGCGTCACCGCGTCGACCTTCCAACCGGCGAAATAACTATGGGCGTAGTACTTTTGCGTCTCGCCGATGTCGCTACGCTTCGCGTCGAGGATGACCGGCACCTCCGGCGGCATCGCGCCGAGCAGGTTTTCGAGGATCCCGATCCCGCGCAGCCCCATCGCCTCGAAGTAGGCCATGTTCGGCTTGAAGGCGGCGGCGCGTTCCCAGGTCTCGTCGACCACCTGTTTGAGAAAATCCGGCACCGCCCCGATCCCGCCCTCGCCCGGCCGCGGATCAAGGCCCACGCAGAGCCGGGAGCCGGTGCTTTCGATCCTCGCCTGCAGTCGTTCGCCGTATCGCATGGCCGGATTTTAGCAGCCGCGGGAGCCGGGGCAATCCCAAGGATGGGCGGCTCAGCCCGGCAACTGCATCTTCGTCCCGCCGAAGACGTGGCCCCGCTCTTTGCGGGCGAGCCAGAACAGCAGCAGGATGAGCGTCCAGTATCCGGCGAACTCCCAGTACTTCAGCGTGTAATCCATCGGCGTGCCGTCGGGATTTCCGGTGCAGCCGCAGGAGATGTTGAGGTTCTTCAGGTCGGCGAAGCGGACCCCCACGGCGAAGCAGGCGATCATGCCTGCCAGCACCAGCAGCGCCCCGCGTTTCCAGATCCCGAGCACCAGGCAGACGCCGACGACCATCTCGACCCAAGGCACCGTGTAGGCAATCACCGCATCCCACGGCGGACGGGTCATCTGGTAGTTCCCCACCGCCCGGGTGAAATCGTCGAAGCCCGTGTGGAACGCCTTCATCCAGCCGCTCCACGCGAAAAACGCGCCGAGCTGAATCCGCAGCACCAGTTCGGCACCGGGGGCGTAGCGGTCGAATTTCGAAGGTTCCACACCCCTCGATTAACCCGGATTGATCGTCCCGCCAAGCGTCATGCTCGCGGTGTCTCCGCGGGCCGCAGGCCGCCAAGGCAGGGTCGGACGCCCTCGGCCGACCGGAACATAGGCAGGGTCGGACGCCATCGGCCGACCGGCCTGCCCTCCGTAGGCTCGGCGGAGGAGGGAACGGTCCCCGGCAGCCCGCTCCATCCCAAAGGAGAGAAGCAACCCTCCCGGTGCTTCACTGACGAGCGAGGGCGCGTCGTCCCTACCTTGCGCGGCCGGAGGTCGCGGGCGACATCCTCTTCCACGGCAACTCCGGCGAGCAATGCGACGCCATCCGCGAGGCCACCGGCTCGCCCTACACCCATTGCGGCGCTGTCATCGAGAAGTGAAAGCCATCATCGCCAGGCGCTACGGCTCCGCCGACAAGCTCCCGCGCGACGAATCCGTCGTCGCCCCCGGCGACCTCGCCGGTTCGCCTTTGCGGGTGGAAGTCCCGCGGGTCGAGGGGAAGAAGTGAAGAGATTGGGGATTTGCCGGGGAGGATGGGTTTTGCTAGGTTGCCGCCATGAACGAGATCGCCGAACTGGCCCGTCAGATCAACCGCGAGAAAATCGAGCGGGCACGGGCTATGAGCCTTACCGAGAAATTTCGCGCCGGGGCCGAGTTGTTTGAAGATGCCTGCGAGGTAGCCCGCTGCGGAATTCGCAGCATGCACCCGGATTGGGCCGAAGCCCAAGTCGAGGCCGAGTTGGCGCGACGTCTTGAGATCGGTAGAAGGTCCAAAGAGGCAGCCCTTGCCCGATGACTGGGAACAAGGCAGTCAAGGCAGTCAAGGCAGTCAAGGCAGTCAAGGCAGTCAAGGCAGTCATCGCGGCCCTGGAAAAGCTGGAGATCCACTACATGATCACCGGCTGGTTTGCCTCGAACGTGTTTGGCCTGCCGAGGTCAACGAAAGACGCGGACTTTATCATCGAGGCCCCACCGGATCAAATCGACCGGCTGCTTGATGGCTTGAAGAGGATCGTCACCATCGCCGCCGTGGTCGTTGCCTTGGGCATCGCGGGCGTTGTCGAGTCCCGCCGGGATGCCAGGCATCCCGCGCCCGAGCCACCAAATCCTGCGTCCCACCTTTCCAAGTCGCCCGCCAAGACCGGGCGGATCGATGACGACCATCACCCGGCCCGCTTCGAGTCGCTGGACGAGGGGATGAGGAAGATCGGCCGCGCAATTGGAGACGGCAGCCATCAAGTGGAATCGCGCGCGACCAACTCACGAAAGCTTCCACAAACTCCACAACGACTGGGACGACTTCTCCACCGCGCGAATCTCGGAACTGGAGACCCATCTGGCTTCTGGCTCCTGGCTTCTGTAATCAACAATCAACAATCAACAATCAACAATCAACAATCGGCAATCGGCAATCGCCTCCCAATCCTTGCGATCCCCGCCCCGATCCCTTTCACTCCCCACATGACCGGCCCCGTCGAACTTCTCCAGCAGCTCGTCCGCATCCCCTCGGTCAATCCCGACAATCCGGCCGGGACCGACAAGACGGGCGAGGCGGCGATCGCGACCTTTCTCCAAGGGTGGATCGAGGCGATCGACGGCGATGTCACGCTCGAGGAAATCATGCCCGGCCGGCCGAACCTGATCGCCCGCTTCGCCCCGCGCGACGGCCGCCCGCGGATCCTGCTCGGGCCGCACCTCGACACCGTCGGCGTCGGCAGCATGACGATCGATCCCTTCGGAGCGGTCATCGGCGACGGCCGCGTGTGGGGTCGCGGCGCGTCCGACACCAAGGGCCCGATGGCCGCGATGCTGTGGGGCCTCAAGGAGACCGCCGCGATCCACCCGAAGCTCGATGTCGCCGTGGATTTCGTCGCCTTCATGGGCGAGGAGTCCGGCCAGTGGGGATCGAAGGATTTCGCCAAGCACCACGGCCACGGCTACGCCTTCGCGATTGTCGGCGAACCGACTTCGCTGGACATCGTGCACACCACCAAGGGTTCGCTCTGGGCGACCCTGCGCGCCACCGGGAAGGCCGGGCATTCCTCGATGCCGGAAAAGGGCGACAACGCCGCGATGAAACTGGCGCGCGCGCTCGACGTGTTGGAGCGGGAACTGGCGGCGGCGCTCGGCACCTACACCCACCCGGTGCTTGGCCGCTCGACGATCAACATCGGTGTGCTGCGCGCCGGGTCACGGCCGAACATCATCCCCGACCTGGCCGAGGCGGAGATCGACATCCGCATCACCCCCGCGCTGCACGATGCCGGCGGGGCGCTGGACTTGCTGGAAAAGACGATCGCCCGGCTCGGGTTGCCGCTCGAGATCGTCCGGCCGCACGAGAATCCGCCGATGGAAACTCCGGCGACGAACCCGTGGATCGACCGCGTGCAGGAAGTGCGGCCGGCTTCGGAGCCGGTTGGCGCGCCGTGGTTCTCGGATGCCGCCCATCTTTCCGCGGCCGGCCTGCCCTCGGTGTGCATCGGCCCGGGCTCGATCGAGCAGGCGCACACGGCGGACGAGTTCATCGAGATCGGCGCGCTGGAGGAAGGCGCGGCGTTTTTCGAGAGGTTCATCCGCTCGCTGGCGTGAGCCGGCCGGGGAGTGTCGACCACAGGTCGACACTCCTTAAGTCATGCGCGCGTTCAGATGCCGGGCCCAGGCCTGCGGATCGCCGCAGGCCCGGGGCCCGTAAGGAGGGTGGACCTGT
>CAMCYK010000239.1 GCA_945883695.1 Akkermansia muciniphila | reverse complement strand
CCTGGACAGCGAGGCCGTCGGCATATTCCCCCCGGAGGCGCTCGAATGGCGGAAGACTCCGCCGGCCGGATTGGACGCGCTGGCGATCAAGGAAGGCGCGTTCCAATGGCTCCGCCTGATCCACGGCGACGCGATCATGGGCGCCGTGAAGGCCGGCGCGGAGGAAGCCCTTGCCGAGCTCGCCAGCGAGATCCCCGCTTACCTCGCCGCCACCGCGGAGCCCCCGCCACCTATCGAAGCGTTCAACGTGGAAGCCGAGATCGTCCTTGGCTACCGGCCACAGCCCGCCGGCTTTCCCGAGACGATCCCCGCTTGGCGGATGGACCTCAGCCCCTTCGAAGTCGTCCAAGCGCATCGCGTCGAGTTCTGGCAATGGTCGGAGCGCTACGTCCGCGAAATGTGCGAACCGCCCGCCGCCTACCCGATGCCGCCGAAATTCCTGATCCTCTCCGACCAGGAAGCAAACGCCTCGCGCATCCCGATCCACAACCACGAGCCGATGGCCGGGGATTACTGGGACCATGTGCAGGAACACCACGGCACCCCGCGGAGCCTGCTGGATTTCCTGCCGCCTGCCGCCCCACCGCTGCCACCGCCACGGGACGAACGGACGAACCGCGGGAAAGGACAGCGGAAATCGCCTGCGACGAGCTGAAGGCGATCCTGAGGGCAAAGCGGGCAGGAAAACGAGGGATCGCAGCCGCATGGCGCTTCACCCGCGAGAGCTTGCCAAAGGTAGCGCTCAGGATTCACCGGAGCTTGGTATCGCTGCCTAGGCCGGTTTTCTGCGACGACGACTCCACGTCCACAATGACGTCTTCTTCAAAAGCAGTCACGCGATACCCTGGGCTGGCCGGGATCAGCCTCGTCACCTGCTGCCAAGGTGCCACTTCGAAGCTTTGGTGGTGCGTGGCGATTCGAAGCGGTTTCGCGCCAGCCTTGGCGGTGATTTGTAGCCGGAAAGTTCCGCCGTAGCGGATTGGCTTAACGAAAAGCTTGTCCCTGTTTTTCGGCTCGACCTTGGCAATCGGCTTGCCGTCCTTGTTTGCTTCCTTGGGGACTGCCTCCTCTTCGGGCATCTCATCTCCGTCCACCTCTCCCGATTCGTCCGTCTCAGGCGCGTCCTCGCTGTCCTCGTCCTTTGCTGCCTCTGCCTCGTCCATAGCCCTTTCAGCGGCCCGCAGCTTGGCAGCATCGGCCTCGCGTGCCTCTTCCGCAGCGGCGTCGTCGAACCCGCCCAGCTTTCGCTTCACGTCGGCCGGCAAGTCCTCCTGCGGGATTCTCGCGGTGCCTCCAGCGTGGCGAATGCTGATGCCGTCCGGGCGCTTTTCGGTGACGGTGACACCTTCGTAGGACTTACCCTTGGCGGTCTTGAGCGTGTCGAGTTTCAGCACCTCCGCGTTGATAGCGAGGCAGGACAGGGCGAGGACTAAGGCGGTTTTCATCGGGTTGCGTTTACTTCAATATCTTTGCCCGCGCAAGCGAATGCTCCCGCCGCAGATGCCCATGCCACACCGCCCCGCTCCCGTGCGAGCCCGAAACAAGCACCGTCCGGCCCGACTGGCACCCGCCGGCCGGGGTTTCTCGTGTCCGCGATCCGCCGGCCGTGGTCGCCGAAGCGATCGAAACGCGGGACCGCCGGCCCGATGACACACCCGGCGAAAAGCTCCGAAGTGTTCAGTGAAAGTGTTCAGTGAATCGCCACCCCGGAAAAGGCAAGAGCCCCAACCCGCTAAGGTTGAGGCTCTTAAGAAGGCTCCGGCGCTAGGGCTCGAACCTAGGACCTAGTGGTTAACAGCCACCCGCTCTACCGCTGAGCTACGCCGGATTTTGATTTACCCCGGAGTGCGGGGCGGGCGGAAGATGAGATTGCCGCCGCGCGGCTGGCAAGGCAAAAATGGCAGGTCTTCCCGCTCAATTTCATTCGCGCCCGTAGCGTTCGCGAAACTGGCGGAGCAAATCGTCAATCCGTTCCCCGCCTTCGGCGGAAGCCGCTTGCGGGTCCTCCCCCCGGAGGGGTTCGAGGCCCCCGAAGTCCTGTCCATGCTCCGCGAGCGGATTTCCCGGCGGCAATCCGGGAGGGTCGCTCGGCGGCGCTGGCGTTTCTGCCGGGTGGGGAGAAGCCGGGTCGGCTGCGGACTCTTGGAAGCCTTCGAAGCGGGATTCCGGCGGCGGCGCGACGTCCGGCAGGACCGGCGGGACCGGCGGGACCGGCGGGACCGGCGGGACCGGCGGGGCCGGCGGGGCCGGCGGGACCACGGGTCCCGTCACGGGGACCGCGGTGCTCACCCGGTCATCCTCGAGTTCCATCGCTTTCCGTAAAATCCGCCGCGCGTAAAGATCGCCCGGAGTCAATGCGAGTTTCCCGCGCAGGGCATGAAAGCGCTCCGGCATCCGGACCTCCAGCAACGCGGCCAAGGCGGCCTCGTCGAGCGGCTCAAGACGGATTTCCAGCTCGCCGAGCCGGTCTTGCAGTCCACCGCTCAGCGCCGGCTTGAACGCGCTATCCCAGATATCGTCGTTGACCGACACCACCAGATCGACCCGCGGGGCTTCCTGCCGGACCGAAGCGATGAAGCTGGCAAAGCGCAGGGCCGCCGACGGATCGGCGTGCATCCCTTCGAGGTCATCCGCCACCACCACCACCCGGCCGATCAGCGAGAGCAAGGCGAGGAACGCGGCGTAGCGCTCGATCCCGGCATCCGTGACGGCCGATTGGATGATCATGCCGGTGCGGCCCGGATGATCCGGAGTGGCGACCGCGAAGCGGAACAGGGAGGCCAGCCAGAACGAGGTTTCGCTGAGCGAAGTGCCGGTCCGACGGCTGAGTTCCAAGGCGAGCCGCGGGCCCAGGACTTCGAAATTCTCCTTCGTCCAGTGGGCGGTCACCGCTTGGGAATGGTGGAAGTCGAACGTTTCCACCGGTCGTTGCCGCAACGCCGCCAAGGCGACCTCGCGGTCCTGGCATGGCACTTCACCCGAACTCACCAGCGGTTGCAGCGCGATCGAAAAAAGGCGGCGGGCCAGCAGGTCGAGCGCCGTCAAGCCCCCACCGGCAGGCAGCGGACGGGTCAAGCGGCGCAGCGCGTTTTCGATCGCGCCCACCGCGTCGATCCGCGAACCGTCGAGCGGATTGATCGGAAGAAACTCGTGGGAGGTCGCGAGCCGCTCCTGGACGTAAGCCAGCAGGTGCGACTTGCCGAAGCCGGCCCGCGGGGCCCGCAGCAGGATGCCGCGGCCGGGGGCGTCGACCGGCGAGCTGAGGATCCGCTCCATGCGGGCGGTGGCGGCGGCGTTGACCGAGGGGGCGTGCGGCGCGCAGCCGTGGCCGAGCGAGTCAAAAAACCGCGGGATGGTGAGGTGTTCGACCATGGGAGTCCGGATGGCCGGAGAATGGAGACCGCCGGGATGGCTCACAAGGAAAGAAAGGCGCGCGGGATGGATCCGGATGCAACCCGCTTCCCGCCGGATCCCGCTTCAGGAGGGGCCCGCAACGCGGCCTGGATGGATCCCTGAATTTCCCGTCGGATTTCCGATTGACACCCCTTGGCTCGCTCAATAGCTTGCGCGCCCCCTTGCCGGTGCTGCCTGAATCGCGCTCCGGCACACGGGGACTCCGTTCCATCTCATGAAAACGTTTTCCGCAAAGCCAAGCGACGTCGAGCGCAAGTGGCATGTGATCGATGCCAAGGACAAGATCCTCGGCCAAGTCGCCGTCGAAGCCGCCCGCCTGCTGCGCGGCAAGCACAAGGTCATCTTCACCCCGCACATCGACACCGGCGATTTCGTGGTGGTGATCAACGCCGACCAGGTGAAGCTCTCCGGCACCAAGGAAAACGACAAGATTTACACCCGCTTCTCCGGCTATGTCGGCGGCAAGACGGTGGAAACTCCGCGCCTGCTGCGCAAGCGCCGCCCGGTGCTGCTGGTTGAGAACGCCGTCTGGGGAATGCTTCCCAAGAACCGCCTCGGCCGCGCCCAGTTCGGCAAGCTCAAGGTTTACGCCGGTGGCGAACATCCGCACGAGGCCCAGCAACCGCAGGTTTACGAAATCGCCTGATCCGGCAACCGAACTTCATTTCCCCATGAGCGAAGCCAAGAATCTCAGCGCCACCGGCCGCCGCAAGAATGCCGTCGCCCGCGTCCGCATGACCGAAGGCAGCGGACAGATCGTCATCAACGGCCGTTCCTTCGAGGAATACCTGCCGACGCTGCCCCTGCAGAACACCGTGCTGGCCCCGTTCCAGCACGCCAACCTGCTCAACAAGTTCGACGTGGTCGTCACCGCCGCCGGCGGCGGGATCCATGGCCAGGCCGGCGCGATCCGTCTGGCCGTCGCGCGAGCCCTCACGATCTTCGAACCGGAGTTGCGCAAGGTGATCAAGCCGCACGGCTTGCTGCGCCGCGACCCGCGGATGAAGGAACGCAAGAAGCCCGGCCGCCCCGGTGCCCGCAAGCGCTTCCAGTTCTCCAAGCGCTAAGCCGCCCGCCCTTTCAAAGCCGCATCCCGATCCGGGGTGCGGCTTTTTTCGTGGGGCCGCTGAGATGGTGGATGGTGGATGGTGGATGGTGGATGGTGGATGGTGGATCTGAGGCGCGTTTTGCCCCGGGAGGGGCATCAGAACACCGTCGCACGGAAACACTACTCCACCGAAACACCACTCCACCGAAACACCGGACAACCGCTTCATTCCGCTTTGATTCCCTCCCCCCACCCGCTTTTCTCGCGGCCGTGAAACTCGTCTCCTGGAACGTCAACGGCATCCGTGCCACCCTCGGCAAAGGCCTGCCGGAATTCGTCGCCTCCGAGCGTCCGGAAATCCTTTGCCTCCAGGAAACCAAGGCGCGCGAGGAACAGGTCGCCTTGCCGCTGGAATTCGCCGGCTACCGCTCGTTCTGGAACTCCGCCGAAAAGCCCGGATACTCCGGCGTCGCGGTCTTCAGCCGCGACGAGCCGCTGGCGGTCCGGCACGGCATGGGGATCGACGACCACGACCGCGAAGGCCGGGTCGTCACCCTCGAGTATCCCGATTTCCACCTGGTGAATGTTTACACCCCGAACGCGCAGGACGAACTGCGCCGGCTCCCCTACCGGATGGCGTGGGACGAGGCGTTCCGCGTGTTCCTGCTGTCGCTCGAGGCCTCCGGCAAGCCGGTGGTGTTCTGCGGCGACCTGAATGTCGCGCATCAGGAGATCGACCTCGCCCGGCCGAAAGAGAACCGCAAGAGCGCCGGTTTCAGCGACGAGGAACGCGCGGGCTTCGGCCGGCTGCTGGAAAGCGGCTTCCACGACAGCTACCGCCATCTTTACCCGGACCGAAGCGGTGCCTATTCGTGGTGGAGCTACCGGGCGAACGCCCGGGCCAACAACATCGGCTGGCGGATCGATTACTTCGGCCTCTCGACCCGCCTGCTGGGGCGGGTGAAGGAGGCCGCGATCCTCCCGCACGTGACCGGTTCCGACCACTGTCCGGTGTCGCTGACGCTGGGATAGGGCACCGGGCCCGAGCCGACGACCTTCCCTGGCAAGAGTCAAACCGACGCGTTTTGAGCCGCGCGCCGGCGCGAGCGGACGAACCGTCCGGACCCCAGCAGCAAGCCCAATCCGAGCACGCTGCCGGGCTCGGGAATCGTCGAGATACCGGTTCCAGAGATGCTACTTTCCGGCGCGTCGACCCAGAGCTCGGATGAGGCCACACGATCATTCGCGTTCACAACACCGAAGTGGAAGGTGTAGTTGCCAGCTGCTGCGATTTCGTATTCGAAAGTCTTCCAGCCATTGACGGTGGTGTTCGCGGAATGCTTATCCTCGACCGGCCCGACTTCGATCACACTCGCGAGCCGCGAAACCGCCGAAGGTCCATCGTTGAAGCTGACGCCAAAGAACGACCACTCATTGAACTCCGCGTAATCCCGTTCCACGAAATTCCAGTTGAACGTGAATTTGTCCCCGGCGGCCGCGCTGACAGTCTGGGAAATCAGGGAGCCAAAGGCGGCATCGATGCCATCATTGGATCCTTCCAGCGTCGCTTCGCTGATCCGCATTTTCAGCGCGATCTCGCTCGCGGTCATTTCGCTGCTCGCGATCAGATGCGCCAGAAACGAACCGGGATTCGGAGCCACGATGCGGCTGGCGCCCGGCGACACATCGACCGTATCGCTATAGGTTTTACCGGTGCTGACCGCGACGGTTCCGAGCGTGGACCAGCCGCTCAAATCGCCGGTTTCAAAACCGGGATTGACCAAAGCGGCTTGGAGATGGCCGAGAGAGCACAGCGCTGCCGCGACGCAGGGTGCCACGAAATTTGCGCCGCGGGTGAACGGCGAAACAGGGGGATTTGTCATGTAAGGGTGGGGGGTGACGACCGTCGAACGCCGAGGAAACCTCGGGAGAATCGACCTCCGGCGAGCCTTTCAAAATGAATCGAAAGAACCTTTCGGAGCGCGGGTCGGGGGGAACAGGGGGGGTGGGAGAACAGGAAGAACCTGACACATCCCTCCGACCCGAACAATCAATTCACAAGAAACCGCCCCCCGTAATCGCGTAGGGCAAGTTCCCCGCTTCCCGCTCAATGCAGGGAGTCCTCGTGCTTCGGCTCCGGCAAAAATTGCGTCAGGATCGCTGCCAGCAGCGCGTAGCCGGCGGCGACACAAGCCCCGACGATGGCGATGCGCGCCGGGTCGGGCTTGTCCGAGGCCGCGAGCGTCAGCGTGATCCACGCCGCGGCCGTGCCGAGGATCCGGCCGCCGATGTTGGCGGCGAAGCTTTCGCCCGTGCCGCGGAGATGCATCGGGAACACCAGCGGGATGTAGTTCCCCCAGAAGCTGAACTGCGCGACCACCAGGAAGCCGGCGAGGAAGATCCCGATCTTGATCAGTCCGAGGCTATCGGGATTCCCGAGCTGCCCGGAGATCCACCAGAACAGCAGCGGCACGAAGATCAGCGAAGGCAACTGGAAGACCCGGAACAGCTTGCGCCGGCTGATGATGACCACCGCCAGCACGGCCAGGGCCAGCCGACCCATCATCCCGCCGATCTCCTGCCAGAAGGTGATCTTGGCCACCGCCTCGTCGCTCGCGTTACCGCCGATCTGGCGCTTTTTGCCCGCCGGGATCTCCGGCTGACCCGCGGCCTTGGCTTCTTGCACGGCCTTGCCGACCGCGGCCTTCGCGGTGTTGATCATCACCGCATGCCCCGCCTCGTTCGGCGAGTTCAGGGCCTGGGCACCGAGGATCTGTGGCAGTTGCTGGATCGCTCCGAAGGCGATCCCGTAGCTCCCGGCGAACAGCAAGGTGGTCAGCACCGTGGTCTTGATCAGCTCCGGCGCGAACAATTCGCGGATGCTGGGCCGGCGCAGCGTGCCTTCCGACTTTTTGCGCGCCCACTCCGGCGATTCCGGCAGGAAGGGCCGGATCAGGATCAGCGGCAACGCCGGGATGACCCCGGAAATCAGCGTGTAGCGCCAGGCCTCGTGCCCGCCGTGAATCGCCGGAAGGTCGAGCGCCCACCGGGCCGCGAGGACATTCGCGCCGGCCACCATCAGGCCGCCGACCGATGAGAACGCCTGGGTATAGCCGAGCACCTTCTCGCGCTGGACCTTGTCGGTAAAGAGCTCCGCCAGCCACGCCACCGCCGCGACGAACTCGACGCAGACGCCGATGAAGACCAGGCAGCGGAAGAACAGGAGCTGATAGAGGTTCTGCGAGAAGCCGGCCGCAAAGGCGGAGAACGCATAGAGCAGGATGCTGTAGGTCAGCACCCGCCGCCGTCCGAGCCGGTCGGTCAGGTAGCCGCCGAGCAGGCCGAAGATGCCGCCGGCGAGGGCCGGCACGAAGAACAGGATCCGGGCCCACTGGGTGAAGGCCGGACTCCCCGGCAACAACAGCGGCACGCCATCCGGCCCCACTCCGCCGAGCGACGCCAGCGCCGGCTTCACGATCAGCGGCAGCATCAACAGCTCGTAAATGTCAAAGGCGAAGCCGAGCGCGGCGATCGTGCAGATCAGCCATTGGGTCGAGGTGAGCTTGGGAACGGACATGATGGTGAGGAACGGGAACCGGGGCCGGACCGCCGAGCCTAGCGATCCACCCTTTGAACGCAACCCGGCGTCCAACGATTCCCGTCATGCCGCGATTCAAAGCATGATCGCCCGCACCGCCTTGGCCGGTTCGACGCCGGTGAGCTTGTAGTCGAGCCCCTGGAACTTGGTGGAGAAGCGCGCGTGGTCGATGCCGAACTGGTGCAGCAGCGTCGCGTGCAGGTCGCGGACGTGGACCACGTCCTTCACGGCGGCGTAACCGAGCTCGTCGGTCGCGCCGTGGACCATGCCCGGCTTGATCCCGGCACCCGCCAGCCACAGGCTGAAGGCCTTGATGTGGTGGTCGCGGCCGCTCCCCTGCCCCATCGGCGTGCGCCCGAACTCGCCGCCCCAGATGACCAGCGTGTCTTCCAACAG
>CAMCYK010000238.1 GCA_945883695.1 Akkermansia muciniphila | reverse complement strand
GAGAAGGTCCCAAGGGTCCGGCTGTTCGCCGGTTAAAGCGGCACGCGAGCTGGGTTCAGAACGTCGCGAGACAGTTCGGTCCTCTATCCTCTGTGGGCGCAGGAAAACTGAGGGGTTCAATTCCTAGTACGAGAGGACCGGAATTGACGAACCTCTGGTGCACCGGTTGTCGTGTCAACGGCATGGCCGGGTAGCTAAGTTCGGACTGGATAAGCGCTGAAAGCATCTAAGCGCCAAGCCATTCCCAAGATGAGTTTTCCCTGAAGGATCGTGGGAGACTACCACGTTGATAGGCCAGACGTGGAAGTGTGGTAACATATGCAGCTTACTGGTACTAATCATCCGTCCGGCTTGATTCTGTTCGAAGTCGCTTGTTTTCAAGTGGCCGCGTTCGGTTCAGTGGACGAATTGAGGTTGAAGAAAAGATGGATTCTCCGTGTGGATGTCAGAGAGCGGGCGTGGATCCGGCTGCTAGCAGCTGGTGCCCCTGACAGCAACCGAACACAGCATTCGCTGGTGCCAATGTGGCTCAGACGACCAGAGACCCAGCCCCGGGACAAGCGGGGTTGCCCTCTGGTGGCCAGAGCGCGGTGGAACCACCCGGTCCCATTCCGAACCCGGAAGTGAAACGCTGCAGCGCCGATGGTATTGGGACGACAGGTCCTGTGAGAGTAGGTCGCCGCCAGGTATTTGCCCGGCATCTTCGCAAGAAGGTGCCGGGCTCTTTTTTTGCCCGCAGGGAATCGGCGGGACGGTGTTTCGGTGTTTCGGTGGGACGGTGAGTTTTTCCGGACGGTGGGATGGATCGCGGGTTCGTCGTGCGTAGCAGGCTGCCGGATGAAATGCCTCCCATGCTTGGTCTTGATCGGTTCGATGTCCCTCCTGGTCCACAGCCAGGAACAGTTGAGGCAAGGACGATTCCACACTCCGGCGCAGGCCAAGGTGGAAATGGAGACGCGCTGGGACGACTACGGCGTTCGCGCGAAGTGGGAGAAGCGGGCAAAGGTGATCCGGCAGGGAATTCTGGAAGGAGCCGGATTGTTTCCCCTTCCCGAGCGGAAGCCGCCGCTCGCCGTTCGCCATTCGGTCCGCCAGCTCGACGGCTATACGGTTGAAAACGTCTCGTTGGAGACCGCGCCGGGCTTCTTCGTGGCGGGCAACCTTTATCTTCCCGAGTCGCGGGAGAAGATGCCGTTGGTGCTCTCTGCCCATGGCCACTGGCCGGGCAAGAGTCCGACGGAGCACGGGCGCTTTCTCGAGTTCATGCAAAAGCGCTGTGGTGCCCTGGCCCGGATGGGCTGCGCGGTGTTTGCCTGGGACATGGTCGGCCATGGCGAATCTGCGGCGGCCGGCTGGAAACACGGGGTGGACCCGCAGGAGCTCCGCTTGCAGGTGTGGAATTCAATCCGCGTGCTGGATTTCATGCTGTCCGTACCCGGTGCCGACCCCCAACGGGTCGCGGTAACGGGCGAATCGGGAGGGGCCACCCAGGCTTTCCTGCTGGCGGCGGTCGACGAACGGGTCACCGCGTCGATTCCCTGTGTCCAAGTGTCGGCATGGTTTTACGGGGGCTGCATGTGCGAAAGCGGCGCGCCGATCCATGTCCGGCCCGGCCATGTCGCGAACAACGTGGAAGTGGCCGCGGTCATCGCGCCGAAACCCTTGCTCCTCATTTCCAACGGCGAGGACTGGACGCAAAACGTCCCCGATCTCGAGCTTCCCCACCTGAAGAGGATCTACGGCTTGTTTGGACAGCTGGAAAAGGTGGAGAACGCCCATTTCCCGAAGGAGGGGCACGATTACGGGCCGTCCAAGCGACAGGCGCTTTATGACTTCGTGGCGAAAGTGTTCGCGCTCGACGCGAGAAAATCGGACGAGAATACGATCCGTATTCTCCCTGGAACGGAGCTCCGGGCCTTCGACGAAGCGCATCCGGTTCCGGAGCGAGCGGTCCCTCCAAACTCAAAAATCCGGCTGTATTAGTCGATAAATCGAAACAAAAATGGGGTTTGTGGCGTTCAAGCGGCATGGATTTCCGCTTGTTTCCTTGTCTTCTACCGCTTGCGTTGGCTTGTGACGGCGCACCCATCGTGGTCGAGCCCTTCGCGGGAAAGAATTCCTGGCGCTTGCCGGGCGGCGAACAGGGGATGCTGCTGGCCGCGCGTGAATCCGCGGCGGTCGAGGTGACGGTTCCGGAGTTGACGGACAAGGAGAGGGAAGCGGGCGGTGCCTGGCGCGGGATCCTTTCGGTCGATGCCCACGGGACTTCCGACGGTGGGGCGGGATCGCTGGTGATCGAAGCGCTGGATCCGCGCAGCGGCGAGGTGATTGCCCGTGCGGCCACATCGGTCAGCGGCCGCGCGCCGCGGGCTCCGTGGGCGGTGATTGCCTCGTCGGAGCAGGGCGGCGGGGCGGCCAAGCGGCTGTTTGACGGAGATCCGCAGACGGATTGGCACAGCCGCTACGGCGACGACCAGGCCCCACCGCCGCACTGGGCGGGATTGGAGTTCGGCGCGGCGAAGAAGCTCGAGGGCGTCCGCTATGTTCCCCGGCAAGGTGGTTTCACCAACGGGGTCGCGCGGAAGTATCGGGTGGAGATCCGGCGGCCCGGCGGGGCATGGGAAAGCGTGGCGGCCGGGGAGAGCGGCGAGGAAGTGGCCAAGCAACGCAAGCCGCTGGAGGTGAGATTCCCCGCGGCGGCCGAGGTGGAGGCCTTCCGCTTCGTGATCGAAAGCGATTGGAGCGGCGGTGGATTCGGCACCGGCGGCGAGATCGAGGCGATCGGGGTCGAACTGCCGCCGGAAGCTCCGCCGGTGGTGGCCGCGTCGCGGGCGTGGCTGGAGCTGCCGGCGGACCTGATGGAGAAGTTGGTCGGCAAGACCTTCGCCTTGAAAGTCCGCTCGGACGCGGGTCCGGCCATCGTGGTGGGGACGCCGCGCTTCAGCCGGGTCCATGAGCTTCCCACGGGAAAACTTTACGGCCGCTCGAACGGCGGCACGGGACCCGACAAGCTGGGGGCGGGACTGCTCGGCTTCGACGCGCTGGCCGAGCACGGGCAAACGGTGCTGGCGGTGATGGAGGTGCGCCCGGGAACTCCGGCGGCCAAGGCGAAGCTGAAGGCGGGCGACGTGATTCTCGCGGTGGCGGGCCAACCGCTCGGCCTCAACGATCTCGAACCCGGTTGGGAGTGGTTCCACCGGAGCCATGAAGCGCTCCTCGGGCGGGCCGGCGAGGCAGCCCTGGCGAGCGGGAAGAAGTCGCTTCCGCTAACCGTCCTGCGCGACGGGAAGCCGGTAGAACTCCCGCTGGAGCTGCCGCGGACGCGGGTCTTCGGCACGATGGATCCCGCCGGCGACCCGGCTGCGGCGGCGCTGCTCGATGACCTGTTAGAACATCTTCAACGCACGCAACGCGACGACGGCTCGTGGTCCGGAGATATCATTCGAACGACATTCTCGGCGCTGGCGCTGTTGGCGACGGGTGAGAAGAAGCACGAAAGCCGGGTCCGGAAAGCGGTCGAATGGTCGCTGGCCAAGTATCCCGAGCCGGCGGCTTACGGGAACCTCGGATTCTGGTCCGGAGCCTACGCCGGGATCCTCTACAGTGAGTGGCATTTGAGGAGCGGCGACCGCCAGGTGCTCAAGCATCTGGAGGCCCTCCGCGACTGGGCGGTCAACGGGACCCACACCTCCGCCTGGGGGGTGCCGGCGCTCGGCCACGGGCCCGACGGACTGCCCTACGATCAGAAAGCCTTGGTCGCACCGGCTTGCCACCTGCTGGTCTTCGAGGCCCTGGCGGGGCGCTGCGGCATGAAATCGGAGATCTGGGAAAAGATCATGCCTTACATGGAGATGGCCTGGTCGGATCCGCAGGACGGGGGACACGGTTCGCTCGGTTACAACCGCTCTTACAAGGACACCGCCGAATTCTGGTCGCGCAGCGGGCTGTTCGCGATGGCCGCTCACCTGCGCGGCGAGCGCTCCGACATGCGCGACGCGATGACCGGCTTCATGCGCGGCCAGCATCCGTGGATCCGCAACAGCCACGCCTACGGCGAGCCGGGCGGCGCCTGGGGATTGCTCGCGCTGAATCTGGCCGCGCCGGAAGCCTACCGCGAGGTGATCCGCGAATACGCCTGGTGGTTTTCATTGGCGTGGGAACCCGGCTACGGACTCCGTTTCACGACGCCCCACATGGGCGCGCCCTACATGGGCGAAGACGACCTGATCAACGCCGCCTACGCGCTGGTGCTGCAAGCGGAACGCCGGAACCTTCACCTGACCGGCTTGAAGCAAAGCGCCCCGAGGCGGTGACAGGGTTCTGGCGGGCATCGAGAGGCCGGCCTCAACGCGTCACCTCGGTGCCGATCCCGCCGTCGGTGAAGATTTCCAGCAGCAAGGCATGGGGCAGGCGGCCGTCGATGAAGTGGACCTTGCGCACCCCGGCGTTGAGGGCATCCACCGCGCTGCGGATCTTCGGGATCATGCCGCCGGAGATGGTGCCGTCGGCGATCATGTCGTCGGCCTCGGCGCGGCTCACCGACTGGATCAAGGTGGCGGGATCCGACGGGTCTTTCATCAGCCCGGGGACGTCGGAAAGATAGACCAGTTTGGCGACGCGCAGTTCTTTGGCCAGCGCTGCCGCGGCGAGGTCGGCGTTGATGTTGAGCGGCCGGCCGGTGGCGAGCTCGGCGGCCAGCGGCGAGATCACCGGCACGATCCCGGCGCGGTGGGCGGCATCCATTTGCCCGAGCTGGCAGCCGACCACCTCGCCGACGCGGCCGAGGTCGACCCGGTTGCCCTCCTTGTCGGTGGCATGCATTTTCTCGCCGAGGAAGACATCGGTGCCGGCGATCCCGACGGCCTTGCCGCCGAAGTCGCGGATCATCCGGACCAGGCCCGGGTTGATCTCGTTGGAGAGGACTTTCTCGACGATTGAGATCGCCTGGTCGGAGGTCACGCGAAAGCCGCCGACGAATTCGGCGTCGAGGCCGGCGACCTTCATCGCGGCGGAGATCGCCTTGCCACCGCCATGGACGACGATCGGGTTGATTCCGGCGACCTCCAGAAAGACGATATCGCGCATCACCTTCGCGACCAGTTCGGGGTCCTCCATCGCGGAGCCACCCATTTTGATCAGGAAGGTTTTGCCGCGGAAGGCCTGCAGGTAGGGCAGGGCCTCGATCAGGGATTCGGCTTTTTCGATGGGGTGCTGGAGGCTCATGCGAGTTCCAAGTTTGGGGTCTCGAGTTCCAAGAAACAAATTCAATCGCTAACGGTGGGATCCCCCGCGGCGCGACTTGCGCTTCTCCCAGCGGGCGGAGCGACGCGGCGGGCTTTCTGCCGCGCTAGTGGCGGCAGTGCTAGAGTCGGCGATGGGGGTGTCAGTCGGGCCGGCGATAGGAGCGGTGGCGATGGGAGTGGCGATGGGAGTGGCGATGGGAGTGGCGATGGGAGCGGCCGCGTCGGTGAGTGGCGGTGTATCAGGCGCGGGACGGCCCGCGGCCGCTTGTTCGGCCGTCGAGGTCGCGGGAGGCAGCAGGTCACGGACCCGGACCCGTGTGAGGATTCGGGGATTTGGGTGCACTCTGACCGCGCTGTCGGCAAGGACGACCGCCGCGGCTTGAAGCGGCGGTGCCTCCGCCGGCTCTGTCTTCCGGAAACATAATCCCAGCGCGAGCAGCCCGGGACCAAGCATCGCCAGCGGGGGCAGCCACGCGTTCTGCCGCGACGCGAAGAGATAGAGGAACTCGCAACCCAGCCCCACGGTCAAGACCGCCGCGACCACCCGCCACGGAAAACTCTTGAGGGTGGTGGCCCAGGTGCCGGCGAACACGATCAGCGAAACCAACATCAGTTCGAGCAGCGCGTCCGGGCGCCGCAGGACCATCGAGGGTTCGTAGCGCGCCGCGTTGCGCAAGGCCTGGACCCGCCCGGGAAGCCGATCCGACCAGGCCTTGTCCGCGGCGGCGAGATCGGCCCGGGTATCGCGGGTCAGCAAGGGCCTGGACTTCGGGGGTTCCGGACCTTCCGAAATCAAGCGTTTCGCCGGGGCTTCGATCGCTTCCACCCCGGGGGCGACGGCACCTCGGCCAAACTCATCGATCCCGATCACCGGCCCCGAGGGCCCGATCCGGATCTCCTTGCCGAGGTGAATCTGGACGTCGGATGGCGCAAGTCCTTCGGCCGCGATCTCCACGGCAAGCGGAAATGCGAAGAGGATCCGGTCGCCCCACCGCGCCAGCAGCGGCTGCGTGCCTTCGCCGGGATCGCTCTCGTTCTCCAAGAGCGAGAACCCGGCCAGGCTTTTCTCGCCGCCTTGCTCGGCGTTCGGGATCGCGAGCCGGTTGACCTGGGGCAGTGCGGTGGCCTTCCCGACCGCGTCGCTTTCCGGAACCGACCAGCGCAAGAACGGCGCGGCCACGGGTTCCGGCACCGCCCCGCGGGCCAGCGGAAGCGCGAGCACCGCGGCATCGAATCGGTCGAGCTGCTTCCGCAAAGCGTCCATCGCCAACGGTTCGGTCTCGTCCCATGCCATCAGGTGGCCCACTCCGAGAACCCGATGACCCGCGTCGTATAGCCTTGCGAAGATCAGCGCGTGATCGATCGGCGCCAGCGGCGACGTGCTGAAGTAGCCCTCCGGGTCGTCATCGATATTCAGCAGGCGGGGCGGCGGCGTGATCGCCGCCCGGGTCACGGCTTTCCGACGCGTCCAAGGTTGGGTTTGGCTGCCGTTGCCGTCCAGGATGGTGTCGACCGGATCCACCGTGAAGGCCAGGGTTTTCACCATCTGCCGCTCGATCGAACGCAGCGGCGGGACCAGCGCGGCTCCGCCGAGCGCGAACAGGCCGCTGCCCAACAGGACGGCGGCATTCGTGAAAGTCCGGCGGGACGGGGTGCTCACGGAACGAACTCTGACGCTTTCGCGAGCACCGGGGCGAGGGGTTTTTCCAGCGGGGTGTCGGCAACCACCTCCATCAGCAGTCGCGCGGCGACCGGAATCTGCGGGCCGTACCATTCGTCGCCGCGATTCTTCAGGATGTTCCCGTAAGCCCCGAGTGCCTGCATCAAGCGCTGGGTCGCGCAATCGCGGAAGATCGTTTGCTCCGGCCGGTCTTCGGAAATGTCCTCCCAGATCCCGAGAATCCGTTCCCGGTCTTCCGCCGAATGGTTCATGTAGGGGTCATAGACCAGCGATGCGAGGTCGTATTCCTGGCGGCCGCGACGCATCCCTTGAAAATCGATCCACCAGGCCTTGCCATCCTTGAGAAGCAGGTTCTGGGACTGGAAATCCCGGTGCACCAAATGTTTCGCGCTGGTCCCGAGGCGGCGGGCGAGGCCGGTGAATTCCGGGGAACTCCGCAGTTCCCCCGCGTCCATGCCAAGCAGGCCCTCCACCAGATGGTCGAAGAAATAATCCTGTTCCCAGCGATAGAGTGATTCGTCGAACGGCGGCATCAGCTCGAAATCCTTGGGACCTTTGGAGTAAAAGAGCTTGTCGATCTGCTGGAGCGCCGAGCGGTAGTAGGGCTCCCGCTTTTCGAAGGGCCGGCCTTTCAGCGAGAGGAGGTCGGTGTCGCCGAGGTCCTCAACCAGCGCGACGCGGCGATGGGGGATCTCGTAGTAAATCTCCGGGACATTCAATTTGCTGGCCTTCAGGAACTTCGCGACCGGCAGGAAATTGTCGCTGTCGGGCCGTTCGTCGGTCCAGTGGATACCGATGAACGGGTCGCGGCCCGGTGCTTTCACCCGCACGATGGTCCGGCCGGATGCGCCCCGTTTGATCGGTATCAGCGTGACGATCACGGTGGGATCGATCCCGAGATACTGTCGGGTGGCGTAGAGGATCGAATCGGTCGGCATCGCGCCGGGAGTTTTCGGAAGATCCTTTCCGCGACAAGGGAGAAATGAAGAAGAACGGCTTGCTCGTCAAAGTCCGCAAGCCCGGGAGAATCCCAAGGTGCCGGAGTGAATCTTGAAATCCAGTCGGCAGGAAAAACCCGGATTTCTCCGGCATCTGCTTTCTGATTATCCGAACCAGCGGCGGGGAGACGATGAGCATGCCCACGACGCCTGACCACTGGTGCTGGCGGGGTGCCCCGGCGGCGGCCGGCAGCTCGGGCTTGGCGGAGGATGCCGCGTGGCAGGTCTTCATCGCGCTTTGTCGGAGGAGCTGACGAACCACTTTCTACGTCAATAATTTCGACAAGAAATTCGACAGGCAAGCAGTCATTGACATCCCGCCCGCGGTCCGCTTTCCTCCCTTTCGTCAGCCCCTCCTCTCCGATGAATGCCAGCGACTTGAAGGAACTCTCCCCGCTTGACGAGATCACCCTGCCGACCGCGCCCACCCCGGGGCGGATGGAGGTCATCGGGCGCTCGATGAAGCGCCCGCCGCGGCGCCTGCTCGGCCAGTTCGGCGGCGAGCATGCCGGTGGCCAGGCCTATCACGTGATGAGCCGCACCGCCGG
>CAMCYK010000237.1 GCA_945883695.1 Akkermansia muciniphila | reverse complement strand
GCGATTGGGCGACATGGGGAAAAAAGCTCGGCGCGCTTGAGTGGTCAAAAGTCCATGAAGACTTCGAGCAAAAGCCCGAGTGCTTGGCAGCCGTCGGACTTGCCAGCCGCTGGATTCGGGACGAGCCCGAGGCGGCCCTCGCTTGGCTTCACTCAAACAGAGCTTCTTGGAATCGCGAAGGCTCCGAGCGTCTCGAAGCACCGTCGTTCGAAGCGGGCACTACCGGGCGGCAGGAATACATGTCCGCGCATGCCTTCGTGATCTACGAATGGTTCAATGAACAACCCGCGGCGACCCTGTCATGGCTTTCCCGTGCCGATCCCGCCCACCGGCCCGACCCGGTGATGGAGGACGTGATCCAATGGGCCAGGATTCCGCCGATGGAGAAGATCGAATTGATCCAGTCCATGCAAACGGCTCAATCGAAGGAGAAAGCCGCCCTTCGACTCGCCTGGAAATCGTCACGCTCAACCTGGCTCAGTTCGGATCATCGCACCGAATTCGCCGAGCTGAAAAAGGCCCTCGCCTCCGTCGATGGCATCCGCGAGAGCGTAAAGAACGAGCTGCTCGGAATCGGAGAAAAGTAGTCTCCGGGAAATGGGTCGGGCCATTCACAAAACCCTCTGAGATTTCGACAATTTCGTCCCTTTCGTTGTTCTCACCTCAAATCTCCTGCCGATGGATCCGCTCTGATTCTCCTTGCTCGCATCGTCAGCAGAGCCGGCAACCGGCCCGCCGCGATCACGTCATCACGTTCCCGTCATGACGTGATATCAAAACCCCCGCCGATCTGGCAGATTGATCCCGTAAGCAACGCCGTCCCCCCGCGGCCGAGTTCACAAAGTCTCCCCCCGGACCAAAAAAAAGCAACATCCCCCCGCCCCCCAGGAGCACCCGCTGCCTTCGTTCCCCCCGACGATGCCAGCGGGTTCTTCGTTTTCACGGGGGTGGCCATACAACGCCTTGGCGGGCGGCAGGATGCCGCCGGTCCAACGTCATGTCGCCTTCAAGGCGACACTCCACTCCGTGACCTCCGGTCTTTGCTCAGCGCCTCCGTGGTCAACCATGCCCGAAGCCCGGCCAGAAGCCCGCCACCCGAGATGGGCCGAAACAAAAAACGCCCGGAGTTCCCTCCGGGCGTCTTGTGAAACCGTTCGATCCGGGAAGGATCAGCGCGAGTAAAGTTCGACGATCAGCTGCTCGTTGACGAGCGGGTCGATGTCGGAGCGTTCCGGCACGCGGGAGACAATGCCTTCAAGCGCTTCCTTGTCGAGGGTGAGCCAATCGACCAGCGGCGCGGATTGGGTCAGGTCCATCATGCGGAGCGCGAGCTGCTGGGAGGACGGCTTGCCGCCGACCTTGATCTTGTCGCCGGGCTTCACCTGGAAGCTGGCGATGTCCACCCGCTTGCCATTCACGAGCACGTGGCCGTGGTTGACGAGCTGGCGGGCGGCCTGGCGGCTGTTGCCGAAACCGAGGCGGTAGCAGACGTTGTCGAGGCGGGTTTCCAGCAACTGGAGCAGGATCACGCCGGTGACGCCGCGGCGGCGGGCAGCCTCCTCGTAGTAACCGCGGAACTGCTTCTCAAGCACGCCGTATTGGAAACGGAGCTTCTGCTTCTCGCCGAGGGCGATCGAGTAGTCGCTCTTCTTCTTGCGGCCGGCGCGCAGGCCGTGCTGGCCCGGCGGGAAATTGCGGCGGTCGAGCGCCTTCGAGGGGCCGAAGAGAGCCACGCCAAAGCGACGGCTGATCTTGGTGCGGGGTCCGGTATAACGAGCCATGATTCTTGGAAGATTCGATTAAACGCGGCGGGCCTTCTTCGGGCGGCAGCCGTTGTGCGGGATGGGAGTGACGTCCTTGATCGCCAGCAGCTCGATGCCGAGCGCCTGGACGGCGCGGACGGCGGACTCGCGGCCGGAACCCGGGCCCTTGACGCGGACTTCGGCTTCCTTGAGACCGTGGCCCATCGCTTGGCGGCAGGCATCCTGCGACACCACCTGGGCGGCGTAGGCGGTGGACTTGCGGGAACCCTTGAAGCCCATCTTGCCGGCGCTGGACCAGCCGAGCGTGTTGCCGCTCGAGTCGGTGACGCTGACGATGGTGTTGTTGAAGGTGGCGGTCACGTGGACGATGCCACGCGAGATGTTCTTGGAACCCTTGGCCTTGTGGACCTTGATCTGGGTTTCCTCGGCGCCGGCGATCTCGGCGAAAATGTCGCGCTTCCTGTCGTCCTTCTTGGGAGCGACTTCTTCGGCCTGGGCCGCCGGAGCGGCCGCAGGAGCGGCGGGGGCAGCCGGGGTCGCAGCGGCAACCGGTGCCGCTTCGGCTTCCGGTGCCGGTGTGTTGGTTTCTTCGTCAGCCATTTGGAAAATTGGTCGGTGAGTTCGGGACCCGGATTACTTCTTCACGCCGACGGTGCGGCGCTTGCCCTTGCGGGTGCGGGCGTTGGTCCGGGTGCGCTGGCCGCGGACCGGCAGGCCGCGCTTGTGGCGGATGCCGCGGTAGCAGTTGATGGAGGTGAGACGCTTGAGCTGGGCCTGCTTCTCGCGGCGGAGGTCGCCTTCGATGATGATGCCCTGGCTCTGGATCACGGTGGCGATCTTGACGAGCTGGTCCTCGGTCAACTGGCCGGTGCGGATGTCCGGATCAATGCCGGATTGCTCGAGGATGCGGGACGCGGTGGTGGTGCCGATGCCGTACATGTAAAGCAGCGACGCTTCGATGCGCTTCTCGTTGGGGATTTCGATGCCGAAAATACGTGCCATGTGATGCTGTGGTGAGCTAGTAGCCGGCCCGGGAAGGGATCATGCGGACATGACCGGACCCCCGGAAGCGGGCGGGCTGTTTAGCAGACGCGACCCCCCTGGCAAGAGGTAATTCGAAATTTTCCCGCGAACTTTCTGGAGCCAGCAAATGACCAGCCGCGGCCACTCCGTCCGTATCGTGGCCGGTGGACTGCTCCATCCGCCGGATCCAGCGCCATCCTTTTCATCCGTCTCGACAAAACGAAGACCCTCTCTAGCTTCGCTGAAAGTCCGCCAACCGACCGATTTCATGGAAGAAACCATCGCCGCCCCGCCCGCCATTCCCGCCCCCCCCGCCGCTGCCACCGCGGACCACCAGCTTCCGCCCGACGACGTGGCGGCCATCGACCAGCTCGGCAAGACCTACGCCGCCCTCAAGGCGGAACTCGGCAAGGCGATCATCGGCCAGGAACGGGTCATCGAGGAACTGGCGATCTGCCTCTTCGCCAAGGGCCACGCCCTGCTGATGGGCGTCCCGGGCCTCGCCAAGACCCTGCTGGTCTCGTCGGTCGCCCGCACCTTCGACCTTTCCTTCAACCGCATCCAGTTCACCCCGGACCTGATGCCGGCCGACATCACCGGCACCGACATCATCCAGGAATCCGGCGTCGGCGGCCGCCGCGAGTTCGAGTTCGTCCGCGGCCCGGTCTTCGCGAACATCGTGCTGGCCGACGAAATCAACCGCGCCCCGGCCAAAACCCAGTCCGCGATGCTCGAGGCGATGCAGGAACTCAAGGTCACCGTCCTCGGCCGCAGCTACGAACTCCACCCGCCCTTCTTCGTCCTCGCGACCCAGAATCCGGTCGAGCAGGAAGGCACCTATCCGCTGCCCGAAGCCCAGCTCGACCGCTTCATGTTCCTGATCGAGGTCGACTACCCGAGCGCCGCCGAGGAAAAGCGGATCGCCCGCGAGACCACCGGCAGCGCCCGCGCCATCCTCAACCACCTGCTCGACGGCCCGGCGGTGATGGCCTACCAGCAGCTCGTCCGCCGCGTCCCGGTCCCCGAACACCTCTACGACTACGCCGTGTCGATCGTCCGCAAAACCCGCCCCGGCACCCCGGAGGCCCCCCCCTGGATCAAGGACTACGTCGCCTGGGGCGCCGGCCCGCGCGCCGTCCAGTACCTCGTCCTCGGCGCGAAAGCCCGCGCCGCCCTGCGCGGCGGCTACATGGCCAGCCTCGACGACCTCGAAGCCGTCGCCGTCCCGGTTCTCGGCCACCGCGTCATCACCAACTTCGCCGCCGAATCCCAAGGCATGACTTCCAAAAAAGTCGTCGAGCGCCTGATCGCCGAAATGCGGGAAAGCTGAGAGAAAAGAAACCAGAGACAAGAGACCAGAAGGAATGCACTCGCACAATTTTGAGAACCTGGAGGTTTGGAGGCGTGGCTGCCAGCTGGCGGTGGACGTCATCGTGGCGTCCCACGGCTCACGGGACTTCGCGTTGAAGGATCAGATCCAACGCTCGGCGCTTTCCATCCCTTCCAACATCGCCGAAGGCGCGGAACGGCCAAGCGACCCCGACTTCTGTCGCTTCCTTGGCTACAGCAAGGGCTCCTGCGGTGAACTCAGGACCCAGTTGATGGTCCACCGCGAAGTGTGTAGCCGACTTGGTCTCAACCCCTTTGCCAATACCGACGGCATGATCGAAGAGACCCGCGAGATCTCGCGCATGCTGGCAGGCCTGATCCAACGAGTAGGCAACGCACCATGATGTCATCGTTCCGACCTCTTGCTTCCGGTCTCTGGTTTCTTGTCTCTGGTTTCTTGTCTCTGGTTTCCCCGAGCCGATGAAATACGACTTCTTAGACAGCGACCTGCTCGCCCGGCTCGGCTCGATCCCGCTTGAAACGCGGGTCCCGATGCTCGGCAATGTCGCCGGCAAGCACCGTTCGCCCCACCGCGGTTCCTCGGTGGAATTCGCCGAGTATCGGAAATACGTCCCCGGCGATGACACCCGGCGCCTCGACTGGAAGGCCTTCGCCCGCTCGGATCGCTTCTACATCAAGGAATTCGAGGCCGACACCAACCTCCGCGCCTACTTCGTGGTCGATGCCTCCGGCTCGATGAAGTTCGCCGGCCGCGGGATGTCGAAGATCGCCTATGCCAACCGGATCGCCGCCTCGCTGGCCTACCTGCTGGTCAACCAGGGCGACTCCGCCGGTCTTTCGCTGTGCACGGACAAGCTCCACCTCGAGGTCCCGCCGAGCCGCCGTCCGGCCCATCTCCAGCGGATCTTCGACACCCTCGGCAAGCTCGAACCCTCCGGCGAGACCGGCCTGGTCCCGGCCCTTCACACCATCGCCGAGAAGATCGGCCAGCGCGCGCTGGTGATCATCCTGTCCGACCTCTTCACCGACCCGCAGGCCTTTTCCGACGCCCTCCAGCACCTGCGCTACCGCAAGCACGACATCTGCGTCTTCCACCTGATGGACCCGCTCGAGCTCGGCTTCGAGTTCGACCGTCCGCACCGCTTCGTCGACATGGAAGACGGCACCTCGCTGGTCGTCGAGCCGACCCTGATCGCCGACGAATACCACACCGCCCTCCGCGAGTTCCTGACGACCGTGAAGGCCAAGTGCCACGACGCCGCCGCCGACTACCAGCTGGTGCCGACCGACACCCCGCTGGAGCCGCTGCTGCGCGACTTCCTCACCGCCCGGCTGCCGAAGAAAGGGCATTCATGAGCTTCCTCCAACCACTCCTGCTCTGGGGCCTGCTTGCCGCGGCGATCCCGGTCATCATCCACCTGCTCAACCGCCGGCGGCACAAGACCGTGATGTGGGCCGCCATGCAGTTCCTGCTCAAGGCGACCCGCGAATCGCGCGGCAAGAAGAAGCTCCGCCACATCCTGATCCTCACCTGCCGCACTCTCGGCGTGGCCGCCCTCGCCATCGCCGCCGCCCGCCCGCTGCTCAGCGGCGTGATGGGCTGGGGCGGCGGCAAGCCCGACGTCGTCGTGCTGATCCTCGACCGCTCCGCCAGCATGGAAGCGACGCCGAAAAGCGGCACCGTGCCGCGCCGCGAACTCGCCCTGCAGCGCGTCCGCGACGCCCTCGCCGACCTCGAAGGCACCCGCCTCGTCCTCATCGACAGCGCCTCCGGCGAACCGCAGGACGTCCCCAGTCCCGACGTCCTCGACCAGATCTCATCCACCGCCGCCACCGACACCGCGGCCGATCTCTCCGCCCTGACCGCCCGCGCCGCGGAATACCTCACCGAAACCCCGGGCCGCTCGGAAGTCTGGATCGCCTCCGACCTCCAGGCCTCCAACTGGGATCCCGCCAACGACCGCTGGACCTCCGTCCGCGCCGCCCTCAGCGCGCTGCCCCAGCCGCCGAAGCTGCGCGTCCTCTCGCTCGGCGGCGAAACCTCGCCCAACCAGTCGATCCGCCTCCTGTCCTCGCGCCGCAGCGGATCCGAGCTGCTGCTCGACGTCGAGATCAGCCGCAGCGACGACACCACCACGGCCGTCAACCTGCCCCTCACCGCCACCCTCAACGGCGTCCGCAGCACCTCGAACGTCACCCTGGCCGGCCAGAACCTGCGCTTCCGCAAGGTCCTGCCGATCCCGCCGCGCGAGGACTCCGGCTTCGGCTGGCTGTCGATCCCCGGCGACGGCAACTCGCGCGACAACTCGTCCTTCTTCGCCTACGGCGCGGCCCGCCCGGTGAAAAGCCTGCTGGTCGCCCCGCCGGGCGAAGCCGCCGACTACCTCGCGATCGCCGCCGCGCCCGGCGGCCACGCCGGACAAACCATCGAGCGCCTCGACCCCGGCCAACTCCCGCGGCTCGACACCGCGGACGTCGCCACCGTGTTCTGGGCCGCCCCGCTGCCGGAGGGGGAAGCCGCCGCAGCCCTCGAACGCTTCCTGTCCGACGGCGGCGAGATCGTCTTCTTCGCCCCCGCCGGTGAAAGCACCGCAAAATTCCTGGAGATCCAGTGGTCCGCGGTCACCGAGTCCGAGGAAGGGAAATTCTTCATCCTCGACTCGTGGGACCACGACGACGGCTTGCTGCGCGACGGGCTCGACGGCAGCCCGATTCCCGCCGACCGCTTGAAGGCGGTGAAGCGCCGCTTGCCCGAGGGCGAGGCCGCCATGCTTGCCCGCTGGGACGACGGCAAACCCTTCCTGGTCCGCCGCGTCCTCGACCGCGGCACCGCCTGGTTCGTCGGCTCGCTGCCGGACTACACCTGGTCGAACCTCGCCGACGCGGACGTCCTCCTGCCGGTCGTCCAGCGCGCCATTGGCGAAGGCGCCGAGCGCTTCGACGCCGGTTTTCTCGCCGATCTCGGCAGCAGTGCCGCCGAGGCCCGCCCCGGCGAGGCCCGCGTCCGCCTCGACGACTACGGCGCGCCAGCTCCCTCCAACCTGGCCTTCGAAGCCGGCATCCACCGCTTCGGCGACCGCACTCTCGCCCTCAACCGCCCGCCGCCCGAGGACGACCCGGAAATCCTCTCCCGCAGCGCTCTCGGCGGCGTGCTCGAGGGCACCGACTTCACCCTGCTCGAAGACCGCGGCACCTCGGCCAATGAAAGCGTCTCGCGCGACGTCTGGCGCGGCTTCCTCATCGCCATGCTGTTTTTCCTGATCGCCGAAGCCCTGCTCTGCCTGCCGAAGAAACCGGTCGCGGGCACTGATTCCATTCCCGCCCGCCCAAGCAAGGCCTGACCTCCCCGCGCCCAACCGACTCCTCTCCACGTCCGTGCGACCTCTTGTGAAATCTTCCACTGATCACAACCGAGCGAAGCGAGATAGAGCCACACGCTGAAAATCTCACTCTGGCTCAAATCACTCGGCACTCTCTCAACGCTTTGTCCTTCCATCTTCACAACCTCCACTTCTCCCCCACCCCTTCCGCCATGGCGATCGGGCTGGCGGCGCTCGTCATCGTCGGGCTGCTGTGCATCCTGTCCTGGAAGCGCAGCCCGCATCCGAAGCGCACCGCCGTGCTGGAGGGTCTGCGCTTCTTTTGTACGCTGCTCGTCGTACTTCTGCTGTGGAAGCCGGAATGGCTGACCATCCTCAATCCCGAGAGCAAGCCGCGGATCGCCATCCTGTGGGACGCCTCGAAGTCGATGGAGACGCTCGATGCCGAGCTGCCCGAACTTTTCTCACCGCGGCGCGAGGTCGTTTCACGCGCCGACTGGACCCGCCGGGCCCTCGACAGCCCGCTGTGGGAGCCTTTGGCGAACGGCGGTGCCAACGAGCTCTTCGACCGCTCGTTCAGCGCCCCGCCCGAAGACCCTTCCGCCGCCCCGCTGGCCGGCACCGACCTGTCCACGCCGATCGAGGACCTGCTGGAAAACGAAACCAACCTCCGCGCCGCCGTGCTGCTCTCCGACGGCGACTACAATACCGGCCAGCCGCCGGTCGTCGCCGCCCAGAAGATGCTCCAGCGCGGCGTCCCGCTGTTCACCATCCCGGTCGGCAGCAAGAAGCGCCTGCCCGATATCGACCTGCTGGCCGTCACCGCGCCGGCCTACGGCATCGTCGGCGAGAACGTCCAGATCCCCTTCACCGTCCGCTCCTCGCTCGACCGCGAGATCCGCACCATCGTCCGCCTGCGCGACGACAGCGGGAAGGAAAAGACCAAGGAACTCGTGCTCGCCCCCGGCACCGAGACCTATGACGCGATCCTTTGGAAACTCGACAAGGAGGGAACCTCGACCCTCGACCTCTCGATCCCGATGGCCGACGGCGAGCGGATCGAAGCCAACAACTCGCGCAAGTTCACCCTCTCGGGCCGGCCGGAGTCGATCAAGGTGCTGGTCATCGAAACCCTGCCCCGCTGGGAATACCGCTACCTCCGCAACGCCCTCTCGCGCGACCCGGGCGTCGACCTTTCCTGCCTGCTCTTCCACCCGCAGCTCGGCAAGGGCGACGGTCCCGACTACCTCCAGGAATTCCCGTCCAAACCCGAGGAGCTTTCGAAGTTCGACGTGATCTTCCT
>CAMCYK010000236.1 GCA_945883695.1 Akkermansia muciniphila | reverse complement strand
TGAGGTGAGCTGGATTTCTGGACCACCACCCACCAGAATCCATGTCCATGAACCAGAAGCAACGCAAGCGCTACACCGCCGAGTTCAAGACCCAGGCCGTCGAGCTGCTTGAGACCGGCCGGCCCGTCGCGGAGATCGCCGAAGAACTCTGCATCAGCTCCAACCTCCTTTACTCGTGGAAGAACGCATCACGGCGCGCGCAGGTCGGGAGCGAAGGACCGCGAGCCGTAGGCGAGCGGGACGGAGCGGACGACCTGCGCGCGCTGCGCCGGGAGGTCGCCCGCCTGCGCCAGGAGAATGACATTTTAAAAAAGGCCGCGGTCATCCTCGGCACCAAACCCCAGCCGAACTCCGCGCCATGATCGACGACATCCGCCGCACCACCGGTCATGGCATTCGGCCGATCTGCGAGGCGCTCGAAGTGCCGCGCAGTAGCTACTATCACGCCGCCGAACCGACCGCCACCGAGTGTTCCGACCGCGAGATCGGCGAGCAGATCGAGGCGATTTTCAGACGTCATCGCCGCCGCTACGGCCATCGCAGGATCTGGCGCGAACTGGCCGATCAAGGCATTGCCTGCGCGCCCTCCAGGGTTCGCAGGATCATGGCGGAGCGCGGCCTCAAAGCCATCCAGCCCAAGACCTTCGTGCCGAGAACCAGCGACGGCCGGGCCGACAAACCCTCGCCCAATCTGCTGGAAGGCAAGGAGCTGCCGGACTGCCCCGACCGCGTCTGGGCGGGTGACATCACCTTCATCCCCACCGCCACCGGATGGCTCTACCTCGCCGTCGTCATCGACCTCTGCACCCGCCGCATCGTCGGCTGGTCGCTGGCCCGCCACATGCGCGCTGGACTGGTCTCCGACGCATTGAAACAAGCGCTGGAAACGCGCCGTCCTGGGGCAGGTCTCGTCTTCCACAGCGACCGTGGCAGCCAGTATGGCAGCGGGGAATACCGCGCGATGTTGGCCAGGGCTGGAGCTGTCCAAAGCATGTCGGCGAGGGCCAACCCCTACCACAACGCTTGGACCGAGTCCTTCATGGGCACGCTGAAGGGCGAGATGCTCCAAGGCGGCTGCTTCGCCGACGACCACGACGCCCGAACCGAGATCTTCGACTTCATCGAAGCCTACTACAACACCCACCGCAAACACTCCTCCCTCAGCTACCTGAGTCCGGCCCAATTCGAGGCCGATTTAAACACCATCAACTAACAAAAAATTGGTCCAAAAATCCGTTGCATCTCACCTATCTGTAATTTCAGCTTTCAAATTTCAGCTTTCAGCTTTTCTTGCGTAGCCTGCGCGATCTGCCGGATCGTTTCTTCCAGGCTGATGGTGATGTCCCAGGCGGGGTAGTGGGCGCGCATTTTGGCGAGATTGGAGATGTAGCAGATGTGGTCGCCGATGCGGTTTTCGTCGACGTACTGGTAAACCTGGGGTTTGCCGGTGAACTTTTCGGCGATCTTGAAGGCCTCCCAGATCGAGCAGGAATTGGCGCGGCCGCCGCCGATGTTGTAGACCTCGGCGACGCGCGGGGCCTTGATGAATTCCTCGATGAAGCGGGCGACGTCGTGGGAGTGGATGTTGTCGCGGACCTGCTTGCCCTTGTAGCCGAAGACCTTGTATTCGCGGCCCTCAAGGTTGCACTTCACGAGGTAGGAGAGGAAGCCGTGGAGCTCGACGCCGGAGTGGTTCGGGCCGGTGAGGCAGCCGCCGCGGAGGCAGCAGGTCGGCAAGCCGAAGTAGCGGCCGTATTCCTGGACCATCACGTCGGCGGCGACTTTCGAGGCCCCGAACAGCGAGTGCTTGCTCTGGTCGATCGAGAATTCCTCGGCGATGCCGTCGGCGTAGGCGGAATCGGCGTAGTCCCAGCGGGTTTCGAGTTCCCGCAGGGCGATCGTGTTGGGCCGGTCGCCGTAGACCTTGTTGGTCGACATGTGGGCGAAGGGCGAGGCAGGGGTGGCCTGGCGGGTGGCTTCGAGCAGGTTGAGGGTGCCGACCGCGTTGGTGTCGAAGTCATCGAAGGGGATCGCGGCGGCGCGATCGTGGGACGGCTGGGCGGCGGTGTGGACGATGGCGTCGGGTTTGACCGCTTGCAGGAGATCGAGTACGCTCTGCCGGTTGCGGATGTCGAGTTCGTGGTGGATGAAGGTGTCGCCAAGAGTTTCGACGAGCCGGCCCTGGTTCCAGCGGGTGTCTCCCTGGGGGCCGAAGAACACGGCGCGCTGGTTGTTGTCGACGCCGTGGATCTCCCAGCCGAGGGAGGCGAAATGGATGCAGACTTCGGAGCCGATGAGGCCAGAGGAACCGGTGACGAGGAGTTTCATGGGGAAAAGCGGGAAGCGGGAAGCGGGAAGCGGGACGCAGGAAGGAGCGATCGCGACGTTCCGGAACTGGCGTTAGCCACTAACTGGCATGGCCGTAGGCAGAGCGGGAAGCAGGTGCCGGAGAGTGCCGAGTGATAAGTGATCAGTGATCAGTGAGCAGTGAGCAGTGAGCAGTGAGCAGTGAGCAGTGAGCAGTGAGCAGTGAGCAGTGAGCAGTGGTGGAAGAAGGCGGAGGGTGAGGAGTGTCGACGTGCCGTCGACACTCGTGTTGACCGCAGGTCCACACTCCTTATTGGAAATTCAGAGCCTGACCTCAGGTTTCAGCTTTTTCTTCCCCCCAAGCTGCCGCCCTTGGTCGATTTCCGGGGGATGGCCGGAAAAACCTGGGAGAGGGGAGTCGGGGGATATGGGAGCGGGAGGCAGGGGAAGGCGGATGGAAGGTCTAAAGGTCTAAAGGTCGGAAAGCGGAAAGCGGAAGGCGGAAGGCGGAAGGCGGAAGGCGGAGGAAGTCAGAAGTCAGAGCTTGAGGAGTGTCGATGTGCGATCGATCCGCGTGTTGACCGTAGGTCCACACTCCTTAAGGGAGGGAGACTCGGAAGCGCGGGGAGGGTGGCTTGGGAGGCACGGGGTGGATGGTGTGTTGATAATCAGGAAAGTTCAAGTATTTGCGAACAAGGATTCCCTGGAGTTCCGCGGGAGGATTTCGCGGGCTTGGCGGAGGGGACCGGGCGGGGGTCGGTTAAGCGGCGGGGCGGGCTGCTTAGCGGGTGGATTGCTTCCGCTTGCGGCGCTTGGCCTTGCTGGCGCGGCTGCTGCCATCGTCCTCGTCTTCGTCGCCGTAAGTCCCGTAGGTGCCGTAGGTGCCGTAACTGTTGCCACCGGAGTTGCCGTAGTAGCCGTAGTAGCCGTAGGAGTAGTTTTCGCCGATCAGGCGGCGCTTTTCCTGGTAGGCATTGAACACCAGTCCGCTGAGGGGGGTGCGGTCCTCTTCGAGGACCTTGAGGGCGCGGGCGACGGCGGCCTTGCGGGTGTATTCGGCGCGCACCACCAAGGCGACGTTGTGGGCGAGCGGGGCGAGGATGCGGGTGTCCGGGACGGACAGGAGGGGGGCGGTGTCGAGCACGACCACGTCGTAGTTGCGGCAGGCAAGGACCAGCAGGGCCTTGATCCGGGTGGTGTCGAGCAGTTCGCCGGGATTGGGCGCGCGCTTGCCGGAGACGACGAGGTGGAGGTTCGGCTGGCCCGCGACCGGGGTCGCGACCTCGTGGAGGGGCGCGAGGTTGGCGAGGCACTCGGTGAGGCCGCCCTGGAGCGGGCCGCGATCGACCCCGAAGAGCTGGTGGAGGGAGGGCTTGCGGAGGTCGAAGTCGATCAGCAGCGTTTTCTTGCCCTGGCTGGCGGCGGCGAGGGCGAAGTTGGCGGAGATCGAGGACTTGCCCTCGCCGGGGAGGGCGCTGGTGAAGACGGTGACCTTGCGGCGGGTTTCGTCGCCGAGCAGCGAGACCGAGGCGCGGAGGACGCGGAACATCTCGGCGTAGCTGGTGGCGGAGGCCCCGGGGCGGAACAGCATGAAGTCATGCCAATCCGCCGGACCCGTCGCGGCGTCCACAGGTTCCGTGGGTTCCGGGAAACGCTTGAGGTAGTCCCGTTCCGCCTTGGCGAGCTGGCGGGGCTTGATTTGAGCGATGGCGGCGAGGATGCCGGCACCGGTTTCCGCGGCGAGCTGGGAGACGGTGTGGAACTTGTTATCGAGCCAGCCGAGAAAGAGGGCCAGCAGCAGGCCGAAGGCGAGGCCGCCCATGGTGCCGGTGGCTAGGATCTTGTCGCGGTTGGGGCCGGAGGGCGGGCCGGGGACCCGGGCGAAGCTGCTGATGATGACGGTTTCGTCCGGGACCTTGTCGCCGAGGCCCATCTGGTCCAAGCGGGCCACGATATTCCGGTAGGCCGCATCGGCGCTCGCGATTTCGGTTTTGAGCATGGCGACGCGGGAGGAGAGCAGGTGGCGGGCGGTGGTCAGGTAAAGCTCGGGTTGGGTCTGGCGATCGGGCAATCCGGTGATCGCCTTTTCCCAGAACTCCTTGTCAGTTTCGGCCGAGCGGGCGACGTCGAAAAATTCGAGGAAGCGGCGCTTGAGGTCGGCGACCTCGGCGGTTGCGGCGACCATTTTCGGGTGTTTCGGGAGGTAGCGCTGTTTGAGGAGATTGGATTCCGTTTCCTTGACGTCGAGCGACTCGTGAAGGTCCAGCGAGAGGAGGTAGGTGGAATGGGAGCTGTTCGAATCCTCGAGTTTCGCCGCGGCGGCCTTGGCTTCTGTCAGAAGGACCTCGGTCATTTCGGTGCGGCCGGACGAGCTGGTTTGGTAGATTTCCGCGAGGTATTCGCGGGCGATGGCGTCGGCGATCTTCGACGAGACTTCCGGGACGGGATGGCTGACCGTGATGTCGATGAGGAGGGTGAAGCGGCGGATGGAAACCTTCATCCAACCGGCCATATGGCCGGCGAGGACGGCGGGGGCCGGGACGGCGGTGGAAGCCGCTTCACGCTGCGGGATCCCAAACTTGCCGCGAAGCCGATCGGGGGTCCAGTCCACCTCCGGGGGAATCAAGCCAGGAAGGTCGCGGACATCCTGGCGGGCGGCGACTTTTTCCAACAAGTCCATCCGGCGAATCCGCTCTGCAATAGTGTTCATGCCCTCCTGGCCGCCCGCGTCGATGTCCTGGAACTTGATGGGGTTCAAGGCCGAGGTCCCCTTCGGGATGACCAGCAGGGTGGAGGCGGCGGTGTATTGCTTCGGGGCCTTTGACAGATAGAAAAAGGCGCCGAGGAAGCCGAGGATGGCGCAAAGGGCGATCCAGTACCAGCGGCCGGCGAGCTGGATCAGCCGCCGCTTCATCTTGTTGCCGGGATCCGGCTGGACGGCTTCGAAGTCCGCGGCGTCGCGGTCGAGATCATCGAAGTCGCGGTTGGGAGAGGAGTGATGGGGCATGGCGGGGGGGGAGTCGGAGGTCGGAGAGTGCCGAGTGATAAGTGAGCAGTGAGCAGTGAGCAGTGAGCAGTGAGCAGTGAGCAGTGAGCAGTGAGCAGTGAGCAGTGAAAGGCAGTGTGGAGAGTGGAAAGGGGAGGCTTGGGAATTGGGGTTACCAGATGCGGGCGGGCACGGTGACGATGTCTTCGGGGAGGAGGAAATAGCGCTGGTTTCCTTTTTCGGTCATGTCCTTGAGATTGATGGTGGTCACCTGGCCGTTGCGGTTGATCCGGATGCTCTTCGGATTGCCGAGTTCGGTGTAGCTGCCGGCCTGGGTGATGGCGTCCATCAGGTCGAGCTTGCCGCTGGGCGGAAACGCGACCGGGCCGGCCTTGCGGACTTCTCCAAAGATGTAGGCGACCTTCCCGTGGTAGGCGCTGCGCTTCACGAAGACCCGGTCGCCGGGGAGGAGGGCGACCGGAGTGCCGCCCTGGATGGCGGCGACCGAGTGGGAGGTGGTTCTCCCACCGATGCGGGTGACGGTGACGCCGGAGGGATCGGCGTCGGCGGTGGCCCCGCCGGCCATGGCGAGGGCAGCAGCGAGGTCGAGTTTGCCGCTCGCGGGCAGCGCGAACTGGCCGGGGCCGGCGACCGCGCCGATCACCGAGATGAAGTCCTCGGAGTATTCATCGACGGTGAGGGTCAACTTGGGATCGACCAGGTAGTCCTTGGCGTAGAGTTCGCGAATGGCCTCGTTGGCTTTGGAGACGGTGAGGCCGGCGACTTTGACCGGACCGATCAGGGGCAGGACGACCTCGCCGGACTTGAGGATTTTGGCGGTGTTGTTGAGATCGGCTTCGTTGTAAACGGCGATCTGGATCGTGTCGTTGACCTTCAACACGGGGTCGGCACCGGAGGTGCCTTGGGCCATCGAGGGGCAAATGTTTAAAAACAACATCGCCAGAAATCCAAGGAGTGGGGGGGTGAAAGTCTTCATGCGCGTTCTTTTTACTAAAAATTTAGTGAATGACAAGCGTGGGATTGGAGCGATTTGTTCCCGGAGAGTAGCGTGGTTCGGGGGTAGGTCCATTACGTGATCGGGGGGGGGGGGGGCGGGGGAGTGCCGAGTGATAAGTGATCAGTGATCAGTGATCAGTGATCAGTGATCAGTGGGAGAAAAGGCAGTTTGAGGGTCGGAGGTCGGCGGGAGAGTGCCGAGTGAGCAGTGAGCAGTGAGCAGTTTGCGGACCGAGGAAGACGGAGAGTGGCAGGAGAGGATGAGAAGGGCCTCAGCGTCAAGGGGCCATGGACTGCGTGCAGCCTGCTGCCGCTTTCCGTCCGCCAGCCTGCTGGCGGGTGAAAGTCTTTCGGCTGCTTTGAATGGCGCGGAGGGTCGGGGTTCCAACACTCGGGAGAAATCCGGGATCAAAGACAAAGATTGGACCAGGATGGATGGGATGGATGGGATATTTTGAGACGGAAGGGCGAGGTTTTTCCTGATTCCAATCGGATCCATCCCGCACGCGTGGGGGCGCGGGTGCTCCTTACTCGCCAGCAGGCTGGCGGAGGGAAAGCGGCAGCGGGCTGCACGCAGTCCAAGGGCGGGATGGGAGTCTCGCCTTGTTGGCGACATGGCAACGGGCCGGGCGCTTTCCAAGCGCCCGTTTTCCCTTGGGCATGTGCCGTCGCAGCGGAGGTCGCGTGCCTGCGCAGCTTGAGTCACGCGGCAGAATGCCGCTCGACCATCGTCATGTCGCCCTCAGGGCGACACTCCAATCGCCTTGAAGGCGACACTCCTCGCTCCTCAGAAGCTGGCGCTGATGCTGCAGCCGATCTGGTGGCCGCTCCAGTCACGGAAGGCGTTGCCGGATTCCTGGCTCCAGGTGTAGAAAACCGAGGCATTGGCGCGGTTGGCGAAGATCGGCATGCCGAGCGAGGCGTTGAAGGAGAAGAAATCGGTCGAACCCGGGGCGGCGATGCCAACCGGGGAAGTGGAGTCGTCGATCGAGTAGGTAACGCCGAGGTTGAGCGAGGAGCGGCGGATGCGGCGGTTGTAGCCGAGCGAGAAGGAGGTGGTCTCGCGAAACGCCCCGGTGAGCGCGCCGGCGGTCGAGCCGTCGGCCGAGGTGCCCCGGAAGAAGGAGAAATTCATGCCCCACAGCGGCGAGGGATTCCAAGCGGCACCCAGCGAGCCGGAAAAGGAGGTGTCGGAGCCGCCGGCCCCGCCGTAGTCGACGAAGTCGAGGCCGAGGGTGCCGTCGATCGAGATCCGGTTGGCGAGCTGGTAACTGGCGCGGACGATCGGGCCGAGGGTCTGGCGGTCGACCTGGTTGTCGCCGCTTTGCTGGGACCAGGCGATGCCGGGTCCGACCCGCAGCAGGGGGGTGGCCTGCCACATCGCGGAGAGGTCGAAGGAGGTGGTATCGCTCTGGCCGAGATTCCCCTGGTCGGGCTCGGTCCAGCTGTAGCCGAAACGGCCGTCGAGCGAGGTCTTGGCATTCAGGCGGTAGGACGCGCCGAGAGATGCGCTGATGGTGCTGGTTTCGACGAAGTTTCCGCCGAAGTAGCGGTTGACGCCTTGCTCGATGCCGGTGCTGATGCTGGCGTTGGCGGTCAGCGGGCCGCCCTGGTAGGTGGCGTCGGCGGAAAAGTTGTAGCCGAGGCCGCTGAAATCGGAATTCTCGAGGTAGGCGTTGTAGTTCAGCGCGACCCGGGCACCCACGGTGACGCGGGATCCTTGGGTGCGGAAGGCGAGAAAGGGGGAAAGGGTGAAGGTGAACTCGTCTTCCTCGTTGACGGCGGCCTGGAAGAAGTTGGAATCGTAAACGGTGCTGGCGCTGATACCGTAGCTGAAGCGGCGGGCGAGTTCGCCGAGGCCGGAGGTCACGGGATTGTAGGCGAAGGGCGTGCCGCCCGCCTGGCTGAAGCCGCTGGGGGCGGAGACGCGGGGCGGGGTCAAGGGCGGGACGACGGGGGCTTCCGCTTCGGCGGGAGCGACGAAGAAGGGGTCGGCGGAGAGGTCCGTGGCGGCATCGAGCTCCGGCACGGTCATCAGATTCGCGCCATCGGCGAAGGCCGGCGAGTTGGCGGGGAGCACGGAGGAATCCCCCGGCGCGGCGGGGCCGGTGGGGGCGAGGCGGTCCGGCAGGTCGGGCGCGGGTTCCGCGGGGATGGCCGGGGCGGCGGGATCCACGGGGGCGAGCGGCGCGGCGGGATCCGGGATGGCGGGGTGAGCGGCGGGGTCCGGGATGGCGGGTGGTGTGGCGGGGGCGTCCGGCGGGGTGGCGGGAGTCGCGAGGTCGGGCGGAGCGGGGGCATCCGCGGGTGGAGCGGGTTCCTGGCCGAAGGCGGGCATGGCCGCTGCCAGCAAGGGCAGGGCGACGAGGAAGCGGGCGCGTGGGAGGATCATTCTCGCTGGGTGGGTAAGGAGGGGAACTAACAGGAGGTTAGGTGAAAACCGGGGGGGTGTCGAACATGAAAT
>CAMCYK010000235.1 GCA_945883695.1 Akkermansia muciniphila | reverse complement strand
TCACGCGGTCGCCGGGCTGGATGCGGACGCCGGGAGCCACCGACTCGGGATCGATCTCGGCGATGGTCTGGGTGGGCTCGATCGAGGACGGCTTGACCTCGGCGATCAGGCGGCCGTCGCGCTTGACCAGCAGCGTGGTTTCCGGGGTGAAGCCGGTATTGCTGCCGGCCGCGATGATCACGAAGCCCCAGTCATCGTTGACGGCGGAGATCACCGACTCCATCGCGTTGCGGCGGATCCGGACGTCGCGGGTAGCGGAGCGGTCGGCGAGCCGGCCGATCTCGGCCTGGTTCGACTCGACGTTCTTCTGCATGGTGGCGACATTGGTTTCGAGTTCACCGAGTTCCTTGGTCTTGGCCTGCTTGTCGGCCTCCATCGCGGCGATCTTCTCGGGAAGGTTCTCGAAGGTCACATCTTCACCCGCCTCCTTGAGCTTGGTTTCCAGCTGCACGCGGACCTTCTCGAGCTCCGCGAACTTGGCGGTCTGTTCTTCAAGGGTTCCTTCCAGTGCACCGAGATCGCGCCGGAGGGTCTTCTCGCTGGACACCAGGTTTTCGATCGTGGCCTCGACCGCCAGTTTGTCATCGGTCGCGGTCTTCAGTTCGGCTTTTTCCTTGGTGAGATCCTCTTCCTTGAGGTCGGCGCTTTTGGAAACCGTCTTGTTTTCGCTGATCGCGGCCTCCTTGTCACTCTTCTGGGTCTCGAACCGGTTCTTGTTGTCGAAGGAGAAGTAGGCGGCGCCGACGGTGGCGAGCAGCGCGAGAACGTAGAAAATGGCTTTCATGCGGGTTTGAAATGGTAGAGCTGGAAAATCCGGGGTGCTTGCTTAGTTGCCGGCGGCGGCGGGGACGACCTGGTCGCCCACCATCAGGACGGTGTCCGGAGTCAGCGAATCCGGCACGATCTCGGCGGCGCTGCGACCGGCCTCGACCGAGCTGACGCGGAGCTTGGCCACCACCTCGCCGTCGCGGACGACGTTGAGCGGCGAACCCGAAACCACCCCGCTGGAGTTGCCGACCGGCAGGGTCACGAACCCGTAAGCGGGGTAAATCGCGCCGATGCGCGTGGAGGTGAAGAAGGAGCGCTGGTTGGAGTAGTTGGCGTCCTTGGCGCGGTAGGTGGCGATCACGCCTTCGGTGCGGGCTTTCTCCGCCTGCAAATCGGCCATGGTCGCCTCGTTCGAGGCAATTTCGCCGGTCAGGCGTTCAACCTCGGAGGCGGTGCGCGTCACCTTGCCCACCAGTTCCCCGATGTTGCCGATTTCCTTCAGCTTGTCCTCGATCTCGGCGATCTTGGTGGCGTTGGAATCGGTCTCGGTCTTCTTCGACGCAATGTCGTCTTCGATTCCCTTGTTTTTCTTCTGCTGGGTCGCTTCGGTTTCGCGGAGAACGATGGTCGCCTCCTGGGTCTCCTTGCGGGTCTTCTCGGTCTCGTTGAATTCCGTTTGAAGGGAAGTGAGACGGGTCTTCGATTTCTCGAGCCGGCTCTGCTCGTTCTTCCGGTTGTCGATTTCCGTCGCGTAGGCCTCCTTGTTTTTCATGGCAAGGAAGGCGGCGGCGAGGAGGGCAAGGGCGCTGAGGATCGCGAAAACGTTGGCCATGGGGTTTTGAAGGTGACGGTTGAGTCTTGTTCTAGGGCGCAAACTAGGGAGGGTGGCTCCGCCCCGGCAACTCCAAATTTCGCGATTGTGCGTCGTGGATTTACAAAGGATGGACAGGGCATCAACCACCCGCCCATGAATTCCGTCCTACGCGTCTTTTCCTACCTCCGCCGTTACCCCGGATTGGCCATCGCCCAGTTCGTCTGCGCCACCCTGATGGCGGTCTCGGTGATCTTTTTCCCCTCGGTCGTGCGGATCGTCCTCAACGACATCCTTCCCGACCCCGCCCGCCAGTCGGAGCTGATGCCCTGGGTGCTGCTCGGGCTCGCCAGTTTTTTCCTCAAGGACGCCCTCAATTGCGCCCGGATCTTCGTCAACAACCACTTCGAGCAGAACGTCATCTACGACATCCGCTCCGACCTCTACCGCAAGATCCAGCGCCTGCCGCTGAACTGGTTCGACTCCCGCCGGACCGGCGACATCATGACCCGGGTGGTGGAAGACGTGACCTCGATGGAGCGCGTCCTGATCGACGGCATCGAGCTCGGCCTGGTCGCCCTGATCCAACTGGTCGCGGTCGGGCTGGTGATGTATCTGACCGACTGGGAAGTCTCGCTGTGGGCCACCCTGCCGATCCCCATCCTGCTAGCCGGCGCCTGGGTTTATTCGAAGGACGCCCGCCACCGCCACAAGGAGGAACGCAACGCCACCTCCGCCTTGAACTCCCTGCTCCACGACAACATCGCCGGCATCCGCCAGATCAAGTCCTACGCCGCCGAGTCCGAGGAGCACGCCAACTTCAACCGCCTGTCCCACAAGGTCCGCGCCGCCACGCTCTACCTGATGAAATGGTGGGCCTACTACAATCCCAGCATGTCCTTCGCCAGCATGCTCGGCTACGTGCTGGTGCTCGGCTTCGGCGGCCAGGCGGTGATCGCGGGCCGGATGCAAGTCGGCGACCTGGTGTTCTTCTTCCTCCTCCTCAACCTGTTCTACGAGCCGGTTTCCAAGCTCCGCCAGCTCAACCAGATGATCTCCTCGTCGCGCGCCGCCGGCGACCGGGTGTTCGAGATCCTCGACTCCGAGGACGAGCCGAACGCCGCGCACGGCGACAAGCTGCCGGCGAAAATCCGCGCCCACGTCCGCTTTGAAAACGTGTCCTTCTCCTACGGCGGCCAGCCGACCCTTCACGAAGTCCACCTCGACGCCCCGCCGGGCAAAACCATCGCCCTGGTCGGCTCCACCGGGGCCGGCAAGTCGACCGTGCTGTCGCTGCTCAACCGCTTCTACGAGGCGGATTCGGGCAGCATCACCATCGACGGGACCGACATCTCCACCCTCGCCAAGTCGTCCCTCCGCGGCCACCTCGGCTACGTCACCCAGGAGCCCTTCCTCTTCAACGGCACGGTCCGCGAGAACCTGGCGCTGGCGAAGCGCGACGCGACCGACGCCGAAATGTGGGAAGCGCTCGAGGCCGCCCATGCCGGCGGCTTCGTCAAGGAACTGCCGAAGCAGCTCGACACCAACGTCGGCGAGCGCGGCGTGAAGCTGTCCGGCGGCGAAAAGCAGCGCCTTTCGATCGCCCGCGCCCTGCTGAAAAACGCGCCGATCCTGCTGCTCGACGAGGCCACGGCCTCGGTCGACAGCGAGACCGAGCGGCAGATCCAGGACGCGCTCGACCGGCTGATGCAGAACCGCACCGCCTTCGTCATCGCCCACCGCCTTTCCACCATCCGCAATGCCAGCAAGATCTACGTCCTCGAAAAAGGCCGGGTGATCGAGGAAGGCACCCACGAGGAACTCTTCGCCCGCGACGGCAAATACGCCGACCTGTGCCGCAAGTCGTTCCTCAATCAGGAGGGGCTGGTGAATTCGGCTGACCTGAATTCGCCTGACATCGCGGCCGCTCTTCCTTAACTGCGGATCGTCCGCATGCAAAAGTTCCTCCCCTGGCTGCTCGTCCCGCTCGCGGCCTGGCTGGGCATTCGGGAAACCGCTCCACTCCGTCCGCCGGAGCCGCCCATGGCTCCGGTGTCGGCGGCGGCACCGGTTCCGGCATGGGTTGACGCCAGTGTTTCCTCGATCACAGCGGCGGATCTTGAATCCCTGCTACGGCGGCTTCTGCCGCTCCAGGAACCGCCCTTCACCCGCGAGAAGGCCGGCGAGTTCCGACTGATCTGCGCCCGCCTCGCCGAACTCGATCCGGCGGCGGCCCTTGCGTGGATCGACAAGAACCTGTCCGAGCATGGCTGGAACGCCCGCATGTCCGTTCTCACCGAGTGGGCCTTGCTCGATTCCGACGCCGCCTGGGCCTTCCTCCCCGCCGGGCCGGAAGGCGACCGGGACCGCGAGACGATCACCGGCCGGCTGCTCCACGAGGACCGCGAGCTTTTCATGGAGTGGTTCCGCCGGGTCCGCCAGCCAATGCCGAACGGCGACCCCGCCTGGCTGCTGGTGGCCGAGCGCTATCCCGCCGAGCTTGAGGAAATCGCCAACGAGCTCCTCAAGCGGATGGAGACCCCGACCGAAGGCATGCGCTTCGACTTCGCGCCGCTGTTTCATTTGCTGGCCAAGAACCGCGCTGGGAAGGATCCGGCCAGTGCCTTGGAGTGGGCCATGGGCCTCGCTCCGAGCGTGCGGGCGGCCGCGAGGCGCGGGGTGCTGGAAGTCTGGGCGGAGAAGGACCCCATCGCGGCGTGGAAGGAACTTTCCCGCTCGCCTCCGAACCGGGAGACACCCGACTTCATCCAATTCCAACAGGACCACATCGGCACCCTCATCCTCAAACGAATCGCCCGCGATGACCCGGCCGCGGCGATGAAATTGATCCTCGATCCGGAGAACAAGGCGGGGGTTTTCAATTCAGGAGCCATCGAGGCGATGCGGAACGCCCTCGGCCCTGCCGTGGCCCGCGGCGAGATCGATCCGGTTGAGGCCTACCGGCTGCTGAACTCCGCCAAGGGCTCCGACTCGAACCTGCCGATGAACGTCTTCATGAAAATGTGGTTCGGCATGCCGGCGGAGCGCCTCGCCGCGGCGGCAAATGGCATCCTTGCCGAGCCGGACGACCGCTTGCGGGGCACCGCGCTTTCCGGAATCGCCGCGGCGTGGATGCAGAACGACCCGGCCGCCGCCCTCGCCTTCATCGGCGGGATCGCGGACGACGAGGTGCGACGCAGCACCTGGTCCGGCGCCTTCCGGATGGCGAACGGCGGCATCCTCGATCCGCTCCGGCAACCGGAAATGGTGGCGCAAATCCCCGCAGCCGACCGAGCCGCCGTGCTGGCCGGTCTGTTCAGCCGCTACGAGACGCCAACACCCGGGCAAAGCCCGTACATGAGCAGCACCGACGAGACCCGGCCGGAGCTTGTCGCTCGACTGCTTCTCGGCCCAGGCGGATCCCGAAGGCACCTGGGCCTGGCTCGAATCGCAGGATTTCAGCGACAACGAACGGAGCAACCTGCGCCGGATCATCGCGCAGGTTTGGTTCCCGCGGGAACCGCAGGCGCTGCTCGGCCGGCTGGATGCGACGAGCTACGACGACTGGCAAATCGCCGGATCCCTGATCGGCCTGCTTTTCGGCGAGGATCCCAAGGCGGCGGCCGCGGCCCGCCAGCATCTCGACGCCCTGGTGACTCTTGCCAGCCCGAGTCTCAACACTTCCTTCCTGCCGAACAACGACGCCAATTCCGCCCTGCTCCTTGGCCTCCCGGCAGGCCGGGCCCGCGATGCCTTGACCCGCCAATACGCCGCCTGATGGCTGGAAAGGGATGTCGCCTCGGCACGGGTCTGGATGAAAAACCTGCCGGAAGCCACCCAGGCGGAAATCATGGGAAGCTTCGTCGAGCGCGGGATCCGCGACTTCAGCAAACCGGAAGTCCGCGCCGCCGCCGCGGCCTGGATTCGGGACGAGGCCGACCCGACCACCCGCGCCCGCCTCGGCCCCGTGCTGGTCGAGGGGATGGCCCGCGAAGACCCCGCCGCCGCGCTCGAGTGGGCCTCGGCCAACCTTTCCGCCGCTCCCCTCGCCCACGCCACGGCCACTTTGGTGAGCGGGCTGTATACGACCGATCCGGAAGGCGCGCGCCGCATGGTGGCCGACCTGCCACCGGGGAACCTCCGCCACCGCGCCGCGGGGGAAATCGCCACCGCCTGGGCGACGGAGGAACCCGCCGCCGCCGTGGATTGGTGGCTATCCCAGGTCGATCCCGCCGAGACCGCGAAAAGCAGCGGGATCAGCGCCGGAGGAAAGCTGGGCGAGGCGTGGTTCCGCGCCGACCCCGAGTCGCTGCGTGCCCGGCTGGCCGACCCCGGCCAGCCCGCGCTGCCGATGTCGCTGGCCTACGGAGCGGTCCGCCAATGGACCCAAAGCGATCCGACGGCCACGCTCGCATGGGCCGCGGCCCTGCCCGCCGACCGCCGCGAATCGTTCGTCCGGACCACCTATCGCGATTGGGCTTACGCCGACGCCCCGTCCGCCGCGGCCGACTTTACCCAGCGGCCGGATTCAGCCCCGCCCGCCGCCGCTGCGTCGATCGTGTCGAGCTGGTTCGACCGCGATCCGGATGCCTCGATCCGCTGGACCGCCGCCCTGCCGCCGGGGCCGGCGCGGGAGGCCGCGCTCAAAAGCCTGAAACGCGACGCGGATTTCGAAGTCCAGCTCGGCGGGACCTTCCCGCCCGCCCTCCAGCAACTCCTCGACTGAAGAATTGGCTTCACAAACGCGTCACGAAGCCTCGTTTTAGCGGGGTGAAAACACTCCTTCATTCCCTCGTCGCGACCACGCTGGTCGCCCCCGCCGCCTTCGCCCAGAAAGCCGGTGACGCCGTCACCCCGGACTCCCTCGGCAAGGCCGAGTGGGTCACCGGCAGCGCTCCCGCCGCGTGGGAGCCCGGCAAACTCTACGTCCTCGAGTGCTGGGCGACCTGGTGCGGTCCCTGCCTCGCGGTCATCCCGCATGTCGACGAACTCTACGACAAGTATCAGGAAAAAGGCCTGCGGGTGATCGGCATGAACGTCTGGGAGGACGGCAAGGACAAGGTCGCCGCCTTCGTCAAAACCAAGGGCGACGGCATGTCCTACCCGGTCGCCTACGTCGGCAAGGGCGGCGATTTCGAGAACACCTGGCTCAAGCCGGCCGGCGTCCGCGGCATCCCGCACGCCTTTCTGGTGAAGGACGGCAAGGTGCTGCTGACCACCCACCCGGCGCAGTTGACCGAGGGACTGGTCGAAGGCCTGCTGGCCGGCGGCGACGCCGCGACCAAGGCGCTCGCCGACATGAAGGCCGCCCAGGAGAAGCAGCAGGAAATTTCCAAGGTCATGCAGGCCTTCCGCCAGGCCGCCGGGAAGAAGGAACTCGACGGAATGGAGAAGGCGGTCGGCGAGCTGAGGGCGCTCGACCCGGCGAGCCGCTACCTGCCGACGCTCGATTTCGAACTGCTGCTCGCCAAGGAAGACTGGGCCGGCGCGGAGTCGGCCCTGGCCAAGCTGGAGGGCGACCCGATGCGCCCGATGCTGATCGCCACCACCGCCCGCACCCTGGTGTCGAAGCCCGACGCGCCGCAAGGCTTCCGCAAAACGGTCGCCACCAGCCTGGCCGCCGAGATGGACCAGCGCGGCAACCCCTCGTATTTGCACCTGCTCGCCCAGCTCCAGTGGTCGCTCGGGGAAAAGGAGCAGGCCACCGCCAGCGCCGTCCGCGCCGCCGAAATGGCCAAGGCCCCCGCGGCCGCCAGGTCCGGCTTCCCGGCCGCCCCCTACGACCGCTTCGCTGAAGCCTTGAAGAAGGGTGAAATGCCGACCAACGAGCAATTCACCGGCTGGGTCCGCGAGGCGATGCCCCCCCGGCCCGCGGCCAAGGTCGCGCCGGCCAAGGAATAGCCCGCCGGCCGGTCCACTCAGCGTTCGGGGACCGCGGATTTCCGCAGCTCCTCGAACTGCCGGGTGACGTCTTGGATCAGGCCGGAGTCCTTCAGCTCGCCGAAGCTCCCGACCAGGGCCGCGCCCACCAGCCCGAGACCGCCGATGACCGCCGCCCAGTACAACACGGCGAGCAGCTTGCCGATGCCGTCCAGCTTCCTGCGCTCGCCATAGCCGCCCGGGCAGGCCAGACAGCGGTAGCCAAGCCAGAGATTCAAGAACGGGACCGCGAAGCCGAGAAACCACCAGCCGGTCATTCCCAGATTGTGGAAGCGCTTCACCTGGCTCGCCAGCGCCAGCAGCCCGGCCAGGGGCCAGACCACCAGCGGCAGGTAGCCGGCGTAGGCTTCCGGCACGTAGGGCAGCATGAAAGGCATCGCGAATTGCCAGCCGGCGATCAGCAGCAGCGGCATGACCGCCGCCCCCATCACGTAGCCGACGCGCCCGGTGCCCGGAAAATGCGCCTTGGGAATCGGCGTGACCGTGAAATCGCCGGTCTGCGCCAGCGAATTCGCCCCGTCCAGCGACGCATCCTCCTTGCGGACCGCCCGCCGTTCGAACAGACCCGCCACCTCGCCGGCCGGCTCCCAGTCGTTCAGGCTGGTGCTCCACACGAGGTCGTTGCGCGGATCCAGCCGCCCGACTTGGGCCAGCTCCAAAAGGTAGTCGAAGCCCACCGGGCCGTAGCGCTCTCCTCCGGTCGAGAAGAACCATTGCTGTTGCTGCTGCGCCATCACGCCGCTTCCAATATCTAAAAATTTCGGATTGGTCAAACATCAACCTCGGCCGGCGAACCTGAGGCTTCTCCCGCTGGCAAAGGAGTCACCCGTCGCCCGGCCCGAAATTTCAAAAAACTCCCCGACCCGCCGTGGATGGCAAAAGTGGATGAGGCCACCCTGCAAAAGAGCCACTTTTCCCTTGCCAACTCGGGTCGGCCCCCTAGTTTCGCCGCCCCATGCCACGTGTCTCAGGAAAAGCAAAGACCCGAAAGGCTGTTGCCAAGCGGTTCAAGGTGACAGGAACCGGTAAGGTTCTGCGCCGGAAACAAGGTGCCCGGCACTTGCTCCAATGCAAGAGCCGCAAGCGCAAACGGAATCTCACCCATTCCGCTCTCGTTTCCGACGCCGACATCAAGAACGTGAAGGAAAACCTCCCCTTCCACTAACGCAGAAGCAACAAACCGCGCCCCCGTCCGCGCCTCGGACGGCCTCCATCGCAGCCTGACCCGCAAGGGTACCACCGGACAAGCGAGACTGCGGGAGGTAAGAACAACCAACGGCCTGTCCGACCCGAAACGA
>CAMCYK010000234.1 GCA_945883695.1 Akkermansia muciniphila | reverse complement strand
AAGGAACCAGAACCAGAACCGGGTCGTGTTGTAGACCGAGTAAACCAGGCTGTCCTGGCTGGGCGAATCGCGGAAGCCCTTCCTCGCCGTCGACAGGGCGGCCCCCTGCATCACGGTGACAAAGGCGAGTACCACCCAGCCGAAGGGATTGAAGAAATAACCCTTCAGCTCTTTGCGGAGCATGATGAACAGAAGTCGCATGTGTCGGATGGGTCCCTCGCGGGGCCGCTTGTTTAGGGAAAGACCCTGCGGGCGGAAACACCAAAATCAGGGGGCGGTCGGGCCGCGGGTCTTTTGACGCTTGGCAGCGGCATCGGGGACCCTTCCAATCCGGCCGTGATCCGCGTCTGTCACGTCCTCGCCAGCGTCGGCGAAAAGGGCGGTTTGGAAAAAAACGTCATCGAGCTCGCCAACCGGCAGGCCGCGCTGGGCCACGCCGTCAGCGTGGTCGCCGACGCGTCGATGCGGCCGCACTTCGATCCGGCGGTCGGGTTCATGGCCCATCCGATGGGCGGCGGCCGCTTGAATCCGTTCAACCTGGCCGCGCTGCGGGCGAAAATCCTCTCCGCCAGGCCGCAGGTCGTCCATGCCCACGCCAACAAGGCCGCGGCGATGGTCCGCTCGCTGCGGCGCTGGCTGCCGGGAGTGAAGCGGGTCGCCACGGTCCAGAACATCAAGCGCAGCGCGCGGCCGTTCCGCGACCAGCACGCGGTGATCACCGCCTCGGCCCAGGTCCGCGATTCGCTCGGCGGGATCCCGGCGACGGTCATCTGGAACTCGATCGCGCCGCCGCCACCGGGCACCCGCGAGGCGGCCCTGGCGACCGGTCCGCCGTTCTTGGGTGGCTCCGAACCGGTATTCTGCACCGTCGGCCGCCTGGTCCCGGCGAAAGGGATGGACCTGCTGTTAGAGGCGATGGCGCAGGTCCCGGGCTTCAAGCTGTGGTTGATCGGCGAGGGGATCCAGCGGCCCCAGCTGGAGGAACTCCTCGATCGCCACGCCCTCCGCGAGCGCGTCTGGCTGGCCGGGCATCGCGACGATGCGGTGGGCCTGATGGGCTGCGCCGACCTGTTCATCGTCGCTTCGCGCAACGAAGGCGGCCCTTACACCCTGGCCGAGGCGCTGCACATGGGGGTGCCGAGCCTTGCGACGAAGGTCGGTTTCGCGCCGGAGTTTTTGCCGGCCGCGGCGCTGATGGAGACGCATTCGGTTCCGGAGCTGGTCCGCGGTTTGAGGTTGGCGCTGGGCGATTTGAGCGGCCTGCGGGCAAAGCTCCGGCCATCGTTCGAACTCGTGGCGAACGAGGTCACGCTCGGCGCGATGACGGCGAAGGTGCTGGGGGTGTACGAGCGGGTGCTGGCCTGAGCTCACGGCTGCAGCACCACGCCGGACTCCTCCAGCGCCAGCGCCGCGGCACCCACCATCCCGGCGTCGTTGCCGAAGCGGGCGGGTAGGATCATCAGGTGCTCTTTGAAGGGGGCCGAGAGCTGGGCGTAAAGATGGGCGGTCAGCGGACTGAACAGGATGTCGCCGGCCTTGGCCACGCCGCCGCCGATGATCACGGCCTGCGGGTTGAGCAGCCAGCAGCAGTTCATGATGGCGGTGGCGAGCTTGGCCGCGATGCTGTCCCAGATCCCGAGCGCGATCTCGTCGCCAAGCAGCGCCGCCTTGGCAAGCGCCGCCGGGCTGCATTCCGGGAGGTGGCGCTCGATCCCCGCCTTGAGGTAGGTCTCGCGGGCATCGGCGGTGATCTCGTTGTTGCCGACATAGTCCTCGAGGGCACCGAGGTTGCCGTAGGCGCCGCGGCGGCCTTGCCAGTCGATCGACATCTGGCCGATCTCGCCGGCTCCGAACTGGGCACCGCGGACCATCTTGCCATTGGCCACGACGCCACCGCCGACCCCGGTGCCGAGGGTCAGCGCGATCAGGTGGTTGAGACCCCGTCCCGCGCCGCGTTTCCACTCGGCGTAGGTCATGCAATTGGCGTCGTTCTCGACCACCACCGGCAGGTTGAGGGCCTCCGTCAGCCGTTTCTTCAGCGGGATCCCGACCCAGCCCCGGACGTTGGTGAGGTTGTGGACGATGCCCTTTTCGAAGTGCACGAGGCCGGGAACCCCGACCCCGACCGCCTCGATCCGCGGATGGCGGTCGCGGAGATCCTCGATCACCCGGAGCATCGCTTCAATCAGCGCGTCCGGACCGTCGAAGTCCGGCGTCGAGATCGGCGGGGCATGGTCGATGATATTGCCGCGATACAGCACCCCGAATTTCACGGAGCTGCCGCCAAAATCGACACCGATGGCGAGAGGGGTTTCAAACATAAACGGGTGACTACGTTGTATCCACTACGGACGGCCTTGGCACGTACTTTTAGCGAAGATTCCTGACAGCGGCGAGCCGGATGCCTTCGAGGGTGAGGTCGGGATCGACGGATTGGATCTCCGGCAGGCCGCGGGCGATCAGCGCCGCGTCGCCGCCGGTGGCGACGATGGCCGGATTCCCGTCCATCTCGGCCCGCAACCGGGCGAGGATCTCGCGGACCAGGCCGCGGTAGCCGAAGACGGCGCCGGCTTGCATCGCCTCGACGGTCGATTTGCCGATGGCCGCGCGGGGTTCGGCCAGCTCGATCTTCGGGAGCAGGGCGGTCCGGCGGCCGAGGTAGTCCTGCATGGCGCCGAGCCCGGGCGCGATCACCCCGCCGCAGTAGGCCGGTCCGGCCGCCACGACGTCGAAGGTGACGGCGGTGCCGAAGTCGATGACGATCGCCGGCGCTCCGTGGCGGGCTGCCACGCCGATGGCATTGGCCAGCCGGTCGGCCCCGATCTGGGCGGGAAGGGGGTAATCGAGGATCAGGCCGGTGTCGCTTTCGTGGGTCAGGAAATGCACCGGACCGCGGCGGTCGAGGAATTCACGGAGGACCCGCGCCTTTTCCGGGACCACCGAGCAGACCAGCGCGGCGCTGAAAACGAGGTCGCCCAGGGCATCCGCGAGGCGGCCGGAGTCGAGCTCCGCCGTGGGCAGCCAACGGGTCGGCCCCGTCAGGCCGGCACGGTCGGCCAGCGCGAACTTGGTGCGGGTGTTGGAGTTGTCGATCAGCAGCCAGCTCATGCCCTTACCAATTCGAATTGAGGAAATAGCGGATCGGATCCCCGGCGGGCGCGGGCAAGCCGGGTTTCTGGCGCACCGTGAGCGTCCCGTCGTTGAGTCGCAGCCGGAGGGGGCCGGCGAGGTCTTTTTCGGTGAGCCAGAAACGGAAACCGAGGGTTGCCACCGGCTTGCCTTCGCTGCCTTCAAGCTGGGTTTCCGCGGGTTCCACCTCGCGTCCATCGGCGAGCAGCAGGTGGACCGGCTTGGTGAGATCGTGGGAGTCCGCGGCGACTTGCTTCAATTTCAGGCCCAGCCAGTAGTAGGAATGATCCTGTTCGAGCGAAGCATGGACCACCCGGTAGCGCGCGCCGGGATCGTCCGCCCAGTCGTAAGGGCGGAGCCAGACCCAGGCCGCGAAGGCTGCCGTCAGCGCGAGGCAAATCAAGAGGAGGAGGACGCGCCGGTTCACCGGAAGGGGTCATAGCGGGAGTCCGGCCGCCGGCAAACGCAAAACGGGCGGACCCGCGAAGGTCCGCCCGCCAGGAAAGTCCAGCAGATGATTTTCAGTGATCGGTGTAGGCCGGCGAGCCGTGCTCGGCCACGTCCAATCCTTCCTCTTCTTCCTGGGCGTCGACCCGGACTCCCATGACCAGCTTGAGGATCGTGAACAAACCGAAGGAAACCACGAAGGCAAAACCCGACACCGCCAGAGTACCCATCAGCTGGGTGCCAAAGTGCTTGGTTCCGAAGATCGCCACCGCAAGGGTTCCCCAGATGCCGCAGACGCCGTGGACGGAGATCGCTCCGACCGGATCGTCAACCTTGATCTTGTCGAAGAAGACCACCGAGAAAACCACCAACACGCCGGCGATGGCACCCACGGCGACCGCGCCAAAGGGGGCGATGTCGTCGGCGCCGGCGGTGATCCCGACCAAGCCGGCGAGCATCCCGTTGAGGGTCATCGAGAGGTCCGGCTTCTTCAGCACGCCCCACGAGATGAACATGGCGCCAAGGCCTCCGGCGAAGCCGGCCATCGCGGTGGTCACGAAGACCCGCGAAACGGCCTGCGGGTCGGCCGAAAGCACCGAGCCGCCGTTGAACCCGAACCAGCCGAAGAACAGCAGGAAGACCCCGATCGTCGCGAGGGGAAGATTGTGCGGCAGCACCGGCCTCACTCCGTCCTTGGTGTATTTCCCGCGGCGCGGACCGAGCACCAGCACGGCGGCGAGCGCGGCAAACCCGCCGAAGGCATGAACCAGCGTGGAACCGGCGAAGTCATGGAAGCCGGCGGTGTTGAGCCATCCGTAGCCCCACTTCCAAGAACCGGTGATCGGGTAGAAGAAGGTGACCAGGATCGTCGCGTAGATCATGAAGCTGCCGAGCTTGACCCGCTCGGCGACCGCACCGGAAACAATCGTCGCGGCGGTCGCGGCAAACATCGCCTGGAAGAGGAAGTCGGTCCAGTAGGTCATCGGGCCGGTGGCGTAGGCGGTCGTCATGTTGGCGACCTGGCCGGCATCGTCGAAGCTGTTGAGAATCGGTTTGCCCAAGGCGAAAAAGTCCTTGGAAACCCCCATCTCCCAGCCGGGATACATGCCGTTGAAGCCGTAGAACATGTAACCCATCGCCCCGATGCAGACGATGAACACGTTTTTGAACAAAATGTTCACGGTGTTCTTCTTCTGGCACATCCCGGATTCGACCGTCGCGAAGCCAAGGTGCATCAGGAACACCAGTGCGGCGGCGATCATGATCCACAGGTTGTTCGCCAGGAAGCCCGCGTATTCCGGGCTCGCCTTGAAGTCATCGTAGGTGGCGAAGGCGGGAGCCTCCTCGGCCGGTGCCGGCTCCTCGGCCGGCGTGGCGGCCGCGGCCTCCTCGGTTGCCGGAGGCGGGGTTGCTTCCTCCTGGGCACGGGCATCAGGTGCCAGTGTCAGGACCATCATAGCTACGGCAGCCAGCGCACTAGCGCCGCGTGCCAAACGTGTTTTCAGGCTCATTTCGACTCGGTTTCGGATGGATTGTGCAGCCGGACCCGTGCGAATCCGGCTGTGAAAGAAGCCGTGAGCAGGGGTCGTGCCAGCGTTCCGGGATTTCGACCGTGCCCCGGCGATGCAGGGGTTTGCAGTTCTCGTGGCGTGATGGCGACGAGCGTGCGCTCCGAAGCGGAAACTCCCCGGAAGCCTCTTGGCGCGGTTTTTTTAGAGCGGGTTCCGGTCGATCCCTGTCGCCCGAGATGGCAGGCGAGCTTCGCGAGTTCCGGCACCAACCGCGGACGTAAGCGAATGGTGGCAGCTAGGCATACGGTTTTCCCCCTTGCCAGCCGCGTGGATCCTCTCTAACCACTCGCCCGGGCGGGCTCTGCCGCGCGTTCTTTTAGCTGGACAATACCTTTAGGATTTCTTAACGAAACCCCGTTAGGCAGCGTCCGGACAACACTGGCGCGCGGCCTTCTTCCGCCAAGGCTTCTTGAAAATCTTGCTACCGCTTGAATTTCAGGGTCCATCAGCAACCGAAAAACAATACCAAGATGCGCAAAAACACCAACTATGTCGGCGCCCTGGCCGCTGCCTCCACCCTTGTGGCCGGCTTCGCCTCGGCGGGAACCACCGCTCCCATGGCCCCCGTGCCCGCAACCGCTCCGATCGAATCCGGTCTGACCGGCGAAGTGCACGTCGGCTACAGCTCGTTGTATGAGTTCCGATTCGTGGACGTCGGCAGCGACCTGATCGAAGCCGGAATCGACTTGTCCTACGATCTCAACGAGAACTTCGGACTCAGCGCCGGTGCTTGGTACGGGTCGGTCAACGATTCCCAAACCTTCGGCAACAGCTCCAACGAGCTCGACCTCTACGCCGCCATCTCGACCTCGCTCGGTCCGGTGTCGCTGGAATTCGGCTACATTTACTACTACTACCAGGACATCGCGGGCCTCGACACCCAGGAAGTTTACGTGTCCGCTGGAGTTGAGGATATCTTCTGGGGCATCGGCGCCAGCGCCACCCTCTATTACGACTTCGACTCGAACAACGGCTGGTACTTGCAGCCCGAGGTCACCAAGTCGTTCAATCTGATGGAAGGTTGCCTCAGCCTGAACCTCTCGGCCGGCGTCGGCGTTTCCGACGGCCACGGCTGGCAGATGGCGGACACCTTGGGTTCGTTCGGCACCGCCGATGGCTTCCAGGGCTGGTACGTCAAGGCCGAGCTGCCTTGGCAGTTCCGCGAGAACGTGGTCATCGCGCCCTACGTCAAGTATGTCGACGCTGACAACGGTCTTGTCTCCGACACCCCGATGGTCGGGGGCACCGGCACCCTCGGTGGCCGCGAGCACCTGATCGGCGGCGTCAAGCTGTCGGTCTCGTTCTAATTCGAACCGTTTCTTCTGAACCAAGATCGGGCGGCCGCGGCAACGCGGCCGCCTTTTTTATTTGCCGGAAGATCGATGATGGTATGGGCCGTGCTTACTGAGGTGTGAATAAACTGCGAAATCCTCATACCGCAGGCGTTCGTTCAACTCAGTTCCACCACGCCATGAAATCACTTCCACGTTTTCGATTCGCTCTGGCCGGGCTCTTCTCCCTCGCCAGCCTGGCCCATGCCGAGCCCCTGAAGATCGCCTACTCCGACTGGCCCGGCTGGGTCGCCTGGGAGATCGCCATCCAAAAGGGCTGGTTCAAAGAGGCGGGGGTTGACGTGAAATTCGAGTGGTTCGATTACGTGCCCTCGATGGATGCCTATGTCGCCGGCAAGGTCGACGCGGTCTGTATGACCAATGGCGACGCCCTGGTCACCGGAGCCACCGGCAAGCCGTCGGTCGGCATCATCATCAACGACTTCTCCAACGGCAACGACATGATTGTCGCCGCGCCGGGTATCGATTCGGTGAAGGAACTCAAGGGCAAGAAGGTGGGCCTTGAGGAGGGTTTCGTCTCCCATCTCCTGCTGCTTACCGGGATGGAAAAAGCCGGACTGAAGGCGGACGACGTCACCATCGTGAACACCCCGACCAACGAGACGCCGCAGGTGCTGGCGTCGAAGGCGGTCGACGCGATCGGGGCCTGGCAGCCGAGTTCCGGCCAGGCGCTCAAGGTGCTGCCCGGCTCGAAGCCGGTGTTCACCTCCGCCGACGCGCCCGGCATCATTTACGATCTCCTCTACGTCTCGGCCGAGAGCCTGGAAAAGAACAAGGACGACTGGGCCAAGGTGGTGAAGGTCTGGTACAGGATCGCCGATTACATCCGCGACGAGGAAAACCTCGACGACGCGCTGAAGATCCTCGCCGCCCGGGTGAAAATCTCGCCGGAGGAATACGAACCCTTCCTCAAGGGGACCTACATCCTGACCTTGGACGAGGCCCTCAAGCGCTGGGAAAAGGGCGATGGTCTCGGCAATGTCTACGGCTCCTCGAAAGTGGTCGATGAATTCAACCTCAAGTTCGAGGTCTACGAGAAGAGCCAGGATCCGGCCAAATACCTTGATCCTTCGCTGACCAAGGCGCTGGCCGCCGCGAAGGGCAAGTAAGCGGTCAGATCCATCCGCCGCTCCCGTCGCGCCGGGCTCCTCCGGCGCGAACCTTTCCGCCGAGCCTTCTCGCGCCCATGGCACGCCCCGCCGTTCTCAAAGACTGGTTCCTGATCCGCCGCGATCTGCCGCAGGCCCGGCGGCTCTTGCTGACCGCCGTCTCGTTCCTGCTGCCGCTGGTGCTTTGGTGCGTCGTTTCCTACGTTCCGTGGATCTGGCATCCGGACGTGAAGATCGAACTGTCGGCCGAGCGGGAAGGCGTGACGACGGTCTTCACCGCCGGCGATCATCTCAGCCGGGGCTTCTTCCCGGAGTTCGTCGGGGCGGTCCGCGCGGAGAACGAGGCGGTGCTGGCCGCGCGGGCTGCCGGCACCCCGGCCTCGGGGGCGAAGCGCAAGAACCAGAAACTGCTGCGGCAACTCGCGCCGGTGGCGGTCGAGCACGGCTGGTTGAACTATGACGATGCCCAGAACGATGCCGTCCTCTATCATCTGTGGCGCGACCTCGCGACCGGCGCGAAGACCTCGACCAAGCCGGTCCTGAGCGGGGAGAATCTCGGAATCATCGGCCACAACTGGGCCCTGCTCTCGGCGCTCGCTCCCGAGTTCTCCTTCCGCACGCTGCCCGACGAGCCGCTCTTGAAGATCGTGCCGCAGGGCAAGCCGGCGAACCCGGTTTATCTGCCCGCGCCGCACGAGGTGATCCGTGCCGGGATGCGGGACTTCACGGCCGAGGTCCCGGCGGGTGAGTTGACGATGGCGGACCGCTACCGCAAGTCGCTGCGGGTGATTTTCATCGGCTTCCTGTGGGCCTGCGCGGTCGGCATCCCGCTCGGGATCCTGTGCGGGGTGTTCGATTTCTTCTCCAAGCTGTGCGAGCCCTTCGTCGACTTCTTCCGCTACATGCCGGCCCCGACCTTCAGCACGCTGCTGGTGGCGGTGCTGCTGGCCGGCGACGCGCCGAAGGTGGCCTTGGTCTTCATCGGCACCGTCTTCCAAATGATCCTGGTGGTCTCGAAGACGACCCGCCTGCTCGATCCGTCGCTGCTCGAAGCCGCCCAGACCCTCGGTGCCAAGCCGCGCCAGATGATCACCAAGGTGGTGATTCCGGGGATCCTGCCGAACCTCTACAACGACCTCCGGATTCTTCTCGGCTGGGCCTGGACCTGGCTGGTCATCGCCGAGCTGATCGGGGTGAAAAGCGGGCTCACCGAGTTCATC
>CAMCYK010000233.1 GCA_945883695.1 Akkermansia muciniphila | reverse complement strand
ATGCCGTCCGGGAACCGGAGAGTTGGAGTTGTTGCCGAGACCAAGGAATTTGAGACAGCCAATAACAGGGCTGCGATCTTCAGGATCGAGGCGACGCTCACGAACGATGGAGTGTCGTAGGGATGCCAACCGCAAGGTGAAAAGACCGGGGACCTTGCCGATTTGCAGCATCGATTTGACGACGTGCGGATGGATGAAGTGACCGCACCTTGCGGCGCGGGCACGGGGGGGAGTGTTGACCACAGGTCCACACTCCTTATCGCCAAGGCGTGCCGCCGGAGACAGCGTCCGCGCTTGCTTCGGCAGCCCAAGGGATGGAATTGACCGGAACTGCCGCGAGGGCATAGCATCTTGAACCATGAAAGCACTGCTTCCACTCACGCTGGCGACGGTCCTGATCTGCGGCTGCAAACCGCCCGCTGCCGCGCCGCAAGCGGGGGCTCCGCCTGCCGTGCGGGATGTGGGCGCAAACCCGGACGGAGCCCCTCAACGACGCGGCCTTCGTCTTCGTCGCGTCACCGGCGTCGGGCGAGCGGGTGTCGCCGGGCTTTGCCGTCAGCGGGGCCTCGCGCACTTTCGAATCGACGGTCAACTGGCGCTTGCTCGCCGCTGACGGCAGCGAGCTGGCCACCGGACACACGACGGGCGGCGGCGTGGACGGGCATGGGCCCTTCTCGTTCGTGGTCGCCTACCAGGTGACCGCGCGCCAGATCGGCCACCTGGAGGTGTTCGAGGTCGATGCCTCCGACGGCGAAGGCCGGCCGCCGGGGCGCAACGTGATCCCGCTGGTGCTCCAGCCCTGAGGCCCACGCCGGCATGATCGGAGTGTCGCTGTCACAGCGACATGACAAGGGTCGGGCGGCATCCTGCCGCCCGTCCCGCACCATCCTTCGGGCGGCGGAATGCCGCCCGACCCTCGTCATGTCGCCTTCAAGGCGACACTCCCATCCCCGTCCCATGACCCCCTTCCCGGGCCGCGGGGCCCGGCTTGCGGCAGCCGACCGATTACGGTGTCACGACCACCTTCAGCCGGGCGAACTTGGCGGGCGTGTTCTTCGGCAAAGTAAGGGTCACGGTGTCGGTGCCCGGATCCGCGGCGGGGGCGGCCGGGTTTTCCACGACGGTCACGCTGCCGCTGCTGGTGGCACCCACCGCGTGGGGACCGCCATCGCTGGTCCAGTTGACGAGGTTGTTGCTGGTCTCGATCCACACCGCGGTGTCCGGGGTCTCCGAGGCATCGCTGCGGGTGAAGGTGAACTTGAACTCGCCGGCGGTGACCAGCGGCGAGATCCCGGTGGTGGTGGCGACCCTGGGGTTGGTCCCCAGCACATACTCCACGCCGTTGGCCACGGCGTCCTTGTCGTCGTCCGCGTCGGCGGCCCCGACACCGTTGACGCCCGCCCACGCGCCGTAGCCGGAGGGGCTGCCGATGGTCAGGGTGATCGCGTTGAGCGGCCCCGCGGTGTCGTCGTACTTGATCCGGTAGGTATTGGAGCCGACGACGAGATTGCTGTTGTTCGGGTGACCGCTGAAGCTGCCGGTGATCGCGCCGGTGGCGGTGGCGAGGACCAGCTTGACGGGCGCGGCGAGGGCGGTCGTCCCGAGATCGGTGAGCTCGAGCGCGGCGACACCGTCGCCGAGCGCCAGGGTGCCGGTGACGGCCAGCCGGTCGGCGGCCGGCGTGCCGTCGCTGTTGATCTGGGCGGTGAATCCGGTGCCGGCGGCGAACGAGACATTGCCGGCCGCGCCGAGCGTGGCGGTGGTGGTCAGGGTGCCGGGGGAGATTTTCCCGGTGCCGGTGGCGGCGATCGCGCCCACGCTGCCGCTGCCGGCCAGGGTGCCGCCGGTGGGCAGGGCCAGGCTGGTGATGGAGCCGTTCACCTCGAGCGTGCCGCCGCTGATGGTGGTGCTGCCGGCGTAGGTGTGGGCGGCGGTCAGCGTCAGGGTGCCGGCACCGGTCTTGGTCAGTCCGAGCACGCCCGCGGTGGCGGTGAACAGGCCGTCGAAGGTGCTGCTGGCATCGCCGCTGCCGACCACCAGCGTCTTGAGGCCGGTCACGACCCGCTGGACGGTGCCGCTGCCGGTGAGTCCGGCGATGGTCTCGTTGGTGGTGCCGGCGCCGGCCAGGCGGAGGAAGGTGCCGGCCGCGAGATCGACGTTCGCGGTGTCGGGGATGAATTCGGCACCGGTCGTCAAGCCCGCCTGCAAGACGGTGCCCGCGCCGGTGACCGCGACATTGCCGGTGAAATTGTTGCCGGTCGATTGGAGCGAAACCACCTGCCCGCCCGCGACGGTCAGGGTGCCGACGTTGCCTCCAATGGCCCCGGTGAAGCTCAGCAGGTCACCCGCGATGTCGTTGCGGAAAGTGGTGGGACGGTCAAGGGTGAGCGGGCCGCCAAAGGTCGCCGGATTGGTGGTGCCGGTGCCGGTGTTGCTGGCGGCCAGCGTGGCGGTGCCGGTCCCGTCGACCGTGACGTTGACGCTGTTGGTGAGGTCGGCGCGGTTGTTCAGCAGCAGGGTGACGGCATCACTGCCGGTGGCGGCGTCGCCGAGAAACACCCTGCCGCTGCCGAGGGAGTTGGCGGCCGCGACCGCCACGGTCCCCTTGCTGACGATCCAGTCGCCGTTGAAGGTGTTGGCGGCAGCGAAGGTGAGCGTGTTGGTGGCTTTTTTGACGATCTCGCCGCTGCCGGCCAGCACGTTGTTCAGGGTCAGGTCTTCGGGATGATCGAGAACCAGCTTGGCGCCGAGAGTCTCGACGAAGATCGGTCCGCCGAGCCGACCGAGGCCGGGCGTGGTGCCGTCGCCGAGCTGCAGCGTGCCGGACAGGATCGAGGTCCCGCCGCTGTGGTCGTAGGGCGTCGGGTTGGCGAGGATCAGGGTGCCGTCGTTGTCCTTCACCAGCGCGGTTTCGCCGCTGAGCTTGCCGGCCCCGGCGAAGGTGTAGGGTTTGCTCACCGGATTGTTCACCCGCACGTTGAGCGGCGTGAGCGTGGTGGTCAGGTTGATCGCGGTGGTGCCGGTGGCGCTGCCGTCGAAGGTCACCTGATCGGTGTTCGTCGGACCCTGGGCGTAGCGGGTGTCGGTGCCGGCGACCGAGGTTTTCCAGTTGAAAGTCCCGGCGCTGCCATCCGCGTCGGGATTGACATCCCAGAGCCCGTTGACATCGCCCTCCCAGACGGCGGATTCCGCGGAGCTGATGTTGAGGTCGATCCTCTTCTCATCGGTGTTGTTCACCAGATTCCCCGCGACGCGGTAGGGCAGTTGCCGGGTCAGCCCGGCGAAGCCCGCCCCGCTCAGCGTGCCGTACTTGATCAGCGGGATCGTGCCGACCGCGAAATTGAAGCCGCGGAGCTGGAGCAGGGTGCTGGCACCGGTGCCCGGCGTGAAGGTGGTCGCGCCGAGGATCTCGAACGGCGTGTTGCCGAACGAAGCGGTGTCGAGGCGGAGGGTCGATCCGGCACCGCTGCCGGTGACCAGGCTGTCGACCGCGGCGGTCGCCCCGCTGGCGGCCAGCTTCACGCCGAAGGTGGCGGAATCGGCCACCGTGACGGAGGAATCCGGCTTCTCCGTGTCCAAATCGCCAAAGCTGCTGGTCACCAGCAGTCGCCCGGCGCTGACAAGGGTGGGACCGCTGTGAGAGCAGGTGCCGGTGAGGGTCTGGGTGCCGCCGCCGATTTTGGTCAAGCCGAGCGTGCCGGTGGCGGCACCGCCGGAGTTGTTGCGGAGGGTGCCGCCGAAGGTGGCGCTGGCGTCCGCGTCGCCGACGGTCAGGACGGCGATGCTGCCGTCGAGGTTGTTTTGCACCGTGCCGCTGACCCCGGAGAGGCCGTTGACGGTCTCGCTCTTGCCGTTCAGGTCGAGCACGCCGCCGTTCATCAGGAGATCGCTCTTGCCCGGGCCGTTGGCGATGTGGGTGTCGTCGGTGGTGTTGAGTTTCAGCGTGCCGCCGGAAAGCTTCCAGGCCCCGCCGCTGGCGGCAGTGGTTTGCACGGTGGCGATGCTGGTGGCCGCGGGGCCGGCATTTTCGAAGGTGCCGGTGAATCCCGCCATGTTGCCGGAAAACCGGACCTCGGAAGTCGCGGTGCCGACGACGCTGGAGTAGCGGGTGAACGGCGCGGAACCGGTGATGGCTCCCGTCAGGTCGAGAACCTGCAATCCGCTGCCAGCGGCATTGCTGGCCAGCCCGCTGGCGGTGGCGACCTCGATGTTGCGTGCGAAGGTGATGGAGATGGCGGCCCCGTTGCTTACGAACAGCGCGCCACCCTTGAGGACGAGTTTGTTCGCGGCGTTACCGAACTGCGATCCCGTCGAGAGGTTTCCCCCGGTCAGGATGACGTCGCCCACGAAATCGCAGCTCGGGTTGGTCAGGGCGAAGCGCCCGGTGCTGCCCGGGGTGGTGATGTTGGATCCGTGCTTGATCACCATTCCACCGCTCGGGGTGCCGGTGACCTTGGCGGGGAAATTGTTGTTGAGCGCACCCGAGGCGTCGATCGCCGGGTTGGTGTCGTTGTAGGTGCCGCTGAAGGTGATCGCGTTGGTGGTGTCCGCGGCGACGCCGATGTCGTGGCGGAAATTGCCGGTGCTGCCGGAGATGATCTTGATTTGGGCGACGTTGACACTCGAGGCGAGGGCGGTCACGCGGATCGTGTTGACGGGCGTCCCTCCGAAGATGGCGGTGTCACCGCTGTTCCAAGGCACGTGAGCAAGTCCCGCGCCTTGGTCCCAGTTGGCGATGGAGGTGCTCCACGTGCCCGCGAGGAAGGACGGGGCCCCGTCGCCGTCCGTAACGATGTTGGAAGTCCCGCCATCCCAAAAAAGATCGGCGGCAGGAGCGCTTGCCACCGTCAAGGCGGCGAGCGAGAGGAGGTGGAGTCGGAGGTTTTTCATGCGCGTGGATGGGAACGGCAGCCGCACCGCGGGAGAAGAGCGGACCGGGGGTTATAAGCCGCGGGTCGATGTTTCTCGCGAAAAAGTTGGAGGAATTTTCCCGGGCGGCGCGGCCCATTCCGCGCGGCCTGAAATAGTTCGCGAAATCCGCTGCCGCCGCGCTTAAACCCGTCGCGGGACAATCCGACCGCCCGCGACCATGAAATCCGGCCCACCCGAACGGAATCGCGAATTCCTCGCGCTGATGCTGCCGCATCAGCAGTCGATCCGCAATTTCATCTACAGCATCCACCCGGACGCCGGCGATCTGGACGACATCATGCAGGACACCGCGATCAGCCTGTGGGAGAAATTCGAGACCTTCGACAGCGGCCGGGAATTCCTGCCGTGGGCGATGCGGCTGGCTTACTTCGAGGTCCTGCGCTTCCGCAAGAAGCGCAGCCGCGACCGGCTGGTGTTCTCCGACGAACTGGTCGAAGTGCTGGCCGGCGAAGCCCCGCAACACGATCAGGTCGATCCGGTCCGCGTCGCGCTCGACTCCTGCTTGTGCCGCCTCGACGCGCGGTCGCGGGCGGTGATCGAGGCGCGTTACGGCCAGGGGACCTCGATCACCGAGCTGGCCGCGGCCCGCAACGAATCGGTCCACCGGCTTTACCGGATCCTCGAGAAAGCCCGCGGGACGCTGGTCTCCTGCGTCCGCCGCAAGCTGGCCGCCGACGGCCAGCCGGTTTCCCTCTGACCCGTTCCGTCATGACCGCCGACACCCCTTCTCCCCGGCTCTCGTATCTGCTGTCACGCCTGACCGACGGCCTGCTGGAGCCGGCCGAGGCGGAAGAACTCGACGGGCTCCTGCGCGGCGACGCCGCGGCCCGCGACTACTACCGCAGCCACGCGGCGGTCCACCTCGCGCTGTCCGAAGGGGTGGCGGAGCCGGTCAAGACAACCGCTTTCCCGCCGGTCCGCCGCGCGCCGCGCTGGCCGGCCTTCGCCGCCGCCGCGGCGCTGGTGTTGGCCGGCGGCACGACCTGGTGGTCGCTGCGCGAGGGGACCCATCCGAAGGATCCGGTCGCTCGGAAGGTGGCAGCAGGGCCCGTCCTCGCGGTGACTTCCGCGGCCACCGGCGTGCGCTGGAATCTTCCTGAAACCGCCGCCGGTGGCCAAACCCTGGGACCGGGCGTCGTCCGCGTCTTCAGCGGCGAACTCTCGCTGTCGCTGGTCGGCGGTCAGTCCGTCCACCTCCGCGGGCCCGCCGAGTTCGAGTTGCTGGGCGGCGGCGAATTCGCGCTCCGCGCCGGCCCGGCGGCGTTCCGGACGATCGGCAGCCAGGTCCCCTTCATCGTCCACCTGCCACAAGGTGCCCTGGTCGACAACGGCTCGGTCTTCTCAGCCGAGGTCGGGCCCGACGGCGCGGCTGAAGTGCATGTCTTCGAGCAACAGCTCACCGCCTCCACCGTCGGCGCTTCCGGCCGGACCTTGGAAGAAATCCAGCTCGAATCCGGCCGTTCGATCCTGGTCAACCACCGGCTCTCGCCCGGCGCGAAACCCGCCGCGCTTTTCCTGCGGGTGCCGCCCGCGCCGCTGTCGGTTCCCCCCGCTTCGGAGGCGGCCTACGCGGCGGCCATCCTCGCCTCGTCGCCCGCCGCTTACTGGCGCTTCGAAGCACTCGACGCCGCCCGCCAGGTCGCCGACGAGACCGGCCGCCACCCGCTGCAACTGTTCGAACGCGCCCGCCTCGGCGGCGGCGACCGCCAGCGCTTCCTGATGGTCGACAACGGCGAGGCCGCCGGCTTCGCCACCACCCGCGACGGCATCCCGGGTCTCGACACCGCCCGTGGCATCACCGTGGAATGCCTGATTTTCTCATCGGCCGAAAACCACGGCACGGCAATCGCCCTCGAACGGGCCGAGCCCGGACCCTTGCCGCCCGACACTCCCCCTTCGATCCGGCACGCGCCCCAGACCTTCGCCCTCGAGCGGATGGCACGGCGGGGCGAGCACCTCGGCCACATTCACCCCGACTTCGCCCTGCGCGCCATGTTTCGCGCGCCCGCCGGCTACGTCGGCGGCACCAACCTCTATTCCCGCGAATCCCACCTGCTCCACCGCTGGATCCACGTCGCCGCGGTCCACGACGGGAGCCGCATCCTGTTGTATCTCGACGGAGAACTGTCGGACTCCACCGAAGCCGCCCTGCCCTTTCACAACGCCCTGCTGCGGCCGATCATCGGCCGCCTGCAGCCCACCAATTCGAAGGATCAGATCCGCCAGTGGATCGGCGGCATCGACGAGGTCGCGCTCTACGGCCGGGCCCTGGACGCCGCCGAGATCCGCGCCCACGCCGCCGCCTTGCAAGCGCCCTGACCGAGCGGAGTGTCGCTTTCAAAGCGAGATGGCAACGGGCGGTGCGGCATTCTGCCGCCCGCCCCCCGAACCCGCGCATCCCTCGCCCTGTCGCATTCAACGCGACACGCCGGTCCCCACCTTCAGCAGCGGTGTCAGCAGCTCCTTCCAGATCGCGTAGCCGGCGTCGCTCATGTGCAGGCCGTCCGCCACGAAGAGTTCCGGCTCCGGCTTGCCGGCGTCTTCGAGGAAGCGGTCCCACGATCCCGCGACGTAGGTGATCCGCGGATCGGCATCGGCAGCCTTCTTGAAGCGCCCGTTCATCGCCGCCTCCACCTCGCGGATCGACACCCGCGCCGGGCTCGGGCGGATCGCCATGACGATCAGTTTCGCTTCCGGCACTTTCGCGAACAGCCGCGTCCGGAACTCCGTGAAATCCTCCTCCACCTGGTCCGGCGACTTCTTGTCCCACAGGTCGTTGCCGCCGCAGTAGAAGACCACCGTCGACGGCGCGTGGCGCAACACCAGGCGGTCGAGATAATGGTTCACCTCCGAGATATGGCTGCCGCCGAAGCCGCGGTTGAGCGCTTTTAGGCCGGGGAAGACCTTCGGCAAGTTCAGCAAGCGGATGCTCGAGCTGCCGGTGAACACGATGCCGCCCTTGGCCGGCGCGGACTTCGCCTGGGCCGCGTCGAAGGCAGCGATCTCCTTCGCGAAACGCGCCGGATCGGGATCCGGCGCGGCGATGGCGACCGACAGCAAGGCAGGCAACAGCAGGGCGAGAAGAATGCGCATGCCCGTTCCTACGACGAGGACCGGCGGGATCGATCCAAAACCCCCGTCCCGCGTGACATCGGCCAGGCCGACGATGCTCAGCCGCCGCGACGCCAGCCCGAGTCCGGGGCGGATGTTCGTCCGTGCCATGCCGCCGCGCCCGTGCGCATCGCGATTCTCCGATCTCACTCCTTCGCGGCCTCAAGCCATTCCAGCCGACGCCGGAGCTTCTCCTGCCGGCCCGGCGAGGGCTCGGGGTAGAGCACCGGATACCAGGCGCTCATCACCGCGGCGCGGGCGATCAGGCTTTGATGCAGCGCGGCTTCGTCGATCGATCCGCCCGCGCGGCGGTAGGAGTCGAGGATGGCACCGGCGGTGGCTTGGTCTTCGTCGAGAATGCGCGCGTTCCAGACGATCGACGCGAGGTCCCACTCGAGCGGGCCGAGGAAGGTGTCTTCCCAATCCGTCCACAGCAGCCCGCACGGGGTGTTCATCAGGTTGCCGCCGTGGGCGTCGCCGTGCAGCGCTTGCATCGGGAAAGATCGCAGCACGGATAGCGAGGCCGACAGACGGTCCCGCAACAGCGCGATGTCGGAGGCGGAAAGCATCGTGCCCGGCGGGGGAGTTTCCAACAGCTCCAGCGTTTCTAACAGGATGCCGAGCTCCGGCAGCGGGTCTTTGAATGCCCGCAGGACCTGGTGGCAGTGATAGAGGGTCGCGCCGATTTCCTCCGGCGCGGGATCCTTGTCGATGGCGGTGACGAATTGCCAGAAGTTCAGCGTGTAGCCGAGCCGCTCGTGCGGGCCCGGCGGGATGTCCGGATGCATCGGGATGACCGGAGCGCCGTGGCTTGCGAGATGGCAAGC